>VAXM01000158.1 GCA_005883335.1 Actinomycetota bacterium
TTCGTCACGGACTCCCGCGCGGGCTCGAGGTCGAACGGATGGCCCCCCTCGGGGGTCTTGCGTACGGTCAGGAGCCGTTCGCGCGCCGCGATGATGTCTACCTCCTGGTAGAAGACCCGGTCCTCCTCGCGGATCGCGATCGGGACGAGGAAGACGCCGAAGACGTAGTGGTCGTGGCCCTCGAGCCGCGGTCTCGGCTCGTCGTCGTGCCTCGTCGGCCGCAAAAGCTGCTCGTAGGCGCGGTCGTGGACCTCGCCTGGCAGCGCGTCGTGGAGTGCCTGCTCCTCCGGGTCGAGCAGGTCGATCCACTCGGCCATCGGCCGAGCGTACTCCGCCGGTCGGCTAGCCCTCGCGGGGCGCGGCCAACGCGGTGGCCGCGTGACCCTCGCGCGCGGCGAGCCAGCGCTCCGCGTCGAGCGCCGCCATCGCGCCGCTGCCGGCCGCGGTCACTGCCTGGCGATACGTGTGGTCGACGACGTCGCCGGCTGCGAAAACGCCCTCGACGTTGGTCTCGGTCGAACCAGGCTTCGTCAAGAGATAGCCGGCCTTGTCGTGGTCGAGCTGGTCGAGGAAGAGCTTCGTGTTCGGGTCGTGGCCGATCGCCACGAACAGACCCTGCGCCGGGATCTCGCGGATCTCCTCGCTGTTCAAGTCGCGGATTCGCACGCCGGCCGTCTGGCCGTCCTGGGCGAGGACCTCGTCCACGACGGTGGGGGTCACGAACTCGATTTTCTCGTTCGCGTGCGCCCGGTCGAGCATGATCTGCGACGCGCGGAACTCGTCGCGCCGGTGCAGGAGCGTGACCTTGTTGGCGAACTTCGTCAGGAAGATCGCCTCCTCCATCGCGGAGTCGCCGCCGCCGACGACCACGACCTCCTTCTCGCGGAAGAACGCGGCGTCGCAGACGGCGCAGTAGGAGACGCCCTTGCCCTGCAGGGTCCGCTCGGTCTCGAGGCCGAGCTGTCGGGCGCTGGCGCCGGTGGCGACGACCACGCTCTCGGAGAAGTAGTCCGTGTCGCCCACCGAGACCCGGAAGGGGTGCTCCGAGAAGTCGACCTTCGTGACGTCGTCGGTCACGAACTCCGCGCCGAAGCGCTCGGACTGGCGCCGGAAGTCCTGCATCATCTGCGGGCCGAGGATGCCGTCGGCGTAGCCGGGGTAGTTCTCGACGTCGCTCGTGATCATCAGCTGGCCGCCCCAGGCGAAGCCCTCGATGACGAGCGGGCTCAGGTTCGCGCGCGCTGCGTAGAGCGCTGCGGTGTAGCCGGCGGGGCCGCCGCCGATGATGATCAGTTCTCTCGTTTCGTTCATCTACTTCTCCGGAGTATTAAACGAATGGGACCGGTCGAAACTTCCTCAGGCCACCTCGGCGCCGCATAGATACAGGCGGCCGCCGCGAACCTCGGACTCATCGTAGAGCCTGTGCGGCTCTTGCCGTCCCGGCCGGATCAGATGCGTCACGTGGTGGCCGCGCGCGACGAGTAGCTCGGCGATTAGCCGCCGGTGGCAGCGCGTCCAGAGGGTCTCCGCGCACATGAAGCAAGGCGTCGGCTCGGCGAGGGCCGCGGCCAGCGCCTGCTGCCAGGCGTCGGTTCCCATGCGCGCCGCGTAGCTGCGGAACGCCGCGACTCGGATGCAGCTGAACCGCTCCTCGCCCAGCTCGCGGCTGCGGCGGCCGCCGAGCTCCTCCGCGTGGCGGTAGGCGATTCCGGCCCTCTCCAGCGCCTCCGCGAGCGCCGTCTGCCCGAACTGCGGGTTCCGCCGCGAGCCCGGAAACCGCCGCACGTCGACGAGCGTCTCGACTTTCGCCTCCTGGAGGCACGCTACGAGCTCCTCGGCCGGGCGCGTACCGTGGCCGATTGTGAACACTCCAGTCACGTGAGCAGCATCGAGGTTCACCGGCAGCACTACAACGTCACCTTCACGCTGCTGGCAGTGGCGGCCGTCGCCTCCTCGCTGCTGCAGTCGCTCGTTGCGCCCGCGTTGCTGACGATCCAGCACGACTTACACACGACTACCGCGGGCGCGGCGTGGATTCTCAGCGCCTACCTCTTGAGCGCGTCCGTGATGACGCCGATTGCCGGCCGCCTCGGCGACATGTTCGGCAAAAGCGGATGCTCGTCGCGGTGCTGATCGTCCTTGCGGCCGGCACGGCGCTGGCCGGCCTCGCGAACACGATCGTTCGAACGATCGGTGGCGCGATCGGCAGTCAGGTTACCGCCGGGATCGTCACCGCGACCGTTGCGGCGAAGAGCCTGCCGACCGAGAACGGTTTCACCATCGCCTTCGCAGCGTCGGCAGCTGCGCTCGCGATCGGCTTCGTCGTGGCCCTTACCGTTCCGGCCCGTGACGGCACGCGTAAAATCGCCGGTTTCCGGCAACTGGAGGTGGGCGAATGGCAGCGACGGTGACCTGGGAGGGACTGCGGGAGCTCGCGACCTTTCGGGCGGACAACGGCTGCGCCATCAGCCTCTACCTCGACCTCGATCCAGGGGTCTCGCCGACCGCCGACGACGTCGACAGCCGCGTGAACGCGCTGCTCGAGCAGATCGTGCGCTCCGAGATGGCGAATCGCGCCCAACTGACGCACGAGCAGAAGCAGGGGCTGCGCGACGATGTGGCCCGGCTGCGCGCATTCTTCGAGTCCGCCTTCAGCCGCGAGGGGTCTCGTGGGTACGCGGTCTACTGTGCGGGGCTCGACAACGTCTGGCAGCCCTTGCCGCTGAGCGAGCGCGTGCCCGATCTGGTCAAGGTTGGCCGGACGTTCTACCTCGCGCCGCTCGTGCCGCTGATCGGCCGTGGCGACGGGGTGCTCGTCGCGTTCGTGGGGCGCGAGCGGGGGGATCTCTACCGGCTGCGCGGCGGCCGGCTCGAGGAGCTGGCGAACGAGTTCGACGAGCAGCACGGGCGGCACGACCAGGGCGGCTGGTCGCAGGCGCGCTACCAGCGGCACATCGAGAAGCTCGTCCAGGATCACTTCAAAGACGTGGCGGCGACGCTCGAGCGAGCGTTGCGTCGGCTGCGGCGCCCGCGCGTGGTCGTCGTGGCCAGCGAGGAGACTCGCGCCGAGCTCGAGGAGGAGCTCTCGAGCGAGGTCAAGGAGGCGATCATCGGCTGGGCTTCCGCCGACGCGCACGCGAATCCAGCGCAGCTGCTGCGGACGGTCGAGCCGCTTCTCGAGCGCTGGCGGGCCGAGCAGGAGACGACGGCGGTCGAGCGCTGGCGTGAGGCGGCGGGGCGGAACGGCCGCGCGGCTTCCGGGTGGGCGCAGACGCTCGAGGCGGCTTCCGACGGGCGCGTCGAGCTGCTGCTCTTCCACGACGGGGCCGACCACCGGGCCTGGCAGTGCCCGGCTTGCGGCCGCGTCGCCGCCGAGCCTGGGAACTGTCCGCTGGACGGGACGCAGATGGAGGAGAGCCGCGACGGGCTCGACCTCGCGGTGCACCAGACGCTTGCCCACGGCGGGACGGTCTGGGCTCTGCGCCAGCGCCAGGACCTCGACCCGGTCGAAGGCATCGGCGCCGTCCTGCGTTACTGAACCGTGACGGTGGCTGCCACCGGTTAGTCGGAATTTGCGAACACGAAGCGCGTGTTTCGCGACAAGGGCGTGACGCTTTTAGTGCATTTCTAGACCTGCTGCCTCCGCGGGTCCGGTTTGAATAGTCTTGAAGCGATGGCCTCACTCGCGCGCACGATCCTCGAAGAGCACCTCGAGCGCGGCGAACTGATTCCGGGGCAGGAGATCGCGCTTCGTGTCGACCAGACCCTCGCGCAGGACGCGACGGGGACGATGGCCTGCATGCAGTTCGAGCTCTTCGGCGTCGACCGCGTCCAGGTCGAAACCGCGGTCGTCTACGTCGACCACAACATCCTCCAGATCGACTTCAAGAACCCGGACGACCACCGCTTCCTGCAGGGGATGGCGGCGCGTTACGGCCTCTGGTTCTCGCGGCCGGGCAACGGGATCTGCCACTACGTCCACTGCGAGCGCTTCGCCGTGCCCGGCAAGACGCTGATCGGCGCCGACAGCCACACGACCCAGTCCGGCTCCTGCGGGATGATCGCGATCGGCGCGGGCGGGCTCGACGTCGCCGTCTGCCTCGAGAACGAGCTGCAGCGCCCGTGGATCCAGGCGAAGGACGTGATCCTCGAGTTGCTGCGCCGGCGAGGGGTGCGCGGCGGCCGCGGCGCGATCTTCGAGTTCACCGGCCCAGGGGTCTCGACGCTCAGCTACACCGAGCGCGGGACGATCGCGAACATGATCGCGGAGCTTGGTGCGACCGGCGCGGTCTTCCCGGCGGACGACGAGACCCGCGCCTGGCTGACCGAGCAGCAGCGCGAGGGTGACTTCGTCGCGATGGACACCGGCGACACCGGCGACTTCGACGAGGAGGAGCACCTCGATCTGGCTGAGCTCGTCCCGCTCGTGGCGAAACCGTCGAGCCCGGGCAACGTCGTGCCGGTGGACGAGCTGGTCGGGACCGAGTTGACGCAGGTCTGCATCGGCTCGTCGGTCAACTCGTCGTACGCGGACCTCGCGGTCTGCGGCTCGGTGCTCCGGGGCCAGCAAATCTCCGAGAAGCTCGTTTCGGCGACCGCGACACCGGGATCGCGCCAGATCCTCGACCAGATCACCCGCTCGGGCACGTACGTCGACCTCCTGATGGCGGGCGTGCGCATGCTGGAGCCCGCATGCGGGCCGTGCGTCGGCATGGGCCAGGCGCCGCCCTCGGGGTCGAATTCGCTCCGGACCTTCAACCGCAACTTTCCCGGCCGCAGCGGGACCGCAGACGACCAGGTCTACCTCTGCTCGCCGGCCGTCGCCGCAGCCTCGATGCTCACCGGCGTCATCTCCGACCCGCGGGAGCTCTCGCCCGCAGAAATCCCGGAGCGGCCGAAGGCGCGCCCCGCGGTCGTGCAGAGGCACATCCTCGAGCCGGTCCCCGCAGAGGAGGCGGCGTCGATCCAGATCCCGCGTGGCCCGAACATCAAGCCGCCGCCCGAGCAGAAGCCGCTCCCGGACGAGTTGCGGCTGCGCGTGCTGATCGTCGCGCCGGACGACATCTCGACCGGCGACCTCTCACCGGACGGCGCGACGGTGATGGCGTACCGCTCGAACGTCCCCGCGATCGCCGAGTTCACCTTCCAGCACCGCGACAAGGAGTTCCCGAAGCGCGCGCACGAGTGGGGCGGAGGGTTCATCGTCGCGGGCGACAACTACGGTCAGGGATCGAGCCGCGAGCACGCTGCCCTCGCGCCGGCCCAGCTCGGCGTCCGCGCCGTGATCGCGAAGGGCTTCGCGCGGATTCACCGGCGAAACCTGATCGCCCAGGGCATCGTGCCGCTCCTCTTCCAGGACCCGGCCGACTACGACAAGGCCGAGCTCGGACAGACCTGGACGGTCTCGCGCCTCCACTCGATCGCAGAAGGGGAGGACGAGCTAGAGACCGAGATCGAGGGTGCCGGCACGATCACGCTCACGCACGACCTCCTCCCGCGCGAGCGCGAGATCGTCGTTGCGGGCGGACTGATCCGCTACCTCAAAGAGCAGCAGCCGGCCGGCGTCTAGTTAAGACGGCCGCACCGGCAAAGCCGGCACGGCCTCTTTGATCGGCGTCGCAAGCGAGCGCCTAGGCCGCGTCGACGGCGCGCGGAAGTTCCTGCGCCTCGGTCGGCGCAGTCAGCTCCGCCGGCGACTCGGCGGCCTGGTCGAGCTTCGTCTCGAACTTTCCGAGGCGCTTCTCGGACTCGAGGAACTTCTTTTGCGCGCGGTCGAGATGCGTGCCGACCAGCTCGAAGTCCTCCTTGAACTTCCCGAAGTCCTTCTGCAGCTGGGTGCAGTAGGCCATCACTTCCTGAGCGTGCTGCTCGATCTGGAGCCCCTTCAACCCGAGGACGATCACCTGCAGGTAGGCCGTCAGGGTGGTCGGCGAGACCGGCAGCACCCGCTTGTCGTGCGCGTACTCGAGCAGCGCTCCCGTCTTGCCGCAGGCGAGCTCGTAGTAGATCGCCTCCGAGGGGAGGTACATGAACGCGAAGTCGTAGGTGCCCTCGTCGGGCCGGATGTACTTCGAGGCGATGGCGTCGACGTGCGACTTCACGTCCCGCGCAAAGAGCTTCTCGAACTGCTGCCGCTCGATGTCGTTGCCGGCCGTGAGCATCCGCTCGAAGTTGTCGAGCGGGAACTTGGAGTCGATCGGGACGATCCGGTCGACCTTGATCACCGCGTCGACCCGCTCGCCGCCCGCGAACCCGTACTGCAACGCGTAGGCGGTCGGCGGGAGCCGGTCGGCGAGCAGCTGGCCGAGCAGAAGCTCTCCGAACCCACCGCGGGCCTTCGGCGGGCGCAGGATCTGCTGCAGCTCTCCGAGTCCCTTCGCCTGCTCGGCAAGATGCGCGGTCGCCTGCCCCACCGCGCCGAGTTGCTTGTACAGCGCGTTGGTCTGCTTCGTGGCGTCCTCGAGGCGCCGGTCGACCTTCGTGTCGAGCTCCCCGAGCCGCCGGTCCATCGTGGCGGTCATCGCCTGCAGGCGCCCGTCCATCTCGGTGTTCCGTGCGGCCAGCAGCCGCTCGAGGACGCGCGAGAGCCAGAAGGCGAGGACACCGCCTCCGGCGGCGAGCACGAGCACTGTTGCGAGCAACGTCATGAGCCGACGAACGGTACTTGGGGCATCGGACGGAACGAACGAGGGCGGCTTGCGCCGCCCTCGGGATCACGGCCCGGGCTGCTCGGGAGTCGTGGGCATGCCGGCGCTCGGCGCCGGTTGCTCTTCGCCCATGCCCTCGCGCTTCATCGAGCTGTCGCCTGTCATCTCTCCCGCGGTCTTCTTGCCGCGGCCGAGCAACTTGTCGAGCCAACCCATTGGCGGCCTCCTTGCGGTTTCGTTGAGCGCAGTATCCGAAATGACCGCCGAAAACGCCAGATCCGGACAACCTTTCGGCCCTCCGGATCTGACGCGACGAACCTAAAGCCCGGATGGGGCGTCTGTCAAGAGCCCTCGGAAACGGCTGCTAGCATCGCCCGGGCCTTGGCCAAGAAAGCGCGAACTCCAGCCCCTCCGAGGAAAGTCCAGGCCCCCCAGCGGCGGGTCGACCAGCGCCGTCGGCGCACGGCCGAAGAGCGGCGCACGCTCTGGACATCGGTCGCCTTCGCCGCCTCGGGCGTCGCCGCGATCGGAATCGTCGCCGTGCTCTTCTTCGCGTTCGGGCGCGGGAGCAGCAGCGGCGCGCCGCCGCCGGTCGACTGGAGCCAGCTAGTCGGCCTCCAGACAGGTCCGGCGCCGTGGAATGCCGGCGTCGACCACCTACCCGACCGGCTCGGGCCCCTTGGGCTGCCGCAGCTAAGTGCCGAGGGCACGGTGATCCACATCCACGCGCACCTGGACATCTACGTGAACGGCAAGCACGAGACCGTGCCCGGCCAGATCGGCATCTACGACGGCCAGTTCCTGACCGACCTGCACACCCACGACGCAACCGGGGTCATGCACGTCGAGTCGTCCACGAAGCGGACGTTCTCGCTCGGCGAGTTCTTCGGCGTCTGGGGTGTCCGGCTGACCAATCGGTGCGTCGGTGGCTACTGCAAGCCGCAGACGCCCTGGCGCACGTACGTCAACGGCGCTCCCTACGCGGGCGATCCGTCGAAGCTGGTGCTGATCAAGCATCAGGAGGTCGCGATCGTCGTCGGCAAGCCGCCGAAGAAGATCCCGAGCTCATACGCCTTCGGCGGGCTTTAGGCGGCCGTACCGGCAAAGCCGGGACGGCCTCTTAGTCGGCATCGCAAGCGACGCCTCAGTCGGCGGGCTCTGATCCGACGAGGGCGCGGCTAGGATTCCCGCGCCGGGGTGGCGAAACTGGACATACGCGCCTGACTTAAAATCAGGTGTCCCC
>VAXM01000001.1 GCA_005883335.1 Actinomycetota bacterium
GCTCCCCACGCTTTCGCGTCTCAGCGTCAGTACCGTCCCAGAGAGCCGCCTTCGCCACGGGTGTTCTTCCTGATATCTGCGCATTTCACCGCTACACCAGGAATTCCGCTCTCCTCTTCCGGACTCTAGCCAGATGGTTTCCACCGACATCTCGAGGTTAAGCCTCGAGTTTTCACAGAGGACCTATCTGGCCGCCTACACGCTCTTTACGCCCAATAAATCCGGACAACGCTTGCCCCCTACGTATTACCGCGGCTGCTGGCACGTAGTTAGCCGGGGCTTCTTCTGGAGGTACCGTCACCCTCTGGGCTATTAACCCGAGTGGCTTCGTCCCTCCTGAAAGCGGTTTACAACCCGAAGGCCTTCTTCCCGCACGCGGCGTCGCTGCGTCAGGCTTTCGCCCATTGCGCAAGATTCCCCACTGCTGCCTCCCGTAGGAGTCTGGGCCGTGTCTCAGTCCCAGTGTGGCTGATCGTCCTCTCAGACCAGCTACGGATCGTAGCCTTGGTGAGCCGTTACCTCACCAACAAGCTAATCCGCCGCGGGCTCCTCCTCGACCGGAGGCCGAAGCTACCTTTTCCAGCCGCTCCGAAGAGCAGATGGGCCATTCGGTATTAATCCGGGTTTCCCCGGGCTATCCCGATGTCGAGGGCAGATTACCCACGTGTTACTCACCCGTTCGCCGCTTTCCCCCAGGCCGAAGCCTGGGTTCTCGCTCGACTTGCATGTGTTAAGCGCGCCGCCAGCGTTCGTCCTGAGCCAGGATCAAACTCTCCGTGAAGATTGTTGCCGGCACCCGAAGGTGGTCGGCAAATCGATCACTTCGAGCTTGTGCTCAAAGTTGTCTTCCCTTCCGAAGAAGGGTTGACGGGTTCTTAAGGCCCCAAGCCCGAAGGCTTGAGGTCTCGGCGTGATCGCACTGCTGAGTTTTCAAAGACCTGCGCCGCGGCCGGCGCGTAAAAAAGCCTCCGACTCGCGCCAGAGGCCCTCGTTAGCTCGGATCTTTCGTCGTATCCGTCTGCGTCCGAAGGCGCTCCTGGTCGAGTTACAGGGACTTCCCACACGCCACCCTGTCGAGCGGCCCGGGAATGATAGCAGTGGCCAGGGGGGTGTCAAGCAGCGCGAATACGCAGAAACTGGCGCTTTCCGGCCTGAATCACGGCCCCTTCGACCGAGCTCGTGTCGACGTCGTACGAGGTGATGGCACTGCCGTTCGCCTTCACCCCGCCCTGATCGATCACCCTGCGCCAGTGGCTGGTCGATTCGCCGAACGTCTGCGCGAGCAGAGCCGGCAGATGGACGACGGGCTCCGCGTGCTCGACTTCCGGCACGTCCTCGGGCGCCTGGCCCTCGCGGACCACCCGCGTGAAGTGCTCCTCGGCGTCGGCCACCGCCTCCTCGCCCCAGGCCCTGCGGACGATGAAGCGGGCGAGCTCGAGCTTCGCCTGGAAAGGATCGTCGGGGACGTCCTCGCGTTCCATCACCAGCCGGTACCACTGCGGCAGCAGCGAGTCCGGGATCCGCATCGCCTTGCCGAACTGCTCCTCGGGCGCCTCCTTGAGGCCGATGTAGTTCCTGCGCGAGGCGCTCATGCCGATTCCGTCCCAGCTGTCGAGGTACTCAACCGTGAGCGCGACCTGCGGCTCGAGCCCGTAGGCCTCCATCACGTCGCGGCCCATCAGCAGGTTGTAGAGCTGGTCGGTCCCGCCGAGCTCGACGTCGGCCTCGACGGCCACGGAGTCGTACGCCTGCATCAATGGGTAGAGGAGCTCGGAAACCGAGATCGGCTCCTTCGCGGCGAAGCGGTTCGCGAAGTCGTCGCGTTCCAGCATCCGCGCGACAGTCGTCGTCCTCGTCAGGCGTAGGACGTCGGCGAAGTCGAGCTTCGCGAGCCACTCGCTGTTGAAGCGGAGCTCGGTTCTCTCCGGGTCGATGATCGTCGACGCGTGCTCGAAGTAGCGCTGCGCGTTCGCGTCGATCACCGCGGGATCGATCATCGGCCGCTCGGTCTTCCGGCCAGACGGGTCGCCGATCCGAGTCGTGTAGTCGCCGACGATCAGCACGCCCGTGTGGCCCTCGTCCTCGAAGGCGCGCATCCGCCGCAGCGGGATGCCGTTGCCGAGCGTCACGTCCGGGGCCGTGACGTCGATGCCGAGCTTCACCCGCAGCGGCCGGCCGAGCGCGAGCTTGCGCTCCAGTCCTCCTTCGGGAAGCACGTGCACGGCGTTACGAGTGAGCTCGGGGAGAGGCATACGCTCGGCGAGTCTAGCGTTACAATCTGGCGCTTCTCGTGCCGCGTTCCGCCCTCAAGCAGGCGCCCCGCAAGCCGCGGCGCAGGATCAGAAAGCTGCGTCTGCTCGGCCTCCTGCTGATCCTCTTCGCGCTCGGGACGATCTCGTTCACGTTCGGGTTGATCACCGCTGTCGCGAGCCAGATCCCGTCGCTCGATCCCGTCCGCTGCCAGAAGCAGGAGGTCGACGGCTACGTCTACGCCGGAGTGCCGAGCCGGCGCGTCCTGGCGGTCCTTCGCGGCTCCGAGAGCCGCATCATCGTTCCGTCAGGCGACATCTCGCCGCGGGTCAAGCAGGCGATCGTCGCTGTCGAGGATCGGCGCTTCTACGAGCACCGCGGCGTCGACATCCACGGGATCGTGCGCGCGGTCTGGCAGGACGTTCGCAACAAGAAGGTCGTCGAGGGTGGCTCGACGATCACGCAGCAGTTCGTCAAGAACAGTTGCCTCCACCGGCGGCAGCGCTCGATCGGGCGGAAGCTGAAGGAGGCGGCCCTCGCGTGGCAACTCGAGCAGCGCTGGCCGAAGGACAGGATCCTTGCCGCCTACCTCAACACCATCTACTTCGGCAACGGCGCCTACGGCATCGAGCAGGCGTCGCTGACCTACTTCCACCACAAGGCCGACCCCATGAACTGGGCGGAGGCCGCGCTCCTTGCAGGGATTCCTTCGGACCCGAACCTGTACGACCCCGTCGCGAACCCGAAGGCAGCTCGCGAGCGCCGGACCGTCGTGCTCCGTGACCTCCTCGAGCAGGGCGACATCACGCGCGCGGAGTTCGTCGCCGCGAACCGGCGTCCACTCCCGACGCCGGCCGACGTCCATCTCTCGGGCAAGCAAGGCCCGGCGCCGTACTTCACGAACTACGTCAAACAGCAGCTGATCGACCGGTACGGCTCGGGCCGGGTCTTCGGCGGCGGGCTGCGCGTCTACACGACGATCGATCTCAAGGTGCAGCGCATGGCGCGGCGGGCGATCTCGAAGTGGCTGACGAACCCGAAGGGGCCGTCCGCGGCGCTCGTCGCCGTCGACCCGCGCACCGGCAAGGTGCTTGCGATGATCGGCGGCAACAGCTACCTCAAGAGCCAGTTCAACCTCGCCGTGCAGGGCGAGCGCCAGCCGGGGTCATCCTTCAAGCCGTTCGTCCTCGCCACCGCGCTCAAGCAGGGGATCGCTCCCTCGTCGCAGTTCGAGTCCGGGCCCGTCGCAATCCCTCTCGGGGACAAGATCTGGTACGTCCACAACTACGAGAACTCCGATCTCGGCCGGATCTCGCTCGCGGCCGCGACCGAGTTTTCGGACAACACGGTCTACGCGCAGCTGACGCAGCTCGTCGGGCCGGCTGCGGTCGCCGCCACGGCGAAGAGCCTCGGGATCACCAGCCCCCTGAAGAGCTACTTCGCGATCGGCCTCGGCGCGGAGGCCGTAAACCCGCTCGAGATGGCGCGGTCGTTCTCGGCGTTCGCGAACGGCGGCAGACGGATCGACGGGGCGGCGTTCGGCAACCACCCGCGCGCGATCTCGATCGTCCGGAACCAGACCGAGAAGGTCGTCGACGACAACCGGCCGGTGCGGCGGGCCGTGCTGACGCAGAACACCGCGGCGCTCGAGACCTCGCTGCTCCAGACCGTCGTCGCCGGCGGCACCGGCAAGCTCGCGAGGCTCTCCGACGGACGGCCGCAGGCGGGCAAGACCGGCACGACCGAGAACTACGGCGACGCCTGGTTCGTCGGCTACACGCCACAGCTCGTCGCGGCCGTCTGGGTGGGCTACCCGAACACGCTCCACCCGATGCTGACCGACTACCAGGGCGGCCCGGTCGCGGGCGGCACGTTCCCGGCGCTGATCTGGAAGAGCTTCATGGAGCAGGCGCTCCCCTACCTGCATGACGAGCCGGCGGGCTTTCCGGCGCCTTCCGTTCCGTACGCCTCGCCGAGGTACGTCGTCTACCGCAACGGCCAGGTCGAGCTCGACAACGGGAACTGCCACAGCCCCAAGGTGCTCGAGTACTTCTCGGGCCGCGGCCCCGCGCGCACGGCCGACTGCAAGGTGAACGAAGTCGACGTCCCGCACGTCGTCGGCGAAACGGTCGCCGAGGCGAACGCGCGCCTCGCCTCGATGCCGCTCAGGCCGCTCTACGTCTACCAGCCGGCCAAGCCGCGCCAGCGACTGGGGATCGTGCTCCGCCAGTACCCGGCGAAGGGAACGCTCTCGTCGTACCAGAAGGTGACGCTCGTGCTGCCGAAGGCGCTCCATGGGATCGTCCCGAAGGTCGTCGGCCTGCGGTTCGCGCGGGCGAAGGCTCGGCTGGAGCGGCTCCACCTGAAGTGGAAGGTCGACGGGCATCCGCCCGGCTCGGCGATCGTGACCTGGCAGAGCCCCCACGGGCAGACGGCCGCCACCTCCGGGTTGGTCGTCAGGCTGGCCGTAGCGCGCGGCTGAGGTACCGGGAACCAGTCTCGGCATAGCGCCACGGGAGCTCGGCGGCTCGGGTGATGCCGATCCTTGGGCCGGCGACGACCTCGACGTGGCCCTCGCGCGGTCGCAGCTCGAACGGCGGGCGGTCGAGCGGCAGGCCGTCGTGCTCGCGCGTGACGCCGAGCGCCTGGCAGAGCTTGCCGGGGCCGGAGCAGAGGAGGCGCGGGTCATCGACGCCGCGGCGCTTGCGCATCTCATCGAGCCCGTAGGTCGGTTCGATCGCCCTGATCAGGACGGCGTTCGCGACACCCTCTTCCTCGCAGACGAGATTGAGGCACCAGTGGATCCCGTACGAGCGGTAGACGTACGCGTGTCCCGGCGGACCGAACATCGAGGCGTTACGCTCGGTGCGGCCGCGGTAGCCGTGGCTCGCCGGATCCTCGTGGTCGTAGGCCTCGGCCTCGACGATGCGCCCGCCGATGCCGTCGATGAGGAGCGTCACGCCGATCAGGTCAGGCGCGACGTCGTGGACGCTGCGGGCGAAGAAGTCAGTCCCGAGCACGGGCGTCGTAACGGATGAACGCGGGGACGGCGAGAGCAACGAGGAAGGTACCGGCGACGCAAGCGAGCCCGCCGGAGACGATCGAGAAGCGGAGGCTCGTGAGCGACGCCAGGACGCCCGCCTCGACGTTGCCGAGCGCGGGCGTCGCGGCGACCTGCGCGAACTCGATTCCGGACACGCGCCCGCGGATGTGGTCGGGAGTGACGGTCCAGAGAATCGTCCCGCGCAGGACAGCGCTGACGTTGTCCGCGGCGCCGGCGGCAGCGAGCAGCAGCAGCGCGAGCCAGAGACTTCCGGCGAAGCCGAACGCGGCGATCGCGACTCCCCACAGGGCTGCCGCGATCGCCACGATCAGGCCCTGGCGGCGCACGTGGCCGATCCAGCCCGAGAGCAGCGACGACACGAGCGCGCCCGCGTACGGGGCGGCGTAGAGCAGGCCGGCCACGCCTGAGCCGCCGTGAAATCGGCCGAACGCGAGTGCAGGAAAGAGCGCCCGCGGCATCCCGAACACCATTGCGTTGGAGTCGACGAGGAACATGCCGAGCAGGACCTTCTTGCTGCGGGCGAAGCGAAAGCCCTCGGCGATTGTCCGGAGGCTCGGACGCTCGGCGTCGTGCGCCGGCGGCAACGGCGGCAGAAGCCAGACCGACCAAAGCGAAGCGGCGAACGTTCCAGCGTCGAGCAGGTACGCGCCGCGGTAGTTGAGCAAAGCGATCAGCGCGCCGCCGAGCGCGGGCCCAGCGACGTTCGTCGTGCTCCCGTAGACGTTCTCGATCGCGTTCGCCGCGGCCAGCTCGTCAGGGCCGACGAGCCTCGGGATGACCGTGTTCAGGCCGGCGACGCCGAGCGAGAAGACCGACATCGCGACCGTCACGAGGACGTACAGCGCCCAGACGCGCGGGTGGGCGAGGCTCGCGTTCGCGGCGAAGCCGAGTGCAACCACGGCCAGCGAGACCTCCGTGACGAGCAGCAGCCTGCGGCGGTCGACGGCGTCTGCGATTGCCCCGCCGACGATCGTCAGGGTCAGGAGCGGGAAGAGCTCGCAGAGGGAGAGGAGCCCGACCTGGAGGGTCGAGTGCGTGAGGTGGTAGAGCTGAATCGGCGCGGCGACTGCCGCGATCTCGCTGCCGAACGTCGAGACCGTCTGGCCGATGAAGAGCCGGCGGAAAGCGGGGTAGCGCCGGAGCGGGCCGATGTCGATCGCCAAGCGGCGGAGCCCGCTCGGCGGTCGTACTTCCGTCGGTTCCAACTAGAAGAGCTTGTTGTCGGGGTCGTCGGGGCGGGCGGTCGCCTCGAGCAGGCGGCGGGCGCGGCGGCCCAGGTCGGCGAGGTCGACGCGGCCGCTCTGCGACTGTTCCGCGAGGCGCTCGGCGAGGTCGAGTGCATCGTCGAGGAGCGGCTTGCGCAGTGCGGCGTCCTGGCCCATGTCGGCGAGGATCGTGCGCTCGGTGCGCGAGGCGACGATCGGCTCCGCGACCCCCTCGACCCAGACGAGCGTGCGGCGGCCGTGCCCGCGGCGGTCGTCGCGAATCGGCTCGATCGCATAGATCTTGTCGGCGCGGGCGTACTTGCCGAAGCCGAGGAAGACCATCCGGTTGCCGTTCGACATGTGGGGATTATCGCGTGGCGCGCGCGCCCCGGGCGGAGCCGAGGCGCCGTAAATGTTCACGCGCGCGCATGGACCTAGTCCCCCACCCAGGGTGGGGATGAATCACCCGCCGCCCTCGCGTCGACCTTACCCGCCAAAGGCGCACCCGGGTATGACCGCTCCGTGACGAATGTGCGCCGGTTTGTTCCGACGCCTAGAGCGCGGTTCGGAGGGCCTCGACGACCCGCTCCTGGTCTTCGGCGTCGAGCTGCGGGAAAAACGGCAGCGCGAGCGTGCGCGACGCGACGTCCTCGGCCACCGGGCACAACCCCTCGGCGAAGCCGTAGGCGTCCCGCATGTACGGCTGCAGGTGCACGCACGGCACGTAGTCCGCCGTCCCGATACCCGCCGCGCGCAGCTCCGCCATCACGCGGTCGCGGTCCGACCCGGCCCGCAGCGCGATCACGTACACGAACCATGACCTTCGATGGTCGTCGTCGTCCGGGCACAGAGGCTCCACGTCGGCGCCCTCGAGCAGCCGCCCGTAGCGCTCGGCCACCTCGGCCCGCAGCGCCAAGAGCCGGTCGAGTTTCTCCAACTGCCCGATCCCGATCGCGGCCTGCACGTCCGTCCACCGGTAGTTGAGCCCAACCCGCACGTGGTGGAACCAGCCCCCGCCCTCGTAATCGCGGCCCTGGTTGCGCAAGCTGCGCAACAGCTTCCACTCGTCCTCGGAATGCGTCATCACCACCCCGCCTTCACCGGTGGCGACCTGCTTGTTCGGATAGAAGCCGAACACGGCCGAGACGCCGTGCCCGCCGATCGGCCGCCCCTTGTACTCGGCACCCAAAGCCTCCGCAGCGTCCTCGATCAGGGCCAGCCCGTGCCGCTCGCAGATCGCGCGGATCTCGTCGAGCTCGCACGGGTACCCGAACATGTCGACCGCGACGACCGCCTTCGTCCGCTCGGTGATCGCAGCCTCGACCGCTGCCGGGTCGAGATTCAGCGTCCGCCGGTCGACGTCCGCGAACACCGGCGTGGCGCCCTCGAAGATGAAGCAGTTCGCCGACGACACGAACGAGATCGGCGACGTGATCGCTTCGTCGCCCGGCCCCAGGCCCGCCGCGCGTGCGAGCAGGTGAAGCCCCGCCGTGCCGCTCGAGACCGCGGCCGCGTACGGCGCCCCGACCCGCTCCGCGATGAGCGCCTCGAACCGGTCGATCGTCGGCCCGAGCGAAAGGCGACCCGACCGCAGCACCTCCAGGACGAGCTCCTCCTCCCGCTCGTCCAGCAACGGACGGGCGAGCGGTATCTCCCGGAGGCCGGTGCTCAAGCCTCGGCCGGCGCGGGCGTGGCGTACTCGAGCCACTGGGCCCAGCGCTCGCTGCGACCGCGCGCGGTGTCCAGATACGCCTCCTGGATCTCGAGCGTGATCGCCCCCACTCCGATCTCGACGTCGTCGACCGCGCGCAACGGCGTCACCTCGGCGGCGGTGCCGGTCATGAACGCCTCGTCCGCGAGGTACAGGTCGGAGCGGATCAGCGACTTCTCGTGCACGGTGTAGCCGAGGTCCTGCGCGATCTGGATCACGGTGTCGCGGGTGATCCCCGGCAGGATCGAGGTCGAGAGGTCGGGCGTGAACAGCTCGCCGTCCTTGACGATGAAGACGTTCTCGCCCGAGCCGTCCGCCACGTAGCCCTCGGCGGTCAGCAGGATCGCCTCGTCGTAGCCGGCGCGATTCGCCTCGGTGACCGCGAGCATCGAGTTGAGGTAGACCCCGGTCGCCTTGGCGGCGTGCGGGATCACGTTCGGCCCGATCCGCTGCCAGCTCGAGATCTTGGCGCGGATCCCGTTCTTGAGGCCCTCCTCGCCGAGATAGGCGCCCCACGGCCAGCTCATGATCACGACGTCGACGGGATTTCCCACGGCCGAGACGCCGAGCTCGCCGTAGCCGAAGAACGCGATCGGGCGGAGGTAGCACTCGGGCAGGCCGTTGGCGGCGATCACGTCGTGGGACGCCTGGCGCAACGCGTCGACCGAGTAGCCCAGCTCCATCCCGAGCAGGCGGGCCGAGTTCTCGAACCGCTTCAGGTGCTCGGTGAGCCGGAAGACGGCGGAGCCCTTCGCGGTCTCGTAGGCCCGGATCCCTTCGAAGATTCCGGAGCCGTAGTGGAGCCCGTGCGTGCCGACATGGACGCGCGCATCGTTCCAGTCGACAAGGTCTCCGTTCATCCAGATCTTCTCGGTCTCACGCATGCAGCAAAGCCTCCTTTTGACCAAATGTTATGTATGGGCCGCGACGACGTCCATCGGCCGGGCCCGCGACAGCCGGACCAGCTCCGCCGGCGAGAGCGCTGCCATGTGCCGGTCCGAGCCGGCGCCGATCCAGACCAGGCGGTGGCTGAGCAGCGTCCGGTCGATGAAGACGCGCTCGACGCGCGGGAGCGGAAACGGCGCGACCGCCCCGGGCTCGAAACCCGTCGCATCCTGGACCTCTTCCACTCCCGCGATCCGTGCGAAGCGGGTGCCGGCGGCACTGGCGATCTTCTCGGAGTCGGCCCGCCGGTCGCCCGGGACCATGACGACGACCGGCTTGCCGTCGCATTCGAAGACGAGCGACTTGACGATCTGGGCGAGCTCGCAGCCGACGGCCTTTGCCGCGGCCTGGGCCGTCGGTGTTCCGTCGGAGAACTCCTCGACGCGCACCTCGGCGCCGGCGTCCCGGAGGTACGCGGTCACGCGCTCGACCGGGTCGGGCCACGCTTCTTTCGCCACGTCTCCAGCCTAGCCCGCGCAACCGAATTGACGCCTCGTCCGTTGTCTCCCCACGTGAAACGAACGCGGGAACGGATCGGAAAGACCGAGGCGCTCTTCAGGAACGTCAACGAGGGCATCCGGGAGGCCTCGGACCGCCTCGAGTCGGAGGTAGGCGACTTCATCTGCGAATGCGGCGACTCGACCTGCACCGAGCACATCCGCGTGCCGCTCGAGGAGTACGAGCGCGTTCGCGAGCACCCAACGCACTTCGTGGTGCGGCCCGGGCACGTCAAGGGGCCGATCGAGCGAGTGGTCGGCCGGGGCCGCCACTACTCCGTGATCGAGAAGCTCGACCGCGTGATCGCGCGAATCGCCAAGCGCCTGAACCCGCGGCCCGAGACCACCTGACACGCGGTTTCGTATCCTCTGGCGTGACGGCGACGACGCGGGGTGACGTCCGCCGAGCCGGCCGGCCGACCACCGTCATCGGGTCGTAACGAGGCCGCTCCGGCGGCGAAGTGCGGTGGCACCGCGGGGACGCCTCCCGCCCGCACAGGTAGGGCGACTGTGTGAAGGAGGTGATCCCGATGCGTGTACTTTCGACAGACCTCTCGTCGCACATCGGCGAGCGCGTCACCCTCGCGGGCTGGTTGCACGCGAAGCGCGAGCTGGGAGCCGTCTCGTTCGTGCTCGTGCGCGACCGGGCCGGCCTCGCCCAGGCCGTCGTCGACGGCACGCTGGACTTGCGGCCCGAAACGGTTCTCGAGGTCGAGGGCCTCGCCGTCACGGCGTCACAGGCGCCGGGCGGTGTCGAGCTCCAGGAGCCAAGTTTCAGCGTGGTCGCGGAGCCGGCGGAGGCCACGCCCGTCGAGCTGCGGCGGCCGGTGCTGAAGGAGACGCTGCCGATGATCCTCGACCACGCCGCGGTGGCGCTGCGGCATCCGCGGGAGCGCGCCAAGTTCCAGATCGCCGCGGCCTCGCTTGCCGGCTTCCGCCGCGCTCTCGACGGGCTCGGCTTCGTCGAGATCTCGACGCCGAAGATCGTCGCCTCCGCGACGGAGACCGGCGCCAACCTGTTCTCGCTCGACTACTTCGGCCGTCCCGCGTTCCTGGCGCAGAGCCCGCAGCTCTACAAGCAGACGATGGTCGGCGTCTTCGAGCGCGTCTACGAGGTCGGGCCGGTCTTCCGGGCCGAGCCGCACGAGACGGGCCGGCACCTGGCCGAGTACACCTCGCTCGACGCGGAAGTCGGGTTCATCCGCGACCACTTCGACGTGATGGCCGTCGTGCGCGAGGCAATCGCGGGCATGGCCGAGGCTGTCCGCGAGCGGGCTGCGGCCGCCCTCGAGCTGCTCGAGGCCCCCCTGCCCGAGGTGCCCGCCGAGATCGCTTGGGTGCACTTCGAGGACGCGGGCGTCGACGACGTCGACCTGGCGCCCGCAGACGAGCGGCGGCTCTGCGAGGAGCACGGCGATTGGCTGTTCGTAACCGGCTTCCCGGCAGCGAAGCGGCCGTTCTACACGCACCCCGAGCCGGGACGGCCGGAATACACGAACTCATTCGACCTCCTCTTCCGCGGGATGGAGATCGTCACCGGCGGCCAGCGGCTGCACCGCTACGACGACTACGTGGCCGCGCTGGACGGAGAGACGGAGCCGTACGAGGGCTACTTGCAGGCGTTCAGGTACGGGATGCCGCCGCACGGCGGCTTCGCGCTGGGCCTCGAGCGCTGGACGGCGCGGCTCGTCGGCGCGAGAAACATCCGCGAGACGACGCTCTTCCCGCGGGATCGCAGCAGGCTCACCCCGTAAGCGAGATCACGCGCGCGTCGTCGAAGCCCTGCTCGCGTGCCGTCGCGACGAGCCCCGGCGGCGGCTCGGTGTCGACCGAGAGCGCCATCAGCGCCTTGCCGCCGCGGTTGGTGCGGGAGACGGCCATGTTGGCGATGTTCACGCCGGCCTCGCCGAAGAGCGTCCCCACGCGGCCGATCACGCCGGGCACGTCGTCGTAGCGGAAGAAGACCATCAGCGGCGCGAGCTCCATCTCGAGCTCGAAGCCGAGCGCGCTGACGAGCCAGTGGCGGTTCTCGTTGCCGATCGTCGTCCCGGCCACGCGGACGTGGTCGCCGTTCGAGCGCACCTCGACGCGGACGAGGTTCGTGAAGTCGCGGCTCGCGCGGCGGCTCTCCTCGAGCACCTCGATCCCCCGCTCGGCGGCGATCACCGGCGCGTTCACGTAGTTGACCGGCTGCTCGGAGCGGCCCTGGAAGGCGCCGTTCAGCGCGGCCACCGTGAGCAGCCGCGTGTCGTAGCCGGCGAGCGCGCCGTAGTAGGACAGCGTGATCCGCTCTGCCCGGCCCTCCGCGAGCTCCATCGCCAGGCGGCCGAGCTTCGCGGCTAGAGGGATGTAGGGCCCGAGCAGCTCCAGGTCCTCTGCGCGGATCGCGGGAATGTTGACGGCGTTCGTCACAACGGCGCCTTCGAGCGCCGCCGCGACCTGCTCTGCCACGATGACGCCCGCCCGGTCCTGCGCCTCCTCGGTCGATGCCGCGAGGTGCGGAGTGGCGACCACGTTGTCGAGCTCGAGCAGCGGGCCGGAGTACGGCTCCTCGGAGTAGACGTCGAGCGCCGCCGCGGCGATCCGGCCTGAGCGGAGCGCCTCGGCGAGGGCGTCCTCGTCGACGAGCTCGCCGCGGGCGGCATTGATCACGCGCGCGCCCTCGGGGAGCTTCGCGATCGCCTCGCGGCCGAGGAAGCCGCGCGTCTCCGCGGTCAGCGGCAGGTGGAGAGTCAGGAACCCGGCAGCAGCGAGCACGTCGTCCGGGCTCTCGAGGCGCTCGACGCCGAGCTCGCGAAAGCGCTCCTTCGCGACGAACGGGTCGTAGGCGACGACCCGCATGCCAAGCCCGAGCGCCCGGCGCGCGACCTGCTGGCCGATCCGGCCGAAGCCGAGCACGCCCAGCGTCTTGCCTTCGAGCTCGATCCCGCCCCAGGCCGAGCGCTCCCAGCGACCCTGCTTGAGCGCGGCGTGGGCCTGCGGGATGTTGCGCGCGAGGGCGACGAGCAGCCCGATGGTGTGCTCGGCCGCCGAGGTGACGGTCGACTCAGGCGCGTTTGCGACGACGATCCCGCGCCGCGTCGCCGCCTCGACGTCGACGTTGTCCACCCCCACTCCCGCGCGTCCGATCACTTTCAGTCGCTCGGCGCGCTCGAGAAGGTCGGCGGTGAGCTTCGTCGCCGAGCGGATCACGATCGCGTCGTAGCCGCCGATCTTGCCGGCGAGATCGCCATTCGAGTCGACGTCCACGTCGAAGCGTTCGCGCAGCAGGTCGATTCCCGCCTCGGCGATTGGCTCCCGGATCAGGACCCGCGGGCGGTTCAAACGGGAGTGTGCTCGAAAGCTTCGAGCGCGCGAGTGACGGCGACGCCTCGCTCGACCTCGGCACCGAGCTCGACCAGCGCCAGCTCGACCGCCGCGAGCGCGGTCGTGATGTCGAAGACGTCGTAGTAGCCGATGTGGCCGATGCGGAAGATCCGTCCCTTCAGCTCGCCCTGGCCGGGCGCAAGCGTGACGCCGTGGCGGTCCCGGAGCAGCAGCACGAGCTCGTCGGAGTCGACGCCGTCGGGCGCGCGCACGGCCGTGACGACCGCCGAGCTGTCGTCGTCGGGGGAGAAGAGCTCCAGCCCCATCGCCTTGACGCCCTCACGGCAGGCGCGGCCGAGCCGCAGGTGGCGCTCGAACGCGGCCTCCAGGCCCTGCTCGAGGATGATGCCGAGCGCGACATTGAGTCCCGCCACCAGCGAGACTGGCGGCGTCACGGGCGCGTCAAGGGTTGATTGGCCCTTGCGCGTGATCTCCCAGTCGAAGTAGAAGCGCGGCGATCCCGCGGCGGCGCTCCTCTTCCAGGCGGCCTCAGAGGCAGAGACCATCGCGAGGCCGGGCGGCGTCATCAGCGCCTTCTGCGCGCCCGCCGCGACGACGTCGATGCCCCAGCCGTCGGTCTCGAGCGGGACGGCGCCGAGGCTCGAGATCGCGTCGACGATGCTGAGGGCGCCGGCTTCCCGCGCGGCCGCGGCGAGCGGCTGCAGGTCGGAGACGACGCCGGTCGACGTCTCGGACTGGGTGAGGAAGACCGCCGTCGCGGGGCGCTCACGCAGACGCGAAGCGACCTCGTCGGGCGAGGGGATCTCGCCCCACGCGTAGCGAAGGTGATCGACCTCTGCGCCGTAGGCTCCCGCGAGCTTGGCCCACCGTTCGCCGAAGTCGCGACAGCCGATTCCATCGCGCCCGTGCCGGACGCCCCGAACAGGAGCACTTCCGAGTCGGTGCGGAAGACCTCGCGCAGGCGCGCGAGGACTTCTGCGTAGAGCTTCTTGTAGTCGGGCCCGCGGTGGTGGATCACGGGCTGGGCGATCGCCGCGAGCACCTCGGGCGGTGCCGGGGTCGGCCCGGGGGTCATCAGGTACCGCTTTTCCACTCCTCCCGAGGGTACTACCGGGAGCGGCGGCTGGGCGTCAGGGCAGAGCGCTGCGCGGGTCGACTGCGGCGCCGCGGAGGCGGACCTCGAAGTGGAGGTGCGGGCCGCTCGCGTCGCCGGTTGCGCCGACGAGGCCTACGCGCTCGCCGGTCTCGACAGCGGCGCCGCGGTGGACGTCGATCGCAGAGAGGTGCGCGTAGAGCGTGCGGACGCCGTCGCGGTGGACGACGACGACCAGCTTGCCCCACCCGCCGCGCGCGAATCCGGCGAACGCGACGCGGCCGGGCGCTGCCGCCTGCACGGACGCGCCGGTGGGCGCGACCAGGTCGATGCCTGCGTGGAAGCGGTTGCCGCGCGGGCCGAAGGGGCCGCCCAGGGCAGCCTGTAGCGGCCAGGCGAGCGGGATCGAACAGGTGGCAGGAGGCTTCCTGAGCGCGGCGATGGTCGTCTGTCCGGCGACGCCGTCGACGGGCAGGCCGGCCCAGCGCTGGAAGCGCCTGAGCGCCTTCTCGGTGTGGACTCCGAGGCCGCCGTCGATCGTGGCTGACGGGAAGCCGTGCCAGGCCAGCATGAACTGCAGCGCGGCGACGTCCCAGCCGGCGGCGCCGCGGGTGAGCGGCCGGCTGCCGAGGAGGTGCCGTCCGTAGCGGCCGAGGGCGCGCCGCGTGCGGGAGTCGACGATGCCGGTGGCGGGGAGCCCTGCGCGGTGCTGGAAACGCTGGACCGCGGCGGTCGTTGCGGGGCCCGCGAAGCCGTCGATCGTGGAGGAGTAGAGCCCGCGCGCCCGGAGCGCCACCTGCAGTGCGGCGACTCCCGCGTTGCCGGAAGCCGTCGCGGCAGGCGCGAGAACGAGAGCGGCGAGGACGAGTAGGAACGCAGCAGACCTGGGGCGGCAGGCACGCATACCGCTTCTTTCGGATCGAAAGCGGGAGGGCTTTAGCTAGACGATACGCGGGCTGGAGAACGAGCCGCTGAGGCGTGATTTCCCACCGTCCCCATTCCGGCGTCAGAATCGGCTTGTGGAGCGGCGGGCGGCCATGTGGTCGGACGTAGCGGTGAAAGCGTGGCTAGTTGGATTGCTCCTTTTCGCCGTCGCGAGGCCCGATCTGCCGCAGTTCGAGGGTAAGGCGATGACGGGCCGGGCGCTGACCTATCCGCTCGCGGCGATCGTCGTACCTCTGGCGTGGTGGTGGCGAGGGCGCAGTGGACGCCGCCGACGCGGGCCGTATCCGTTCGAGCTCGACACGCTCCTGGTGCTCCCCTTCTTGATCGACGTCGCGGGGAACGCGGCGAACCTCTATGACACGATCGGCTGGTGGGACGACGCAAACCATTTCGTGAACTGGGCGATCCTCGTGGCTGCGTTCGGGCTGCTGCTGGTGCGGCTACCCGTCGGGCGCTGGGAGGCGTTCGGGCTCGCAGTGGGCTTCGGCTGCGTGACCGCTGTTCTCTGGGAGTTCGGGGAGTACTTCACGTTCATCCGCAACTCGCCCGAGCTGAGGACCGCGTACACGGACACGCTCGGCGACCTTGCGCTCGGCCTCGCGGGCTCGGTGCTCGCCGCGAGCCTGACCGTGACGCTGCTGTGGCCGGCTCGGCCGGGTCGCGGTTGATTTCCAGGCTAGCGGCTGCTCTCGAGCTTCAGGCCTTCAGCTTCTCGCGCACCCGCTCGTTCACGACCTTCGGGTTCGCCTTTCCGCCCGTCTCCTTCATCACCTGGCCCACGAAGAAGCCGAGCAGGCCCTCCTTGCCGCCGCGGTAAGCCTCGACCTGCTGCTGGTTCTGACCGAGGATCCGGTCGATCACCGGGTCGAGCTCGCTCACGTCCGCGATCGCCGACTCGGCGAGGTAACGCTCCGCCGAGAAGCCCTCGTCCCCGCTCGCCGCCAACGCCTCCGCAAACGCGGCGCGCGGAATGTCGGCACGAGCTGCGATCACCTTCCCGAGCTCCTCCGCGTTCACGTCGGCCGGCTCGACTCCCGTCGCGGCGAGCTCGTTCATGACCACGTTCGCCACGGCCTCGCGCTCGCCGGGGACGCGCGAGTACAGCTCGTCGCGCCCGCTCGTCACGAGCCCTTCCGCAAGCGTGAACCCGATCTCAGCTTCGAGCCTGCGGATCCGCGCCCACGGCAGCTCGGGCAGCCCGCCGCGCAGCCGCTCGACGAGCTCCCGGTCGGGCTCGAGCGGCACCAGATCGGGCTCGGGGAAGTAGCGATAGTCCTGCGCCTCCTCCTTCGAGCGCAGCGGCGGCGCCGATTCGTTGCCCGGATCGAAGTGCAGCGTCTCCTGCACGACCGTCCCGCCCGACTCGTAGAGCTCGACCTGGCGGCGGATCTCGCGCTCGATTCCCTTCGCGGCGAAGTTGAACGAGTTCATGTTCTTCAGCTCGGTGCGGGTGCGGAAATCGCTCTCCCCCGCCTCGCGCACTGACACGTTCACGTCGAACCGCATCGAGCCCTTCTCCATCTCCGCGTCCGAGATATCGAGCTCGACGACCATCTGCCTGAGCACCTGGAGGAAGCGCTTCGCCTGTTCGGCCGAGCGGATGTCCGGCGCCGTGACGATCTCGACGAGCGGCGTTCCCGCCCGGTTGAAGTCGACGAGCGAGCTCTCGGATCCATGGATCCGGCCCTCGGCGCCGCCGACGTGCACCGTCTTCGCCGCGTCCTCCTCGAGATGCGCGCGGACGATCCCGACCTCGCTGTCGCCGTCCGATCCGGGCACGACGACGCGCCCGTCCACGCACAGAGGCTCGTCGTACTGGGAGATCTGGTAGCCCTTCGGATTGTCCGGATAGAAGTAGTTCTTGCGGTGGAAAATCGCGCGCGGGGCGATCTCGCAACCGAGCGCGAGCCCGAGCAGGATCGTCCACTCGACCGCCTTGCGGTTCGGCACGGGCAACGAGCCCGGCATCGCGAGGCAGACGGGGCACGTCTGCGTGTTCGGCGGCTCGAAGTACGCGATCGGACAGCGGCAGAACATCTTCGTCCGCGTCTTCAGGTGGACGTGGATCTCGAGCCCGATGACCGGTTCCCAGGCGCTCATCTGTACCGCTCCGGGACGTAGTCGAAGTCGAGCGCGCGCTCGAGCGCGTGGCCGGCGCGGAAAAGCAGGTTCTCGGAGAACTGGCGGCCGATCAGCTGCAAGCCGACCGGCAGGCCCTCCGAAAGGCCGCACGGGATCGAGAGCCCAGGGAGGCCGGCAAGATTCGACGGGATCGTCAGCAGATCGGCGGCGTACATCGCGAGCGGGTTCGCTGTGCGCGCGCCGAGCTCGAAGGCGACGGTCGGTGATGTCGGGCTCACGAGCAGGTCGAACTGCTCGAAGGCGGCGGCGTGCTCGTCGCGGATCATCGTCCGCACCCTTTGCGCCTGCCCGTAGAACGCCTCGTAGTAGCCGGCCGAGAGCGCGTAGGTGCCGAGCATGATCCGGCGCTTGGGCTCGTCGCCGAAGCCGTCGTGTCGCGTGCGGTCATACATCGCGCGGACGTCGCCGTTCGGCGTCGAGCGGAGGCCGTAGCGAACGCCGTCGTAGCGGGCCAGGTTGGACGACGCCTCGGAGGGGGCGATCAGGTAGTAGCAGGGCAGGCCGTACTCGACCGAGCGCGGCAGGCGGCATTCGCCGATCTCGGCGCCGAGGGCGCGGGCTGTCTCGAGCGCGCGCTCGACCTGCTCGCTGACACCAGGCTCGATCCCTTCGGCCTCGTTCAACTCCTTCGGGACGCCGATGCGGACGCCCTTCAGGTCTTCGGCTTCAGGAACGGCGACCGGCTCGGGCAGCTCGACGGTGGTCGTGTCACAGGGGTCGCGGCCGGCGATGATCTCGTACAGGCGGGCGCAGTCGCGGACGGTCTTCGTGACCGGGCCGATCTGGTCGAGGCTGGAGGCGAAGGCAACGATGCCGTAGCGGGAGACGGTGCCGTAGGTCGGGCGCAGGCCGACGACGCCGCAGAGGGCGGCCGGCTGCTTGATCGAGCCGCCGGTGTCGGAGCCGAGAGCCCACGGCGCGAGCCCTGCGGCGACCGCGGCAGTGGAGCCGCCGGACGAGCCGCCCGGAACACGGGTCGGATCCCATGGGTTGTGCGTGGGGCCGTACGCCGAGTTCTCGGTCGACGAGCCCATCGCGAACTCGTCCATGTTCGTCTTGCCGAGGAGCGACAGGCCCGCGTCCTTGCAGCGCGCGGCGACCGTGGCATCGAAGACCGGGCGATAGCCGGCGAGGATCTTCGAGCCGGCCGTGGTCTCGACGCCTTTGGTCGAGACAACGTCCTTGAAGGCGATCGGCAGGCCGCTCGCGCCGGCGGCGCCGTCCTCGACCGTGCAGAGGTACGCGTTCAGCTCGTCGTTGCGGGCGGCGGCCGCGTCGAGGTAGGCGCGGTGGAGCTCGGTGGCGGTAACCTCGCCGCGCTCGAGCAAGCCCGCAGCCTCTTCGGCGGTCAGGCGGAAGGTGTCGATCACGCTCCCCTCCGCGCCCCGGTTGAGCCCCAAACGCCCCCCAGGGGTCCCCCGGGACCCCTACAGACACGGTACCCGCGCGCGGCGCACGTGTCTGTGACAAGAGCATGCCGAAAGTGCAACTTCGTCGAGCTGCTCATCGCGCTCACGCCGCCGGAACCCGGAACGAGCCGCCCTCGCGGTCGGGCGCGTTCGCCAGCGCCTCGTCGGCGCTCAGGCAGGGCCTCGGCTCGTCCTCGGCCCAGACGTTCACGAGGTCGAGCGGATGCGCGGTCGGCTCCACCCCTTCGAGGTCGAGCTCGCCCACCTTCCCGACGGCCTCGAGGATTGCGCTCAGCTGCTCGGCGAAACGGTCGAGCTCGCCCTCTGCCAGCTCCAGCCGCGCGAGCCGCGCCACGTGCAGCACCTCGTCTCTCGAAATCGCCATCGCAGCATCCTCCCAAAAGAGAGCGGGCCCCTTCCGGGGCCCGCATTCCTGTCGGTTCCGGAAAAGGTCTAGCCCGGCTGGACGTTCGCTGCCTGCAGGCCCTTGTCGCCCTGCACGACCTCGAACTCGACCTGCTGACCCTCGGTCAGCGACTTGTAGCCTTCCCCTGCAATCGCCGAGAAGTGCACGAAGACGTCCTCGCCGCCCTCGCGCTCGATGAAGCCGTAGCCCTTCTCGTTCGAGAACCACTTGACGGTGCCCTTGGGCAACTGGGTACTCCCTTCCTGCACAAACAACGACGGCCCGGGCACCGAGCCGCCGACCTACGTGAAGCGGCGCGAAGGTTAGACGGAATGCCCGGGGAAGGCAAGGAGCCTACGGCGGAAACGAGCCGCCCGTACGGCATTGCTCAGGAGCATCGCGATCGTCATCGGTCCGACGCCTCCTGGGACCGGCGTCAGGTAGGCGGCGCGGTCGCCGGCGCCGGGATCGACGTCCCCGACGAGACCGGCCTCCGTGCGGTTCATGCCGACGTCCACAACCGTGGAACCGGCCTTGACCATGTTCGGCGCGATCACCGCGGCCTGCCCGACCGCGACCACGAGAATGTCGGCAGCGAGCGTCTCCGCGGCGAGATCCCGCGTCCGCGAGTGGCAGATCGTGACCGTGGCGTTCTCGTGCAGCAGCAGCAGGGCCATCGGCCGGCCGACGATCAGGCTTCGGCCGACGACGACGGCGTGCGCGCCCGCGACGGGCACCCGGTATTCGGCGAGCAGGCGCATGATCCCAAGCGGCGTCGCCGGAGCGAGGGTCGTGCTCCCGAAATAGAGCTGGCCCGCATTGAACGGGTGCAGGCCGTCGACGTCCTTCACCGGGTCGATCGCCCGCATCACGCTCGCCTCCTCGATGTGCGACGGCAACGGTGTCTGCACGAGGATCCCGTCGATCGAGTCGTCATCATTCAGTTCCTCGACAAGCGCCTCCAGCTCCTCCTGGCTCGTCTGCTCGGGAAGGCGCCTGTCGACCGCACGGATCCCGGCTGCCTCCGCCGCCTCGTGCTTGAGGCGGATGTAGATCTGAGACGCGGGATCCTCGCCGACCAGGATCGTCGCGAGGCCGATCTCGCCGAGCTCGACGACCTCGTCGCGCAGATCGGCGCGAATCCTGGCCGCCAGCGCGGCGCCGTCCATCGGCGTCGCGGCCAACTTACGAGATGGGAAGCTCGACGTCGCTGACGTCGAGCCCGAGCGACTCCGCGAGGCGCACCCCGATCTCCAGGTCCTTCTTCAGGTTCTCGAGGTCGCGCGAGCGCATCGCCGAGCCGATGAACGCGCGCTCCTTCGGCCGCCAGAGCGCGTGCTCGACGAAGGTCGGCAGGAGGCGGTTCGCCGCGTCGACGAGCTTCCGCTTCGTTTTCGCGTCCGCGTTCCGGAGAAGCACCTTCTCGTACGCCATGCCGGCGCCGTGATGGATCCCGTCGTCGGTCGTCAACCGGTTGCAGAGATCCTCGAGGACGGTGCCGCGTGACGCGCGGGCGATCAGCCGAAAGCGCGAGATGATCAGCCGCTCATAGAAGACCTGCATCTGGAAGACCTTCTCCTCGAGCGTGTCCGACTCCAGGGTCATGTGCGCGAGCTCGTCGAGGTGCGGGTCGCGCTCGGCGGTGCCGCCGGCCTCCTCGATCAGCTTCAGCCACGCCTCGGTGTGACGCGACTCGTCCTGCACCATCGTCGAGTAGTAGAGCTTCGCCTCGGGCTCGGGCGCGATGTTGAGGAGCTGGGACGACATCTCGCAGGCGAGGATGTCCGCCTGCAGCTGCTGGGTCAGTACCGAGCGCCACATGTCCTTCCGTCGGGCCTTGCGCTCCGGCGACCCCTTGCCTTCGGGGATCGGCGGAATCTCGCCCCACGGCAGGTCGCGCACCTGCCATTCCTGGCGCTTGGCGAGCTCGTAGAAGCGCAGGACGCCGGCGAACGCCTCGTGCGCTTCTCGGTCCTGGTCGATGACCTGCTCGGTCGCCATACCGGCAGCTTAAGCTGACCGCCGTGGACATGCGGAAATGGCCGCGCAAGAACGATCCCGAGTCGATCAAGGCACGGCAGGAGGCGCTGGGGCTCGACGGGACGGTCACCGGGATCGACCTGGAGCCATTCGCGCGCGCGCAGGAGATGCTGACCGGGGCCGCGGTGGTTCCCGTCTCGGTGGTCGGGCCGCTTGAGATCGAGCTGGGGGAGTACGAGCTC
>VAXM01000159.1 GCA_005883335.1 Actinomycetota bacterium
GCGGATCAGCCGCAGCTCCTCGAGCGCCGCCTCGAGCTCCGAGCCGAGCACGCGCCATTCGATCCGGTCGAGCGCGAGCAGCGCGGCCTCGACCGACGGCCGCTGGCGCTCGCTGCGGAAGTACGAGCGCAGCCGGGCCCGGAGGTCGCGCGCCCGGCCGACGTACAACACCTGGCCGTGCCGGTCGTGAAAGAGGTAGACCCCCGGCTTCGTCGGCGCGCCGCGCGCGAGCGAGCGCTTGTCATAGACGCGCCGTTTCCGGGGAGCCGCCAGCGCACGCAGCTCGGAGAGGCGCCTCGCGCCGAGCTCCTGGGCGAGACCGATCAGGCGCACGAGCACCTCGGCGGTCGCCTCGGCGTCGGGAAGCGCCCGGTGGCACGGCTGCGTCCCGACCCCGAAGAAGTTAGCGAGCGAGGCGAGCCCGACCCGGCGCAGCCGCCCTTCCAGCAGCCGGCGGGCGAGCGCGGCCGTGCAGAGCGGCGGCTCGGAGAGGCGGCGCCCGTGCAGGAGCTGGAGCTGCCGCTCCAGGAAGCGCTGGTCGAAGCGCGCGTTGTGCGCCACGAGCAGGTCGTCGCCTGCGAAGGCGAGAAAGCGGCGCACGACGGAGGCGACCGGCGGCGCGCTTCGCAGGTCCAGCTCGCGGAGGCCCGTCAGGCGGGCGATCGGCTCGGGAAGCGGAACGCCCGGATTCACGAGCGACTGGAAGGAGTCGACGACCTCGAGCGCCCGGACCCGCACGGCTCCCACCTCGCAGATCCGGTTCCGCTCCGCCGAGAGGCCGGTCGTCTCCAGGTCGAAGACGACGAACCCGGCCTCGTCCAGGGACGGGTCGGCCCGACCGTCCGTCAGCGAGACAGTGGCGCCGTTGCAGACGAGGCGGCTGTCGCCCGCCGTGGCATCCGCGATTAGCGACGAGGCGAGCGCGGCCGGCATCGACGAGCTCGCGAACAGTGACCGCGCCGCCTCGACGGTCGTCAGCGCGCCGCGCTCCTCGAGCGTGTCCACGAGCCGGTCGAGCGCGTCGAGCGCGAGCTGCACCCCTCATATCAAAGCGAACATATGTTCGTATTTCAAGCGTCGGGCAACACCGGCATCGCGAGGCCGGGGCCGCGATCGAGCAGCACGGCCCGCGTGATCGCCGGCGCACCGAAGCGTTGGCGCACCTCGTCGACCGCTGCGTCGAGGGCGTCGCTGCTGTGCGGATCAAAGGGCAGTGCCAGCTGCACGGCGCGCCCGTCGCCGAGGTTGCCGACCGCGACGCCGACGAGCGTGCTCCCGCGGAGCTCGATCAACGGAGCAGCGGTGGCGAGCAGCGCTCTCGCGGCGGTCAGGATCGCCTGGGTGCTCGAGGTCGGGTACGGCAGCGTGTGCGACCGGGTCACGCGCGAGAAGTCGTCGAAGCGGAGCCGGAGCACGACCGTCCGCCCGACGCGCCCGGCGGCGCGCATCCGCCGCGCGACGCGGTCGACGAGCCCGACGAGAGCTGCGTCGATGTCCGCGAGCGTCTTCGGACGGCGCCCGAGCGCGCGCTGCGCCCCGATCGAGCCGCGGCGCCGGTTCGGCCGCACAGTCCTCGGATCCCGGTTGTGCGCGAGCGCATGCAGCTGGCGGCCCGAGGCGCGGCCGAGCAGCGAGACGAGCTCCGGCTCGGCGAGCCGCGCGACCTCGCCGACCGTCCGGATCCCGCGCCCGTGGAGCTTCGCAGCCGTCACCCGCCCCACGCCCCAGAGCCGCTCGACCGGAAGCGGGTGCAGGAACGCGAGCTCGCGCTCCGGTGAGACGGCGAGCAGGCCGTCGGGCTTCGCCACCCCGCTGGCCACCTTGGCGAGGAACTTCGTGCGGGCGATTCCGACCGTGATCGGCAGGCCGACCCGGTCGCGGACGTCCCGCCGCAGCTGTGCGGCGACCTCGACCGGCGTGCCGGAGAGGCGCCGCACGCCGCGAACGTCGAGGAAGGCCTCGTCGATCGAGAGCCCCTCGACGAGCGGCGCCGTGTCGTCGAAGACCTCGTAGACGGCCTTGCTCGCCTCGGAGTACGCCGACATGCGCGGCTCGACCACGACCGCGTTCGGGCAGAGCCGCAGGGCGCGCGCGACGCCCATCGGGGTATCGACGCCGCGGGCCTTCGCCTCGTAGCTCGCGGCGAGCACGACCCAGGCGCCGACGAGCACCGGCCGGCCGCGGAGGCGAGGATCGTCCCGCTGCTCGACCGCCGCGAAGAAGGCGTCGACGTCCGCGTGCAGAATCGTCGCCTTGTCCATGCGAACATATGTTCTCATCTGGAGGCGGGAATGCGCCAGAACAGGGCACGTTCAACCTGACGATGGGGAAGGTCTGGTCTGCCCAGCTCGAGCTCGTCGGCGCAGGCGGCGAGCGCGTCGATCTCTGGCGGACGCTCTCCTCGCACGGCGTCGCGGACCTCCAGCCCAACGCGCTCGACGAGGGATCGCGCACGCTGCAGACGACGCTGCCGCTCCCGCGCGGACGCGCCCGGACGGTTCGCGTCGGGGCCGGCCGGCCGGGCTTCGCGCGCGTCGAGGGCGAGAACGTCGGCGCCCGCGACGCGGTCGTCCTCACCGACGCGGTCCGGCACATGCTCCGGCTCGACGCCGACCTTTCCGCCTTCTACGAGGTCGCGCGCGCCGACGCCGAGCTCTCCTGGGCAGCCGACGGAGCCGGCCGGATGCTCCGCAGCCCGACGGTCTTCGAGGACGTGGTGAAGACGATCTGCACGACGAACTGCGCGTGGTCGGCGACCGTGCGGATGGCGGGCGCGCTGGTGTCGGAGCTCGGGATCGAGGCTCCGGAAGGCGGTCGAACGTTCCCGACGCCGCAGGCGATGGCCGAGACCGACGAGCGGTTCTACAAGGACGTCGTCCGCGCCGGCTACCGCGGCCCCTACCTGCGCTCGCTCGCCACCAACGTCACGGGCGGCACCCTCGACCTAGAGGCGCTGAACGACCCCGAGCTACCCGACGAGGAAGTCGCCGCACGCCTGCTCGCGCTACCCGGCTGCGGGCCCTACGCGACGGCGCACATGATGATGCTCCTGGGCCGCTACTCCCGCCTCATCCTCGACTCGTGGACGCGCCCGAAGTACGCGCGCCTGCGCGGGCGAAAGGCGTCCGACAAGACGATCGAGCGGCGCTTCCGCGCGTACCGCGACTACGCGGGGCTCGCGTTCTGGCTCTACTTGACCCGTGACTGGGTCGAGGAACCGCTCTAGGTGACGGGAGGGCGCCCTCCGTTCGGGCGCCCTCTCCCCTTCCCCCGGTGCTAGGCGGAGACCGGAAGTGGCACGGCGGTCGCAGCGCCCACGAGACCGTTCCTGTGGGCCCAGCGGCTCGCCTCGGTGCGGTTCGCCACGTCCAGCTTCCTGTAGATGTTCGAAAGGTGGAACTTCACGGTCTGCTCGGTGACCCAGAGCATCCGTGCAAGCTCACGATTCGAGTGGCCCTCGGCGACGAGTGCGAGGATCTCCCGCTCCCGCCGCGTCAGCGCGACGTCCTCGTCTACCTCGTTGCCGGCTGCGACGGGCGGCGGGAAGCTGGGTGCGCTCCCGTTCGTCGAAGCCGAGCCCGCGAGGAAGATCGTATGGTCAAACGTCTGCCGGACCGTTGCCGCGACGTCTTCGGGATGTGCTGTCTTCACGGCGTAGGCCAAGGCGCCGGCATCGAATGCTGCGTCGATGTCGACGTGATCCCGTGAAGCTCCGAGGACGATGACTCGAAGCGTGCTCAACCGCTCCCGGCAAGCCCGGATGAGGTCGCTGCCGCTCATCCCGCCGTTCAACGTTTCCGTCTCGCAGATCAGGATGTCGGGTTGGTTCTCGACGACCAGCTCGAGGGCGTCCTCGGGCGAAGTCGTTCTTCCTACGACGGTGATGTCGATCGAGCCAAGGATCGACTGCAACCCATCGAGCCACAAAG
>VAXM01000002.1 GCA_005883335.1 Actinomycetota bacterium
CCGGATGAACATCGGCCAGATCCTCGAGACGCACCTGGGCTGGGCCGCCGCGCACGGCGTCTTCGCCGAGAACGGCGAGGCCGCCAACGGTGACCCGAGCCCGATCGCGACCCCCGTCTTCGACGGAGCCAGCGAGGCGGACGTCGACGAGGCGCTGATCGCGTGGACGAAGCAGAACCCCGACTCGCCGATCACGTTCGTGGTCGACCAGAAGCGCCCGGTCGGGCGCCGCTGCTCCGGCAAGGTGCGGCTCTTCGACGGCCGCACGGGCGAGGCCTTCGAGCAGAAGGTCACCGTCGGCTTCATGTACATCCTGAAGCTGCTGCACCTCGTTGACGACAAGATCCACGCGCGCTCGACGGGCCCGTACTCGCTGGTCACGCAGCAGCCGCTCGGCGGCAAGGCGCAGTTCGGCGGCCAGCGCTTCGGCGAGATGGAGGTCTGGGCGCTCGAGGCCTACGGCGCCGCCTACACGCTGCAGGAGATGCTGACCATCAAGTCCGACGACACCGTCGGCCGCGTCAAGGCGTACGAGGCGATCGTCAAGGGCGAGAACATCGCCGAGCCGTCGATCCCCGAATCGTTCAAGGTGCTGCTGAAGGAGATGCAGTCGCTCGCGCTCGACGTGAACGTCCTCTCCGACGAGGGCGAGAAGGTCGAGGTGCGCGAGGAGGACGACGAGCTGCTGCGGGCCGCCGAGGAGCTCGGCATCGACCTCTCGCCGGGCTCGCTCCGCGCGGCGGCGCGGCAGCCGACCGCCGAGGAGGCCGAGGAGGGCCAGGAGCGCGTCGACGAGACGGGCCAGGAGGTCAAGCTGCCGGCCGACGAGGCCTTGGGCGACCTCGCCGATGTCGAGGTGGCCCCAGAGGAAGAGGCCAAAGAGGAAGCAGAGGCCCAGGCGGGCCCCCTGGCCGACGAACTTGCAGACGTAGAAGCAGAGGAATAGGAGAGCTTTGATCGACATCAATGAGTTCGACGCCATTCGCATTGGACTGGCGTCGTCCAAGCAGATTCGCGACTGGTCTTCGGGCGAGGTAACCAAGCCCGAGACCATCAACTACCGGACGCTCAAGCCCGAGCGCGACGGGCTCTTCTGCGAGCGCATCTTCGGTCCGACCAAGGACTGGGAGTGCTACTGCGGCAAGTACAAGCGCGTCCGCTACAAGGGCATCATCTGCGAGCGCTGCGGCGTCGAGGTGACGCGCCAGAAGGTGCGGCGCGAGCGCATGGGCCACATCGACCTGGCCGCGCCGGTCTCGCACATCTGGTTCTTCAAGGGCGTCCCGAGCCGGATCGGCTACCTGCTCGACATCGCGCCTCGCGAGCTCGAGAAAGTCCTCTACTTCGCCGCCTCGATCGTCACTTCCGTGGACGCCGAGGCGCGGCAGAAGGACCTGAACGACCTCGAGGACAAGGTCAAGGCCGAGTCCGAGCAGATCTACGTCGACCGCGACGAGAACCTCGCCGCGCTCGAGGAGCGCCTCAAGAGGCGCCGCAACTACTTCGCCAAGGGGACCGAGCGGAACTTCGACGAGGACGACGACTTCTGGGCCCGCGGCCTCTCCAACTGGGCCGAGGAGCAGGCTGTCCCGACCCTCGAGGAGGTGCGCGAGCTCGTCGGCGGGATGTTCCTCGAGGTCGCCCCGAAGATCACGACCGAGGACTCCAAGAAGATCCGCGAGCTCGTCCGCAACTCGGCGATCCGCGACGACCGCCGGAGGCGCTGGCGCCGCTCTACAAGCAGCTCGCCAAGGCGACGGGCTCGAAGAAGGGCGCGGTCACGAAGCACATCAACCGCATCCTCGAGGGCCTGCTCGATAAGAAGGCCAACCTCTCCGAGGAGGACGCGGAGGTCGTTGCCAACGTCGACCAGAAGCAACTCGAGAAGGCGCGCGACCTCGGCAAGGGGCTCCTGCGCGACGCCCTCGAGCAGGCCGAGCCGAACGCGAGCGCAGAGGACCTGCGCGAGCTGACGAACGACCTGTGCCTCCGCACCGACGGCAAGATCGCCAAGGAGGACCTGGACGCGATCGTCCAGTGGCTCGTGAAGGTCCGCGAGGCTTACCAGGACATCGAGTCGCGCAAGGAGGACGCCAAGGAGGCCGCGGTCGACTCGGTCCGCCGGCTCGAGGAGACCTGGCAGCTGTTCAAGGAGCTCGAGCCGAAGCTGATCGTCAACGACGAGCAGATCTTCCGCGAGCTCAAGGACCGCTTCGGCTCGCCGTACGGCTTCGGGGTCTACTTCCAGGGCGGCATGGGCGCGGAGTCGATCCGCGAGCTGCTCAAGGACCTGGACCTGAAGGGCGAGGCGAAGTCGCTCCGCGAGACGATCAAGTCGTCGAAGGGCCAGAAGCAGCAGCGCGCGATCAAGCGGCTGAAGGTCGTGAACGCGTTCATCACCTCCGAGAACCGTCCGGAGTGGATGGTCCTGGAGGCGATCCCGGTCATCCCGCCGGAGCTGCGGCCGATGGTCCAGCTCGACGGCGGCAGGTTCGCAACTTCGGACCTGAACGACCTCTACCGCCGGGTGATCAACCGGAACAACCGCCTCAAGCGGCTGCTCGACCTCGGCGCGCCCGAGATCATCGTCAACAACGAGAAGCGGATGCTGCAGGAGGCCGTCGACGCGCTCTTCGACAACGGGCGCCGCGGCCGCGCAGTGACGGGCCCGGGCAACCGGGCGCTGAAGTCGCTCTCCGACATGCTCAAGGGCAAGCAGGGCCGCTTCCGCCAGAACCTGCTCGGCAAGCGCGTCGACTACTCAGGCCGGTCGGTGATCGTTGCCGGCCCGAACCTGAAGCTGCACCAGTGCGGCATCCCCAAGCTCATGGCGCTCGAGCTCTTCAAGCCGTTCATCATGAGCCGGCTCGTCGAGCGGAAGTCCGTCCAGAACATCAAGGCGGCGAAGAAGCACGTCGACTCGATGGTCCCGGAGGTCTGGGACGTGCTCGAGGAGGTCATCGCGGAGCACCCGGTGCTGCTGAACCGGGCGCCGACGCTGCACCGCCTCGGCATCCAGGCGTTCGAGCCGGTGCTCGTCGAGGGCAAGGCGATCCAGGTGCACCCGCTCGTCTGCCACGCGTTCAACGCCGACTTCGACGGCGACCAGATGGCGGTCCACCTGCCGCTCTCCGCGGAGGCGCAGGCCGAGGCCCGCATCCTGATGCTCTCGTCGAACAACATCCTGTCGCCCGCCAACGGGCGGCCGCTGGCCACGCCGACGCAGGACATGGTCCTCGGCGGCTACTACCTGACCTACTCCGACCGCGACCTCCCGGCGATGAGCTCCGAGGACCTCGACCCAAGGCCGAAGCGGTTCGCCGCCGAGGAGGACGTCGAGATGGCGGTCGAGGACGGCCAGGTCGGGATCCAGCAGCCGATCGAGTACCGCTACCACGGCGAGCTCGTGCTGACGACTCCGGGCCGGGTGATCCTCAACGCCGAGGTCGAGCGCTCACTGCGTGAGGGCACCGACGGCGACCTGAGCGACCTGCCGTTCATGAACCGGACCCTCTCCAAGAAGGAGATGGACACCTTCATCTCCGAGCTCGCCGACCGCTACGGCGCGCACGTGATCGCGGGGGTGCTCGACACGATCAAGTCCCTCGGCTTCCACTACGCCACCAAGGCCGGGATCACGATCTCGAAGAACGACATCATCATCCCGCAGGAGAAGGAAGAGCTCCTGGCCGGCTACGAGGAGAAGGTCAGCAACGTCGAAGGGCTCTACGAGCGCGGCTTGATCACCGAGGAGGAGCGCCACGAGCAGATCGTCAATCTCTGGACGGAGGCGACCGAGGACGTCGCCCAGGCGATGGAGAAGACGCTCTTCGAGCTGAACCCGATCTTCATGATGGCCAACTCGGGAGCCCGGGGATCCTTCAAGCAGATCCGCCAGCTCGCGGGCATGCGCGGCCTGATGGCCAACCCGAAGGGCGAGATCATCGAGCGCCCGATCAAGGCCAACTTCATGGAAGGCCTCTCGGTGCTCGAGTACTTCATCTCGACGCACGGCGCTCGCAAGGGCGGCGCCGACACCGCGCTCCGCACGGCTGACTCGGGCTACCTGACGCGGCGTCTCGTCGACGTCTCGCAGGACGTGATCATCCGCGAGGAGGACTGCAAGACGAAGGACTTCATCGAGCTCCCGCTGCATGTCCCGGAGGGCGTGAACAAGAGCATCCTCGGACGGGTCCTCGGCGAGGAGATCCACAAGCCGCTCGCCAGCGGCAGGCCCGGCAAGACGGTCGTCGCCGAGAAGGGCGCGGTCGTCACGAACCAGCTCCTGGCGGACATCGAGGAGGCATTCAGCGAGCACGAGCTCGAGGAAGAGCCGCGGATCGCGGTGCGTTCGGTGCTGAAGTGCCGCAGCGAGTTCGGCGTCTGCCGCCGCTGCTACGGCATCTTCCTGGCGACCGGCGGGATGTGCGAGATCGGCGACGCGGTCGGGATCATCGCCGCGCAGTCGATCGGTGAGCCCGGAACGCAGCTGACGATGCGGACGTTCCACTCGGGCGGCGTCGCGGGCGCGGACATCACGCACGGCCTCCCGCGCGTGGTCGAGATCTTCGAAGCGCGCAACCCGAAGGGCGCGGCCAAGCTGGCCGAGGTCGGCGGAACGGTCAAGATCGAGGACACCGAGCGCGGGGCGAAGGTCTCGATCGTCACCGACGAGGTGGGCGAGGACGGCGAGCCGCTGGAGCCTGTCTCCTACCAGCTCCCGCGCCGCACCCGCGTGCTCGTCGAGGACGGCCAGACCGTCGAGTCGGGCGACGCCCTCCACGAGGGCTCGGTCAACCCGGCCGACCTGCTCCGCCTGAAGGCCGCGACGGCGACCGAGCTGTACCTCGTCCAGGAGGTGCAGAAGGTCTACCGCTCGCAGGGCGTCGACATCCACGACAAGCACATCGAGCTCGTGGTGCGCCAGATGCTGAAGAAGGTGCGCGTCGAGAACGCAGGCGACACCGACCTCCTGCCCGGCCAGCTCGTGGACAAGGTCGTCCTCGAGCGCGAGAACACGCGCGTCAAGAAGGAGAAGTCGAAGAAGGAGCAGGCGACGTTCGAGCCGCTGATCCTCGGCATCACCAAGGCCTCCCTTGCGACGGAGTCGTTCCTCTCTGCGGCTTCCTTCCAGGAGACGACGAAGGTGCTGACCGACGCCTCGATCGAGGGCAAGATCGACCGCCTGCACGGGCTGAAGGAGAACGTGATCATCGGGAAGCTGATTCCGGCCGCCACCGGGCTGAAGCGGTACCGCGCGATCGACATCGGCCCGTCCGAGAAGGTGCCGAAGGAGACCTACGAGCGCGAGGCGCTGCTCGCCGCGCTTGAGGAGATCGGCTCCGACGGGGGCGACGGCCTCGATCTCGCGAGCCTCGGGCTCGGCGACTTCGGCGGCGAGCCCGTAACCGGGCCGGAGGGCGAGGCGAAGCCGCACGAGTCGACCGAGGCGGAAGAAGTCCCCGAGGTCGACAGCCCGCTGGACGAATAACTCGATGGGAGCGCGGGAGGTTCAATGCCTCCCGCGCTCCCTGCTACTTTTGAGGGCGGGTCTTTGAGGAGGCTGCTGGTCATCGCACTCGCCGCCTGCGCGGCGATCGGCTTCGCGCCGAACCGGGCCGACGCGGCGCAGACGTGCGGCATCCCCGATCGCGGCACGCTCTGGATCGACTTCGCCGGCACGGTCCAGTACTGGCAGCTGTTCGCGAAGCCCGGGATCATCGCGGCGACCTCGAACTTCATCTATCCCGAGCTGCTCAAGAGCTTCGGCTCGAAGACCATCTACTGGGACATGCACTTCGTCCGCCGGGTCGGGACGCCCCTGCAGCCCTTCGACCCGTCGATCGTGATCGACCGAGCGAACCGGATGTACGACGTCGCGTCGATGTCGCTCGGGTGCTCGAAGCCGATGATCGCCGAGAACGAGCTCAACGGGGCCAACCTGATCACGCCCTGGAGCGCGACGAACGCGCAGTACCGGCGCAACGTGATGATCTTCGTGCAGACGCTCGCCGCCCGCGGCGCGCACCCGGTGCTGCTCGTGCCGAGCGAGCCGTACATGGGCGACGTGGCCGGCGACTGGTGGCGCGAGCTGGCGAAGTACGCGGACATCGTCCGCGAGTCGTACTTCTCGGCGCCGCGGATCGGGAGGATGGGGCCGTTCGCCGGCAGCCGGGCCCTCCGCGACATCTTCCGGCGGCGGATCGCCTCGTTCACGGACGCGGGCATCCCGGTGCGCAAGCTCGGAATCATGCTCGGCTTCCACACGACGCCCGGCCTCGGCGGCCGCGACCGCGCGCCGCTGGGGCAATGGCTCGAGGTGACCAAGCTGCAGACCCTGGCCGCGAAGCAGGTCGCGAAGGAGGTCGGCCTGCGCTCGGTCTGGTCGTGGGGCTGGGGCGTCTGGAGCGTCGCCGAGGACGACCCGGACAAGCCGCTCGCGGCCTGCGTCTACCTCTGGACGCGTAACCCGAAGCTCTGCAACGGGCCGAAGGTGGCCGGAAAGAAGTTCAACACGTCGCGTACGGAGGGCCAGCTCGTCTTCCCGGGTGGCGCCCGCTGCACGCTCGCGGGGAAGCGAATCGATACGAGCGACATCCGCGCGCTGACGTCGGTGACCGGCGATCCGAACGTTGCGTTCACTGCGGTCTTCGCGCGCGCGGTCGCGAGCCTCTCCGCGCCCGTGAAGCCGGACCGCATCGCGGCAGCGGAGAAGGCGGTGGTGGGCTCGCGCTTCGGCAGCTTTGCGGGTTACCGGGCTGCGCTCGCACGCGCGCACGCGAGCCCGGCCGCGGCGCGCGGAGTCATCGCCGACGAGCTGCGCCGGGCGCTGATCGAACAGCACATGCGCGTCCCGGGGCCGTCAGGCGACGACGTGCAGTCGTTCTACGAGACCTACGCGGAGACCAACGTGCGCCACGTCCGGACCAAGAGCGGCGTCCCCTGGCTCGGCGGCCGCAAGGACGGCTTCGCGCTCGCGTCGAACGCGCCGCCCCAGCTCTTCTCGCTGCCGGCGGGCCGCTGGGTGACGATCCGGACGATGCTCGGCCCCGTCCAGGTGCAGGCGCTCGAGCCCGTCGTGCCGCTCGGCGCGGTGCCGCTGAGCGTCGCCCGCGCGGCCGTCGTCGGGGCGCTGAAGTCGATGGCACGCGACCGGCGCTACGAGGCGTGGCTGCTCGCGCGCCAGCGGGCCGAGGTCGAGCAGGCGCTGTGCCGCAAGGACGAGCTGCCGACCCCTGGGATTGTCCCGCTCACGGACTTCCTCCCGTTCTTGGCCGTCGACTAGCGCGCGTTGGTGACCGGCGTCTCTTCCTCGTCGGGCGGCTCGGCAGGTTCGAGCGGCGCCTCGTGGGAGACGACTTGGCCCTTGCCGCGCTCCTTGGCGCGATAGAGCGCCTCGTCGGCCCGCTCGAAGAACGCGGTCGGATTGTCATCCTCGCGCAGCTCGGCCATCCCGGCCGAGATCGAGAGGCGGCCCGCCTGTCCGACCGGCCGCGACGAGACCGCTCCGAGCAGCCGGTGGTACAGCTGGTCGGCGTCGCCCGTGGTGGACTCCGGCAGGATGACCGAGAACTCGTCGCCGCCCACCCGGCAGGCGACGTCGGCTGAGCGGACGACGTCCTTCACCCGCTCGGCGGTCTCGGCGAGAACGGCGTCGCCGGCGAGGTGGCCAATCCGGTCGTTGATCGCCTTGAAGTCGTCGAGGTCGAAGACGATCAGCGCCAGGCTCCGCCCGTAGCGGTGCGCGCGGGCGACCTCGCGTGCCAGCGTCTCGTGGAAGTAGCGCCGGTTGTGGAGTCCCGTGAGGGCGTCGAGGTCGGCCAGTTGCTTGGCCTCGCGGAAGCTGCGGGCGTTCTCGATCGCCGGCCCGGCCCGCTGCGAGAGCTCTTCGAGCTCGCGGATCTCGTCCTCGGCATAGCGGTGCTCGGGCGAGCGGCTGTAGACGCTCAGGAACCCGATCGGCCCGGTCTCGCCGGGAACCGGCACGGCGAGGCCCGAATGCACGAGGTCCGTCCCTGCGTCGGCCCCGGGCGGGTACTGGTAGACGAGCGAGATGGCGCGCGCCTCGTGCCCGTCGGGCGGCCCGGTGATCACCTGGCGGTGCGCTTCCTCGGTCGAGAGGCCGAGCGTCGCGACGATCGGCTTGTCGTCGTCGGTCGAGATCGAGACCAGCCCCGCGTCGACGCCGGGGAGAGCGCCGGCCGCCTCCAGGGTCCGCGAGAGAACCTCGTCGAGGTCGATCGAGCCGGCGAGCTCGGTCAGGTAGCGGTTGCGGCGGCCCTCCTCCTGTGCGCGCTCGAGCGAGTCGGAGAGCTCGCGAACCATCGACTCCATGCGGGCGTTCATTTCCGAGACGAGCTCGACCAGCTGCTCCTCGCCGCCGCGCGAGGACCGGCGCGAGCGCACCAGCAGGACAAGCGAAACGAGGACGAGCGTAGCCAGCGCCGCCCCGGCCGCTACGAGAACGGTGGTAGTCGTCACCGCCGCCATCATCTCCCTCTCCCGATCGGTCCTGCCCGGGGTCCGACGCCGGACCCCCGGGCGTTCTCACTGTAGTTCCGTTCCGATCCGCAAGCTATGGATTGAAAACGGTAAAGCGACTCGATCCGATTCGCACAATCGATGCCTTCGGAGCAAAGATTTTCGCGCAGCCATGCGCCTTTCCGCGTTTGACGCGGCCCGGCAACGTTCGCTACCATCCTCCTCCGGTTGGCAGGGGCCCGACCCCCGCCGACCTTTGTTGCGTAAACGCCCAGACGAAGGGACACATGCCGACCGTAAACCAGCTGGTCCGGAAAGGCAGGACCGCCCCCAAGGCGAAGGTCAAGACTCCTGCCCTCCGCGGCGCTCCGCAGAAGCGGGGTGTGTGCACGCGTGTCATGACGCAGACGCCGAAGAAGCCGAACTCGGCGCTGCGCAAGGTTGCCCGCGTGCGGCTGACGAACGGCATGGAGGTCGGCGCCTACATCCCGGGTGAGGGGCACAACCTGCAGGAGCACTCCGTCGTGCTGATCCGCGGCGGCCGCGTCAAGGACCTGCCGGGCTACCGGTACAAGGTGATCCGCGGCGGGCTCGACACGGCCGGCGTCGGCGACCGGCGCCAGGGGCGCTCCAAGTACGGCGCGAAGCGAGGCTCCTAATGCCGCGGCGCGCAACCATCCAGCCCCGGACGCTCGAGCCGGATCCCGTGTACAGCTCGCGCCTGGTCACGCAGGTGATCAACAAGGTGATGACGCGCGGGAAGAAGTCGACCGCAGAGGCGATCGTCTACCGCGCCCTGGACCGGATCGGCGAGCAGACCGGCAAGCCGCCGGTCGAGATCCTGGAGCAGGCGATCAAGACCGTGACGCCGGTGCTCGAGGTGCGGGCCCGCCGCGTCGGCGGCGCGAACTACCAGGTGCCCGTCGAGGTGCCGCAGCGCCGTGCGCGCACGCTGGCCGTGCGCTGGCTCGTCAACTTCGCGCGCGACCGGCGCGAGAAGCAGATGCACGAGAAGCTCGCGGGCGAGATTCTGGACGCCCTCAACCAGCAAGGCGGCGCGTTCAAGCGCAAGGACGACCTCTACCGGATGGCGCAGGCCAACAAGGCCTTCGCGCACTACCGCTGGTGATGTCCACGATGGCGACGACAAAAACCCCGGTAGCACTCGAGCGCGTCCGCAACATCGGGATCATGGCCCACATCGACGCGGGCAAGACCACGACGACCGAGCGGATCCTCTACTACACGGGCCGCACCCACAAGATGGGCGAGGTCCACGAGGGCGCTGCCGTCATGGACTGGATGGCGCAGGAGCAGGAGCGCGGCATCACGATCACGTCTGCTGCGACGACGGCGTTCTGGCGCGATTTTCGCATCAACATCATCGATACGCCCGGACACGTGGACTTTACGGTCGAGGTGGAGCGCAGCCTGCGTGTGCTCGACGGCGCGATCGCCGTCTTCGACTCCGTCGCAGGCGTCGAGCCGCAGTCCGAGACGGTCTGGCGCCAGGCCGACCGCTACCGCGTCCCCCGCATCGCGTTCATCAACAAGATGGACCGCACCGGCGCGGACTTCTTCGCTTCCGTGCAGTCGATGGTCGATCGCCTGGGCGCGCGGCCGGTCCCGATCCAGCTACCCGTCGGCCAGGAGGAACACTTCCGCGGGGTCGTCGACCTGATCGAGATGCGCGCGACCACGTGGTCCGACGACCTCGGCACGACGATGGAGACGGGCGAGATTCCGTCCGAGCTCGTGGAGCAGGCCCAGGAGTACCACCACCAGCTGATCGACGCGGTTGCCGACCACGACGACGAGCTGATGGAGACGTACCTTCTCGACGAGGATTCGGTCACTCCGGAGATGCTCAAGCGCGCGCTTCGCGCTGCGACGCTGGACATCTCGGTCACGCCGGTGCTTGCCGGCTCCGCGTTCAAGAACAAGGGCATCCAGCCGCTGCTCGATGGCGTCGTCGACTACCTCCCGAGCCCGCTCGACGTCCCACCGATTCACGGGATCGACCCGCGTACCGAGAACGAGCTGTCGCGCCGGCCGGCGATCGACGAGCCCTTCTCGGCGCTCGTCTTCAAGGTCATGTCCGACCCGTACGTCGGCAAGCTGACCTACTTCCGCGTCTACTCGGGCCAGGTCAAGGCCGGCGACCGCGTGCTCAACACCAGCACCGGCAAGACCGAGCGGATCGGCCGCATCCTCCAGATGCACGCGAACCACCGCGAGGAGCGGGAGGAGATCGGCGCGGGCGAGATCGCGGCCGTGGTCGGCCTCAAGGCCTCGACGACCGGCGACACGCTCGCCGTCGACACGGCTCCGATCCGGCTCGAGTCGATGGAGTTCCCGGATCCCGTGATCTCAGTCGCGATCGAGCCGAAGACGAAGGCCGACCAGGACAAGCTCGGATCCGGGCTGCAGCGGCTTTCGGAGGAGGACCCGACTTTCCGCGTGCGCACCGACGACGAGACCGGCCAGACCCTGATCTCGGGCATGGGCGAGCTCCACCTCGAGATCATCGTCGACCGCCTCCTGCGTGAGTTCTCGGTCGACGCGAACGTCGGTCGCCCCCAGGTCGCCTACCGCGAGACGTTCGGCCGCCCGGTCGAGAAGATCCAGGGGCGCTTCGTCCGCCAGACGGGCGGCCGCGGCCAGTACGGCCACGCCGTCATCAACGCCGAGCCGGCCGAGCCCGGCGAGGGCTACGAGTTCGCGGACAAGATCGTCGGCGGCAAGATCCCGCGCGAGTACATCCCCGCGGTCGACCTCGGCATCCAGGAGGCGATGGAGTCCGGGATCCTCGCGGGCTATCCCGTCGTCGACGTCCGCATCGAGCTGGTCGACGGCTCGTACCACGAGGTCGACTCGAGCGAGATCGCGTTCAAGGTCGCCGGCTCGATGGCGTTCAAGGAGGCCATGAAGCGGTCGAAGCCGAAGCTGCTCGAGCCGGTCATGGCCGTCGAGGTCGTGACGCCCGAGGAGTACCTCGGCGACGTCATGGGCGACCTCAACTCCCGCCGGGGGCGCGTCGAAGGCCTCGAGCCGCGCGGCAACGCGCAGGCGATCCGGGCCCGCGTGCCGCTGGCGACGATGTTTGGCTACGCAACCGACCTGCGCTCGACGACGCAGGGCCGGGCCACGTTCACGATGCAGTTCGATCGCTACGAGGAAGTCCCTCAGTCGATCGCTGCGGAGCTCGTCGACTCAACGACCACGTAAGGAAGGAAAGGAACGAATGGGCAAGCAGAAGTTCGAGCGCACCAAGCCGCATCTCAACGTCGGGACGATCGGTCACATCGACCACGGCAAGACGACCCTGACGGCCGCCATCACGAAGGTGCTCGCCGAGAAGGTCGGCGGCACGACGGCGGTCCGGTCGTTCGAGTCGATCGACAACGCGCCCGAGGAGAAGCAGCGGGGCATCACGATCAACACGTCGCACGTCGAGTACGAGACGGAGAACCGTCACTACGCGCACGTCGACTGTCCGGGCCACGCCGACTACATCAAGAACATGATCACCGGCGCCGCCCAGATGGACGGCGCGATCCTCGTGGTTTCCGCCGCGGACGGCCCGATGCCGCAGACGCGTGAGCACATCCTGCTCGCGCGCCAGGTCGAGGTGCCTTACATCGTCGTGTTCCTGAACAAGGCCGACATGGTCGACGACCCCGAGCTGCTCGAGCTCGTCGAGATGGAGGTCCGGGAGCTGCTCTCGAACTACGAGTTCCCGGGCGACGACATCCCGATCGTCACCGGCTCGGCGCTGAAGGCGCTCGAGGGCGACGAGGAGCAGGCCGCGAAGATCCTGGAGCTGATGGAGGCCGTCGACAGCTACATCCCCGAGCCGACGCGCGACACCGATAAGCCGTTCCTGATGCCGATCGAGGACGTCTTCACGATCACGGGCCGTGGCACCGTCGTCACGGGCCGGATCGAGCAGGGCCAGATCAAGTCGGGCGACGAGGTCGAGATCGTCGGTATCCACCCGGAGGTCGAGAAGACCGTCGTGACCGGGCTCGAGATGTTCAACAAGACCCTCGATTTCGCTCAGGCCGGCGACAACGCCGGTGCGCTTCTCCGCGGCACCAAGCGCGAGGATGTGGAGCGCGGTCAGGTGCTTGCCAAGCCGCGCTCGATCACGCCGCACACGGTGTTCAAGGCCGAGGTCTACGTGCTCTCGAAGGATGAGGGCGGCCGCCACACGCCGTTCTTCAACGGCTACCGGCCCCAGTTCTACTTCCGTACGACGGACGTGACCGGCTCGATCAAGCTCCCGGAGGGCCAGGAGATGGTCATGCCGGGCGACAACACCAACATGGACATCGACCTCGGACAGCCGATCGCCATGGACCAGGGGCTGCGCTTCGCGATTCGCGAAGGCGGCCGCACGGTCGGCGCCGGCGTGGTCACCGAGATCACCACCTAGAGGGAGCGCCGGTGCCGCAGAGCAAAATCCGCATCCGACTCAAGGGCTACGACCACCAGCAGCTCGACAAGTCTGCGAGCCAGATCGTGGAGACCGCCCAGCGCACCGGCGCGACCATCACCGGGCCCGTGCCCCTGCCCACCGAGAAGAACGTCTACTGCGTGATCCGCAGCCCGTTCAAGGACAAGGACTCGCGGGAGCACTTCGAGGTGCGCACGCACAAGCGCCTGATCGACATCCACTCGCCGACGCCGAAGACGGTCGACTCGCTGATGCGGCTCGACCTCCCGGCCGGCGTAGACATCGAGATCAAGCTGTGAAAGGCATCCTCGGCAAGAAGCTCGGCATGACCCAGGTCTTCGACCCGGAGACCGGCGAGGTGACGCCGGTGACGGTGATCGAGGCCGGGCCGTGTCCGGTCGTCCGCGTCAAGACCGTCGAGTCCGACGGCTACGAGGCCGTCCAGCTCGCCTTCGACGCGGTGGCCGAGGCCAGGGTGACGAAGGCGCGCCTCGGCCAGCTCGGCAAGGCCGGCCCGCACCGCCGGCTCGCGGAGTTCCGCGGGCCGAGCGAGCTGACGCCCGGCGAGTCGGTCACGGTCGAGGCCTTCGAGCCCGGCGAGCACGTGAAGGTCTCCGGGACCGGGATCGGCAAGGGCTTCGCCGGCACGATCAAGCGCCACAACTTCTCGCGCGGCCCGGTGTCGCACGGCTCGCACAACATCCGCAAGCCCGGCTCGATCGGCGCCTCGGCGACGCCCTCGCGCGTCTTCAAGGGGATCCGCATGGCTGGCCGCATGGGCGGCAAGCGCGTCACCCAGGTCGGGCTGACGGTGCACGAGGTCGATCCGGAGCGGAACCTGCTGCTGGTCAAGGGCGCCGTCCCCGGGCCTAAGAACGGGTACGTGGAAGTGAGGGAGGACAAGGGTCGTGGCCGCGCCTAAGGCTCAAGTTCTCGGTTCCTCGAAGAGCGTCACGCTCGAGGAGGGCGTCTTCGGCGCCGAGGTGAAGCCGCACCTCGTGCACGAGACCGTGCGCGCCGAGCTGAACGACGCGCGCTCGGCGACCCGCGGCGGCAAGAGCCGCGGCCTGGTCGCGGGCGGCCGCTCGAAGCCGTGGCGCCAGAAGGGCACCGGCCGCGCCCGCGCCGGCTCGACCCGCGCTCCGCACTGGACGGGCGGCGGCATGGCGTTCCCGCCGAACAACCGCAACTTCACGTCGAAGGTGAACCGCAAGAGCCGCAAGGCCGCGCTGCGCAGCGCGCTCTCCGCGCACGCGCAGGCCGGCACGCTCGGCGTCGTCGACTCAGGCTCGCTGGAAGAGCCCTCGACGAAGGCCGCAGCCGAGCTCCTCGGCGGCTGGGCGAAGGAGCTGCCGGTCCTGGTCGTCGCGCAACCCGAGGACGAGGGCGTGATCAAGTCGTTCCGCAACCTCGACCGCGTCGTCGTCACGGTTCCGGGCGAGCTCGAGGTCAACCAGGTCATCTGGGCGCGCTCGCTGCTGATTTGCGAAGACGCTCTCGAGCACGTCCAGGGGAGGGCCCAGTGAGCTTGCATCCCAACCAGGTTTTGCTCGCTCCCGTCGTGACGGAGAAGAGCTACGAGCTGATCGAGAACCGCAAGTACTCGTTCCGCGTCCATCCCGACGCGCACAAGACGCAGGTCCGCCAGGCCGTAGAGGAGCTGTTCAGCGTTCACGTCGAGGCCGTGAACATCGTCAAGGTGCAGCCGAAGCCGAAGCGCCGCGGCATGCGCGCCGGCCGCAAGCCCGGCTGGAAGAAGGCGATCGTGCAGGTCCGGCAGGGCGAGACGATCGAGATCTTCGAAGGAGCCCAGGTCTGATGGCCCTGAGGAAGTACAAGCCCACCTCACCAGGCCGCCGCTTCATGTCGGTCTCCGCCTTCGACGAGATTACGAAGAGCGAGCCGGAGAAGAGCCTCGTCGAGCCGGTCAAGAAGCGCGGCGGGCGCAACAGCTACGGCCGCATCACGACGCGCCACCAGGGCGGCGGACACAAGCGCCGCTACCGCGTGATCGACTTCAAGCGCGTCAAGGACGGCGTCCCGGCCAAGGTTGCGGCGATCGAGTACGACCCGAACCGCTCGGCCCGGATCGCGCTGCTCCACTATGCCGACGGCGCGAAGTCGTACATCCTCGCGCCCGCGCGGCTGCGGGTCGGCGCGACGGTCGAGTCCGGCCCGAACGCCGACATCAAGCCCGGGAACGCGCTGCCGCTCGCCAACATCCCGACCGGCACGCTCGTCCACAACGTCGAGTTCAAGCCCGGTAGAGGCGGCCAGCTCGCGCGCAGCGCCGGCTCCGGCGTCCAGCTCGTCGCGAAGGACGAGGGGCAGGGAGTTCTTCGGCTACCATCGGGCGAGCTGCGCCGCGTCCCGCTGACGTGCCGGGCGACGATCGGCCAGGTCGGCAACGTCGACCACGAGAACATCACCGGAGGCAAGGCGGGCCGCAGCCGCTGGAAGGGCAAGCGCCCCACTGTGCGCGGCTCGGCGATGAACCCCGTCGACCACCCGCACGGCGGCGGCGAGGGCAAGTCGAAGGGCGGCCGCCACCCGGTCACGCCCTGGGGCGTGCCGACACTGGGCAAGCGCACGCGGCGCAAGCACAAGGAATCCGACAAGTTGATCGTCCGCGGCCGTCGCCGCGGGAAGGAGAAGCGTTGAGCCGAAGCTCAAAGAAGGGGCCGTTCGTCGAGGAGCGCCTGCTGGGGCGGATCCAGGCGATGAACGAGTCCGGCAGCAAGCAGATGATTCGCACCTGGTCGCGCTCGTCGACCGTCTTCCCCGAGATGGTCGGCCACACGATCGCGGTCCACGACGGGCGCAAGCACGTGCCGGTGTTCGTGACCGAGCAGATGGTCGGCCACAAGCTCGGCGAGTTCGCCCCGACGCGCACCTTCCGGGGCCACTCCGGCGACCGCAAGGCGGAGGTCAAGAGAACCTAATGGCCACCGCCGAGCGCCAGGAGGTCAAAGCAGTCGCCCGCTGGGTGCGCATGTCGCCCCGCAAGGCTCGGCTCGTGACCGAGCACATCCGGGGCCGCTCGGTTCCGGAGGCGCGGACCGTGCTCGCGTTCACTCCGCGCGCCGCCGCGCGGGAGATCGAGAAAGTGCTCCGCTCGGCCGTGGCCAACGCCGAGGCGAACCACAATCTCGACGGCGACCAGCTGGTCGTCTCGGCCGCGTACGTCGACGAAGGCCCGGTCATGAAGCGCTGGCGCGCCAGGGCGCGCGGCCGCGCGGTCCGGATCCGCAAGCCCACGTGCCACATCACCGTCCTTCTCGCGGAGCGAGCAGGACCGGCGACGAGCGCGGCTCGTAAGCCCGCGGAAGCGGCGGAGGCGAAGGTGCCGAGCGAACCGAAGAAGACTCCGAAGCCGCGCGCGAAGCGCGAGGCCGGGAAGAAGGAGGAGTAGTGGGGCAGAAAGTCCATCCCGGCGGGATGCGCGTCGGCGTCATCCACGACTGGAAGTCGAACTGGTACACCGGCACGAAGGAGTTCTCGGCTTACCTGCTCGAGGACATCAAGATCCGCGAGCACATCCAGAACAAGCTCTCGCACGCGGGCCTGTCCGACATCCTGATCCGCAAGGACGCCCAGCGGATCACGATCGACATCTACACGGCGCGGCCGGGGATCGTGATCGGCAAGTCCGGGGTCGAGGTTGATGCGCTCCGCAAGGAGATCCACGGCATGACCAACAAGGCCGTGCACATCAACATCAACGAGATCAAGCGGCCCGAGCTCGACGCGAAGCTCGTCGCCCAGTCGATCGCCGAGCAGCTCGAGAACCGCGTCAGCTTCCGGCGCGCGATGAAGCGGTCGCTCGCCTCCGCGGTCCGCTCCGGCGCCCACGGCGTGAAGGTCGCCTGCGGCGGCCGGCTCGGCGGCGGGGAGATGAGCCGCTCCGAGATGTACTCGGAGGGACGCGTGCCGCTGCACACGATCCGCGCTGACATCGACTACGGCTTCGCCGAGGCGAAGACGACCTTCGGCCGCATCGGCGTGAAGGTCTGGATCAACAAGGGCGAGATCATGCCCGAGGGGTTCGAGGGTGTCTCCCAGCGCGACGCGCGGCTCGGCGACCAGGACCAGGCGCGCCGCCGCGGCGGCCCTGCCGAGGGTCTCGGCGCCTCCAGCGAGCGCGGACGCGGCCGGGGGCCGGACCGCGAGGGTCTCGGCCCGGTGAAGCGCCGGCGCGGCCAGGGCGGCGGCCCGCGCCGTCCAGGTGGGCGTGATCGCGCCCGCGGCCAGGACAACGTCGAGCGCCCGCGCACCGACGAGGAGGCGACCTCGGCCGAGGGTCGCGAGCAGCCGCCCGTCGAGCCGGAGACGCCGGTCACGCCGGAGGCCGTCGCCGACGCGCCCGACACGACCACCACGAAGAAGCAGGTCGAGGACCCGACGAAGCTGGAGAGCTCCGGCGACGAGTCTGACGAGAAGAGCGACAACTGATGCTGCTTCCCAAGAAGACCAAGTTCCGCAAGTACCAGCGAGGCCGCCGGCGCGGGTTCTCGAAGGGCCAGACGACGGTGCAGGCCGGGGACTACGGCCTCAAGGCGCTCGAGGCCGGCTGGGTGACGAACCGGCAGATCGAGGCCGCCCGAATCGCGATGACACGCAAGATCCGCCGCGGCGGGAAGGTCTGGATCAACGTCTTCCCGGACAAGCCGGTAACGCAGAAGCCGGCCGAGACGCGCATGGGGTCTGGCAAAGGAGCGCCGGAGCACTGGGTCGCCGTCGTGAAGCCGGGCCGCGTCATGTTCGAGCTCGCCGGGGTCGACGAGCGCCTGGCGAAGGAAGCCCTCCGTCTCGCGGGCCGAAAGCTGCCGCTGAGGACGAGGGTCGTGAAGAGGGAGGCTGATCTGTTTGCGAGCTAGAGAGCTGCGCGACATGACGGATGACGAGCTGGAGCACCGTCTGGCCGAGACGCGCCAGGAGCTCTTCAATCTGCGCTTCCAGGGCGTCACGGGAGCGCTGGAGAACACTGCGCGCCTGAAGCTTGCGAAGCGCGAGATCGCGCGCATCCTGACCATCCGCAACGAACGCGAAAGCACCCTGACGAGAGAGACGAATGGCTGACGAAGAGAAGAACGAGAACCAGGAAAACGAAGAAGTCGAGCCCGAGGCCGAGGCGCCCGCCGAGGAGCCCGTCGCCGAGGAACCTGCGGCCGAGGCCGAGGAGCCGGCGGCGGAGGCTCAGGAAGAGCCAGCGGCGGAAGAGCCTGCGGTCGAAGAGCCGGCGGTCGAAGAGCCCGCGGCAGAAGAGCCTGTGGCCGAAGAGCCTGCAGCTGAGGCTGAGCCTGCGCCTGCGCCGGTGCAGCCTGCGCGTAAGCCGAAGCGCAAGCGGCTCCCGCGGTCCGAGCGCCACAGGCACTCGAAGCCGAAGCGCGAGCGTCCCGCCGAGCGCCGCCCGATCGTCCGTCTGCCCAAGCCCGAGCACGCGCGTGGGCGCACGCAGGAGCGCCGCGGCGTGGTCGTCTCGAGCGCGATGGACAAGACGATCGTCGTCAAGGTCGACACCGTGAAGGCGCACCCGCGCTACAAGAAGGTCGTCCGCCGCTCGACGAAGTTCCACGCGCACGACGAGCAGAACGCAGCGAAGGTCGGAGACCTCGTCCGCATCGTCGAGACGCGACCGCTCAGCAAGTCGAAGAACTGGCGCCTCGCAGAAGTGCTCCAGGAGGCTAAGTGATCCAGCAGGAGAGCAGATTGCGCGTGGCCGACAACACCGGCGCCCGCGAGATCCTCTGCATCCGCGTCAAGGGCGGCTCCCACCGCCGCTACGCGCGTGTCGGCGACGTGATCACGGCGACGGTCAAGACCGCGAGCCCGCAGGGGGCCGTCAAGAAGGGCGAGGTCGTGCAGGCCGTCGTCGTCCGCACGCGCAAGCCGTTCGGCCGCAACGACGGCACGAGCATCGCCTTCGACGAGAACGCAGCCGTATTGATCGACAGCGCCCGCAACCCGCGCGGCACGCGAATCTTCGGCCCGGTCGCCCGCGAGCTGCGCGAAAGGAACTTCATGAAGATCGTCTCGCTCGCCCCGGAGGTCCTCTGATGCCAACCTCGAAAGTTCGAAAGGGCGATCTCGTCCAGATGCTGACCGGCAAGGACCGCGGCAAGCAGGGACGCATTATCGAGGCGCGCCCACGCGAGCGCCGCGTGATCGTCGAGAACCTGAACGTCGTCAAGCGGCACACGCGGCCGCAGCCGATGAAGGAATCCAGCCGGATGGGTGGCACCCAGATGACCCCCGGCGGCGTGATCTCGAAGCCCTCCGCCGTCCCGATCTCGAACGTGATGCTGGTCTGCCCGACCTGCAACCGGCCCACGCGCATCGGGATGACGACGAAGGAGGTCAAGGGCCGCGAGGTCCGCGTCCGCGTCTGCAAGCGCGCCGACTGCCTCCAGGAGATCGATAAATGAGTACAAACGGGTACGAACCGCGCCTCAAGGCCGTCTACGAGCGGGAGCTTCGCCCGCGCCTCAAGGACGAGCTCGGCGTGAGCAGCGTCATGCAGGTCCCGCGCGTCCAGAAGATCACGCTCAACATGGGAGTGGGCGAAGCGAAGACGGAGGCCAAGGCGCTCGACGGCGCGATCGAGGAGCTGACGACGATCGCCGGCCAGCGCGCGCACGTGCGCCGCGCCCGCAAGTCGATCGCCAGCTTCAAGCTGCGCGAGGGCATGCCCGTCGGCGCGCGCGTCACGCTGCGCGGCGCGCGGATGTGGGAGTTCCTCGACCGGCTCGTGTCGATCGCGCTCCCGCGCATTCGCGACTTTCGAGGACTGGACCCGGGGTCATTCGACGGACGGGGCAACTTCTCGCTCGGAATCCGCGAGCAGATCATCTTCCCGGAGATCGACTACGACTCGATCGCCGGCATCCGCGGCCTCGACGTCGCGATCACGACCACGGCGGCCGACGACGAGCAGGGCCTCGCGCTCCTGCGCGGCCTCGGGATGCCGTTCGCACAAGCAAGCACGGAGGAGCAGTAGTTGGCCAAGAAAGCCCTGATCGAGAAATCGCGCAAGCCCCAGCGGTTCAAGGTGCGCAACTACACGCGCTGCAACCGTTGCGGCCGTCCGCGCGCCGTCTACAAGAAGTTCGGCCTTTGCCGGATCTGCCTGCGCAACCTCGCGCACGAGGGCGTGATCCCCGGCATGACGAAATCGAGCTGGTAATGCAGACAGATCCCATCGCAGACATGCTCACGCGCATCAGGAACGCCAACAAGGCGCTCCACGAGAACGTCGAGATGCCCAGCTCGCGCCTGAAGGCCGAGATCGCCCGCCTGCTCAAGGAGGAGGGGTACATCCGCGACTTCCACGTCGAGCGCAAGAACGACCTGCCGTTCGACACGCTTGCGATCGAGCTCAAGTTCGGCCGCAACCGCGAGCGCGTGATCACCGACCTGAAGCGCGTCTCCAAGCCCGGCCGGCGCGTCTACGCGCGCAAGGACCGCCTGCCGCGCGTCCTCGGCGGCATGGGCACCGCGATCCTGTCCACGTCGAACGGCCTGATCACGAGCCGCACCGCCGAGGAGAGAGGCGTCGGCGGCGAGGTCGTCTGCTTCATCTGGTGAGCGATGAGCCGAATCGGTAGACAGCCCATCCAGCTTCCGTCCGGTGTCTCGGTGTCGATCTCGCCCGGCCGCGTGATGGTCAACGGCCCGCTCGGCGAGCTGAGCCAGGAAGTGCCGGCGCGGATGAAGGTCGAGCAGGAGAACGGCTCGGTGGTCGTGACTCGCCCGAGCGAGCGCGGCGAGGACCGCGCGCTGCACGGGCTCACGCGCTCCCTGATCGCGAACATGGTCGAGGGCGTCACGAGCGGCTTCCAGAAGCGCCTCGAGATCCAGGGCGTCGGCTACCGCGCCGCGCTGCGCGGCGCCGACCTGGAGCTCGCAGTCGGCTACTCCCATTCCGTAGTCCTCAAGGCCCCGGCGGGGATCTCCTTCGACGTGCCGACGCCGACCGAGGTGATCGTCAAGGGCATCGACAAGCAGCAGGTCGGCCAGACCGCGGCCGAGGTGCGCAAGGTCCGCCCGCCCGAGCCGTACAAGGGCAAGGGCATCCGCTACGAGGGCGAGTACGTGCGCCGGAAGGTCGGGAAGCGGGCATGAGCACCCTCACGGTCAGGAAGGCGCGCATCCGCCGCCACAAGCGGGTGCGGACGAAGGTCACCGGCACCGCGGAGCGCCCGCGCCTGGTCGTGTTCCGCTCGAACCGCGGGATCGAGGCCCAGCTCGTGGACGACCTCGAGGGCCGCACGCTGGCCGCCGCGAGCTGGTTGCACCTCCGCAGCTTCAAGGGTGCGAAGCGCGCCCAGGCGGCGGAGGTCGGCAAGCTGCTCGCGCAGCGGGCGAAGGAAGCAGGAATCGACACCGCCGTCTTCGATCGCGGCGGCTACCTCTACCACGGCCGGGTCAAGGCGCTGGCCGATGCGGCACGCGAAGGAGGCCTGAAGTTCTAGTGAGAGCGGAGCAGGACGCAAGGGAGCTCAAGGAGCGCGTGGTCGAGATCAACCGCGTCGCCAAGGTGGTCAAGGGCGGCCGGAGGTTCTCGTTCACGGCGCTCGTCGTGATCGGCGACGAGGTCGATCGCGTCGGCCTCGGCTACGGGAAGGCCCGCGAGGTGCCGCTCGCGATCTCGAAGGCCGTCGACGACGCGAAGAAGAACCTCTTCAACGTGCCGCGGCACGGCACCACGATCACGCACGAGATTCTCGGCGAGTTCGGCGCTGCGCGCGTGCTGCTGCGGCCGGCCAGCGAGGGAACCGGCGTCATCGCCGGCGGCGGCGTGCGCGCAGTCCTCGAACTGGCCGGAATCCGCGACATCCTCGCGAAGAGCCTCGGCACCACGAACCCGATCAACATGCTGAAGGCGACGGTCAACGGCCTGCAGCGCCTGCGCCGGCCCGACGAGGTCGCCGCGACGCGCGGCCTGACGATCAGCCAGGTCCTGCCATACGTCGCGAAGGTGGCGGAGGAGGAGGCACCGGCGGAGGCACCACAGGAGAGCGATGGGGAAGCTCCGGATAACCCAGACGCGTAGCTCGATCGGCCAGAGCGCCAAGCATCGCGGCACGCTCCGCGCGCTCGGCCTGGGCAAGATCGGCCGCACCGCAGAGCACGCGGAGAGCCCGCAACTCGCCGGTATGCTCAGAAAGGTCCGCCATCTCGTGCGAGTTGACTCCTAACTATCGCTTTATGGAACTAAACCTCTCGAACCTGAAGCCCGCGCAGGCGCGCAAGGACCGCAAGCGGATCGGACGCGGCCTGGGTTCCGGCAAGGGCCGCTATTCCGGCCGCGGGATCAAGGGCCAGAAGTCCCGCTCGGGCTCGCACAAGATGCGCCCGGGCTTCGAGGGCGGCCAGAACCCGATCTACATGCGCCTGGGCAAGCTGCGCGGCCAGTACTCGAAGGACGCGATGCCGGTCGGGCCGCATCGCACCTCCACGGCCCCGGTCAACGTCGCGGCGCTCGAGGAGCGCTTCGACGCGGGCGCCGAGGTGACGCCGGAGTCGCTCGTCGAGAAGGGCGTCCTCAAGAACACGAAGACGGACGTCAAGATCCTCGGCAACGGCGACCTGACCAAGAAGCTCGCCGTGACCGCGCACGCCGTCTCCGCGAGCGCGCGGGAGAAGATCGAGGCCGCAGGCGGCTCGATCACGCTGCTGCGCGAGCCGAAGGAGCGCAGGCCGAAGCGCCGTCCTGAGCGAGCGCGGCCTGCAGCTCCCGAGCCCGAAGCAGAGGCCGAGGTCGAGGAGAACGAGCCGGAGGCAGCGGAGCCGGAGCCCGAGCCGGCGGAGGAGGAAGAGAGCTAGATGCTCTCCTGGCTGGCGAACGCGTGGCGCGTCCCCGAGCTGCGGAAGCGCGTGCTCTTCACCGCGCTGGTCCTGGCGCTCTACCGCCTGGGCTCGTGGATCCCCGCCCCGGGCGTCAACTCCGACCAGATCAAGGGCTACTTCAACAGCCAGGGCGGCACGATCCTCGGCCTGCTGAACGTCTTCTCCGGCGGCGCGCTCTCGCAGTTCTCGCTGTTCGCGCTCGGGATCATGCCCTACGTCACGGCGTCGATCATCCTCCAGCTCATGACCGTCGTCGTGCCGAAGCTGGAGCAGCTCCAGAAGGAGGGCGAGGCCGGCTATGCCAAGATCAACCAGTACACCCGCTATCTAACGGTCGCGCTCGCAGCGGCCCAGTCGGCCGGCTACTCGTACCTCTTCCAGAAGCAGGGCGCGCTGACGCACAACAGCGGCCGCTTGGTGCTGATCATCATCACGCTCACCGCCGGCACGGCGCTGCTGATGTGGATGGGCGAGATGATCACGAAGCGCGGGATCGGCAACGGGATCTCGCTGCTGATCTTCGCCTCGATCCTCGCGACCGCCCCGTCCGGCGTGACCGCCTGGTACAACGGTGGCCCGCTGGAGAAGCTCTTCTTCCCGCTGATCGCGCTCGGCATCATCGTCGCCGTCGTCTTCATCCAGGAGGGCCAGCGGCGGATCCCGATCCAGTACGCCAAGCAGATGGTTGGACGGCGCCAGGTCGGCGGCGGCTCGACCTACATGCCGCTGCGCGTGAACATGGCCGGCGTCATCCCGATCATCTTCGCGGCCGCGGTGCTCGCCCTGCCCCAGACGGTCGGATCGTTCTCCCCGAACGCGCAGACGTTCATCAACAGGCACTTCGCGTACTCGTCGCTGACGTACCTCTTCGTCGAGGCGTTCCTGATCGTCGTCTTCACCTACGAGGGCCAGCGGCGGATCCCGATCCAGTACGCCAAGCAGATGGTTGGACGGCGCCAGGTCGGCGGCGGCTCGACCTACATGCCGCTGCGCGTGAACATGGCCGGCGTCATCCCGATCATCTTCGCGGCCGCGGTGCTCGCCCTGCCCCAGACGGTCGGATCGTTCTCCCCGAACGCGCAGACGTTCATCAACAGGCACTTCGCGTACTCGTCGCTGACGTACCTCTTCGTCGAGGCGTTCCTGATCGTCGTCTTCACCTACTTCTACACGGCGGTCCAGTTCAACCCCGTCGACCAGGCCGACAACCTGCGGAAGTACGGCGGCTACGTGCCCGGCATCCGGCCCGGCCCGCCGACCGCGCAGTACCTCGACCGCGTGCTGACGCGCCTGACCCTGCCCGGGTCGCTCTACCTAGCCGGGGTTGCCGTGCTGCCGAGCCTCTTCATCAAGTACGGCGGTTTCCAGCAGGCGACCTCGCGTGCTCTCGGCGGAACCTCCGTCCTGATCGTGGTCGGAGTCGCCCTCGACACGATGCGCCAGATGGAGTCGCAGATGATGATGCGCTCCTACGAAGGCTTCCTGAAGTAGTGCTCAACGTTCTGCTGCTCGGGCCCCAGGGCGCCGGCAAGGGAACCCAGGGCAAGCTCATCTCGGGGGAGAACGGCATCCCGCACATCGCGACGGGGGACATCCTGCGCGCCGCGATGGCGGCGGGCACAGAGCTCGGCCGCAAGGTGAAGCCGATCTACGACGCGGGCGGGCTCGTCCCGGACGACATCATGATCGAGCTGATCCGCGAGCGCCTGTGCGCCGATGACGCGGCCAACGGGTTCGTCCTCGACGGCTTCCCGCGGACGGCGGTTCAGGCGGAGGCGCTCGACGAGATGCTCGACGAGATCGGCCGGCCGCTCAGCGTCGTGCTCGAGTTCCAGCTCCCGGAAGAGGTCTCCATCGAGCGCTTGACTCTTCGCGCTCAGGAGGAGGGCCGCGCCGACGACACGCCGGAGTCGATCCGTAACCGGCTGCGGCTCTACCACGAGCAGACCGAGCCCCTGATCGAGCACTACCGCGCGCGCGGCAATCTGGTCGGCGTCCCTGCCAACAGGCCGATCGAGGAGGTCTTCGAGGAGATTCAGCGCGCGCTCGAGCAGGTCGCGGTGCGGCGATGATCATCCGCAAGTCCCCCCAGGAGATCGAGCGGATGGCCCGCGCCGGGGAGGTCGTTGCGGACGTGCTCGCGCTGCTCGGCGAGCGCGCGCGCCCCGGGGTGACGACCGACGAGCTCGACGCGCTCGCGGACGAGTTCATCCGCTCCCGCGGTGGGTCACCGACCTTCAAGGGCTACCGCGGCTACCCGGCCTCGATCTGCACGTCGCCGAACGACATGGTGGTGCACGGCATCCCCGGCCCGTACGCGCTCAGCGACGGCGACATTCTCTCCGTCGACGTGGGCGTGACGCTCGACGGATTCGTCGCCGACTCGGCCTACACGTTCCCGATCGGCGAGATCTCCGGCGAGGCCGAGCGCCTGCTCGAGGGCTGCAAGACGGCGCTTGCCGCGGGAATCGAGCAGTGCCGGCCCGGAAACCGGCTCTCGGACATCTCGCACGCGATCCAGGCCGTTACCGAGGAGCACGGCTTCTCGGTCGTGCGCAGCCTCGTCGGCCACGGCGTCGGCCGGTCGATGCACGAGGAGCCGCAGATCCCGAACTTCGGCGAGCCCGGGCGAGGCCCGCTGCTCTCCGCGGGAATGACCTTCGCGATCGAGCCGATGATCAACGCCGAAGGCCCGGACGTCGTGATCCACGACGACGAGTGGTCGATCTCGACCTCGGACGGCTCGCTCTCGGCGCATTTCGAGCACACGGTTGCGATCACGGATGACGCGCCGCGCATCCTGACCTTGGCGAGGACGGCAGTTACTTCGTGACGGACCCGCGGGTCGAGCAGTACGCGAAGCTGCTCGTCGAGCAGTGCCTCGACGTCCAGCCAGGCTGGCAGGTCGTCGTCTCCGGCGGGGTGCTCGCGCGGCCGCTGATCGAGGTCGTTGGCAAGCTGCTCGGGCAGCGCGGCGCATACGCGATCCAGCGGTTGAGCCTGACGGGCCAGTCGATCAACGTGCCCTGGGCGCAGGAGGCGCCGCACGAGCTCTTCGACAACCCTCCCGAGATCGAGACGCACGTCTTCAAGAAGGCCGACGCCTGGGTGGGCATCGAAGCGCCCGAGAACACGCGTGAGCTCGCAGGCGTCGACCCCGAGGTGCTGGGCCGGATCCAGGCCGGCCTGCGCCCGCACGTGGAACGAGTCTTCACCTACGACCTCAAGTGGGTCGGCTGCCAATTCCCGACGCCGGCCCTCGCGCAGGACGCGGGCATGTCGCTCGCCGAGTTCGAGGACTTCCTCTACGGCGCGTGCCTGCTCGACTGGGAAGCCGAGCGAGAGCGGATGAGCCGTTATGCGGAGCGCTTCGACGCGGCCGACGAGGTCCGGATCGCGGCCGACGGCACCGACCTCACCCTCAGCCTCGCAGGCCGCAAGGGATTCGTCGACGCGGGCGGCGCGAACATCCCGGGTGGAGAGTTCTTCTACTCGCCGCTCGAGGACTCGACGTCGGGAACGATCGCGTTCACGGAATTCCCGGCGGTCTACGGCGGCCGAGAGGTGAAGGGAATCCGCCTCGAGTTCGAGCAGGGGAAGGTCGTCGACGCCTCGGCCGAGGCGAACGAGGACTTCCTGATCGAGATGCTTGACCTCGACGACGGCTCGCGCCGGCTCGGGGAGCTCGGGATCGGCTGCAACCCGCGGATCACCCAGCACATGAAGAACACGCTCTTCGACGAGAAGATCGACGGCACGGTCCACGTTGCGCTTGGCAACGGGCTCCCGGAGGTCGGCGGCGAGAACGTCAGCCAGCTGCACTGGGACATCGTCAAGGACCTGCGCGAGGGCGGCCGGATCGAGCTCGACGGCGAACTCGTCCAGGAAGGCGGAAAGTGGTTGATTTAGCGGTGTTTGCTACCATAGTCAGCCGCGGCGAGAGCCGTGTTTTTCCGTGTCCCCCACCGCGCTCGCGAGCGCGGTTTCTGTGAGGTAGATGGCCCAGAAAGAAGAAAAGATCGAGGTCGAAGGCGAGATCGTCGAGGCGCTCCCGAGCACGATGTTCCGGGTGCACATCGACGACCTCGACACGAACGTGCTCGCCACGATCTCCGGGAAGATGCGCAAGCACTACATCCGCATCCTCCCAGGCGATCGGGTCAAGGTGGAGCTGTCGCCCTACGACCTCACGCGCGGAAGGATCACGTACCGACACCGATGAAAGTTCGAGCCTCAGTCAAGCCCATGTGCGAGCGCTGCCGCGTGGTCAAGCGGCACGGCAAGACCATGGTCATCTGCACGAACCCCCGCCACAAGCAGAGGCAGGGGTAGCCATGGCCAGAATCGCCGGAGTCAACGTCCCGAACCAGAAGCGGCTCGAGATCGGGCTGACCTACATCTACGGGATCGGGCAGTCGACCGCGAAGCGCATCTGCGCGGAGACGGGCCTCTCGCCTGACGAGAAGGTCAAGGACCTGACCGACGAGGAGGTCACGAAGCTGCGCGAGTTCATCGACGGCAACCTCCAGGTCGAGGGTGACCTTCGTCGCGAGCGGACGCAGGCGATCAAGCGCCTGCAGGAGATCGGCGCCTACCGCGGCATCCGCCACCGGCGCGGCCTGCCGGTGAACG
>VAXM01000161.1 GCA_005883335.1 Actinomycetota bacterium
CGCGAACCCGCCGAAGGCCAGCGCGGAGAGCCACGAAAAGCGTCCCCAGTGCGAGGCGTTGAGCGCGCTCTCGACCGGGTCGACCGCCTCCTTGAGGACGTCCCAGAAGAGGAACAGCAGGATCCCGGTCGCCGTCGCGCTCAGGAACGCCTTGAACCCCTGCGCGACATCGTGGACGCGGCCCATCGGCAGGCCGATGAAGATGGTCAGGCCGGAAACGGCGCCGAGCGCGAGGATCTGGGCGGTAGACACTTGTAAGGCTCACCTTACAGATCGCCGAGGCACCGCTCGCGGTGCCGTCGTCAGGACGTACCGGCTTGCCGGTGCGTCCGTCTGAAATGACCAGTCGACCCGATGGCCGTCAGCCAAATCCGCACTGAGTAGACTCGCGGAGTGGCCCAAGGGCATTCCGTCGACGAGTACCTGGAGACGATCTACTTCCTCGCGTTCCCGATCGGGGAGTACCGACCGCAGTCTTCGGGCGCGCCCACGCTGGCCGCGCGCGTCGCCGAGATGCTCGGCGTTTCGCGCGCGTCCGCGGGCGAGATGCTGAAGCGGCTCGAGGTGGAAGGGCTCGTCGAGCGCGGTGAGCACAAGGAAGCGATCCTCACCCCGAGCGGGCGCGAGCGCGCGGAGCGGGTCGTCCGCCGGCACCGCCTCGTCGAGCGCCTGCTCACCGACTTCATGGGCTACACCGCGGCGGAGGCGCACGTCTACGCCGACGAGATCGGCGAGAGCTTCAGCGACGACATGATCGAGCGGATCGACGAGCGGCTCGGCCACCCCGAGCGCTGCCCGCATGGGTGGCCGCTCGACACCGAAGCCGAGCAGGCCGAGAACCGCGAGCTCGCGCCGCTCGCGGATCTCGCTCCGGGGACGCGCGCCGAGATCGTCCGCCTCGCCGAGCACGACGGCGACTTGCTGCACTGGTTCTACGAGCAGGGCTTCGTTCCCGGCACTGCGCTCGAGGTGCGGGAGGCTCAGCCGGCCGCGGAACAACTCACCGTGCGGGTGAACGGCGACGAGCGCGCGATCAGCGAGAAGGCCGCCGCTGGGCTCTTCGTCCGCGCCCTTTGAAGCCGGTCGCGCTCACCTTCGACGACGGTCCCTCGCGTTGGACCCCGCTCGTCCTCGATCTCCTGCGCGAGCACGAAGCCCGCGCGACCTTCTTCGTCATCGGCGCGCGCGTGCGCGAGCGGCCCGACGACGTCAGGCGGATCGTCGCGGAAGGCCACGAGCTCGGCAGCCACACGCTCACACACCCACGGCTGACCGAGATCTCCGACGACGAGGTGCGCGCCGAGATCACGGGCGGTCTCGAGGCAATCGAGGAGGTCCTCGCCGAGCGACCGACGCTCTTCCGCGCGCCGGGCTTCTACGCAGAGCGGCGCGAGCTGGCGATTGTCGAGGAGCTCGGCCTCGAGGCGGTGTTCGCCCACGTCGATCCGCAGGACTGGCGGCCCGAGCGCGACTCGCACACGATCTTCCGCCTGGTGCTCGACGAGCTCCGCGAAGGCGTGATCGTCGACCTCCACGACGGCTACCCGCCACGGCCGACGTCCTCGCGCACGGACTGCACGCCCACCGTCGAGGCGCTCGACCACCTGCTTCCATGCCTCCAGCCAGAGGGTTACGAAGCGGTGACGGTCTCTCAGCTGGGGACGCCTGCGGCGCCCTAGGCGGGCGTCTCGGCAGCCACGCCGGCCGCGGCGCGGAGGGCATCAGCCTTGTCGGTCCGCTCCCACGTGAAGTCATGGTCGTCGCGGCCGAAATGGCCGTACGCAGCCGTCTTCGTGTAGATCGGCCGCAGCAGGTCGAGGTCGCGGAGGATCGCCGCCGGCCGTAGGTCGAAGTGGTCGCCGATCAGCTCTTCGATCCGAGCCACCGGGATGCGCTCGGTGCCGAACGTCCGCGCGGAAACCGACATCGGCCTCGCAACCCCGATCGCGTAGGCGACGTTCACCTCGCAGCGGTCGGCGAGCTCGGCCGCGACTACGTTCTTCGCCACGTAGCGCGCCGCGTAGGCCGCCGACCGGTCGACCTTCGTCGGATCCTTCCCGGAGAACGCGCCACCTCCGTGCCGCGCTGCGCCACCGTACGTGTCGACGATGATCTTCCGTCCGGTTAGGCCGGTGTCGCCCATCGGGCCGCCGATCACGAACTTCCCGGTCGGGTTGACGTATACGAAGTCGCGCTCCTGGAGCCGCTTCTCGTCGTAGAGGTCAGGCGGGAGGATCGGGCGCAGCACGCGGTCGATCAGATCGGGCTTGATCAGCGTCTCGGCGTCGCAGCCGTCGGCGTGCTGCGTCGAGATGAGGATGCGCTCGATCTCAACCGGTGTCTGGCCGCCGTCCTCGTCGACCTCGTAGCGGACCGTCACCTGCGCCTTGCCGTCCGGCCGCAGGTACGGCAGCTCGCCCACCTTCCGCACCTCGGCGAGCCGCTTGCAGATCTTGTGCGCGAGCATGATCGGGAGCGGCATCAGCTCCGGCGTCTCGCGCGCCGCGTAGCCGAACATCATCCCCTGGTCGCCGGCGCCGACCCGATCGAGCGGATCCTCGTCGGCCGGGTCGTGCTGCACCTCGTACGAGGCGTCGACACCCTGCGCGATGTCGGGCGACTGCTCGTCGATCGCGACCACGACGCCGCAGGTATGCGCGTCGAAGCCCCACTCCGAGTGCGTGTAGCCGATCTCCGCGATCCGGTCGCGCACGAGCCGCGGGATGTCGACGTAGATCTTGGTCGTGATCTCGCCGGCGACGACGACGAGGCCGGTCGTGATCAGCGTCTCGCAGGCGACGCGCCCGCCCGCATCGTCGGTGAGCACCGCGTCGAGGACGGTGTCGGAGATCTGGTCGGCGACCTTGTCGGGATGCCCTTCGGTGACCGACTCCGACGTGAAGAGGAACTCGCGCACTATTGGCGCGCCAGGCTACTTGATCGCCAGGAAGCCGGAGAGCCGGAAGCGCTTCCCGTCCTGCTGCGCGTAGAGCAGGACATGGCTGAGCGCCTCGGTGTTCGCACGGGCCTCGTTCGGCACGCCGCTGCCGTTCGCCAGAGCCAGATCGAACGCGAACGGCAGGCCGTGCGCGAGATCCGCGTAGGCCATCCCGACGACCTTCGCGGGCACCTTCGCGTCCGCGCGCGCCTGCCGGTAGAGCGGATCGCCGGCGAGCTTCGGGCCCTTGCCCTCGATCAGCGCCGGGAGCGTGTCGCGGGCAGTCGTGATGATCAGCTTGCCGGCCGTCACGGCGATGAACACGTGGACGCCGCTCGAGGGCTCGGTCACCTCGTCGACCTCGACCCCTCCCACGCTCGACGTCCTGACGGTCAGCGAGCCGCTGATCTTGACCAGCTGGAGGATGTGGGCCAGCAGCTCGCGCGCCCGCCCCTCGTCCGGAGCCTTTGCGACGAAGACGATCTTCGGGATCGGGGTATCGGCGTACAGGGCGAACGCTTCCTCGCGCGCGAGCAGCGGGTAGACGTCCTTCTCCAGGCTGAAGCCGAGCACCGTCTCGACCTGGTGGAGCTGGGTCACGAACTTCGGCTGGCTCCGCGCGACGAGCTTCAGGATCGTCCGCGTCGGAGCGGCGAGATCGGCGGTCGAGACGTAGAGAAGCGCGCCGGCCGGCAGGCTCCCGGCCAGGGACGGCGCCACGGTCTTCGGGTTCGCGGCCGGATCGCTCGCCAACGCGCCCTCGACGCGAAGGCCGTTCCGCTCCACGAATCCCGCCCCGGAGATCGACTCCATCCGCGCCAGGTCGCGCGTGAGGTTGGGCGGCGCCCCGTCTCGCGCGAGCGCGCGGTCAAGCGCTGCCTGCACCGGCGCGCCGGCCACGTAGGCGCGTACCGCCGCCTTCTCGTCGAGGCGGCTCATCGC
>VAXM01000003.1 GCA_005883335.1 Actinomycetota bacterium
GTTCATCACGAATGCCTTCTTGGCCGCCGCGATCGCGCTCGGCCGCTCGTGCCAGAAGCCGATCAGGAGGTAGGACGAGAGGCCGACGAGCCCCCAGCCGGCGAGCAGCATCAGCAGGTTCCCGCCCTGGACGAGCAGCAGCATCGAGAAGACGAACAGCGCCATGTAGGCGAAGTAGCGGCGCTCCTCGTCGTCGCCGTCCATGTAGCCGATCGAGTAGCCGACGATCAGGCAGCCGACCCCGGCGACGACGAGCATCATGAAGACCGAGAGTGGGTCGACCGCGATCCGCAGGTCGAAGTGGAACGTCCCGGCCGTCAACCAGCGCCAGAGCGTCGACGGATGGTAGCGCTGGGACGGTGAGTCGCCGAGCAGGCCGGCGAAGCTGACGAGCGCCGCGACGAACGACATCCCGACCGAGGTTGTGGCGAGGTAGCCCGCGCCGCGGCGGGTGAGGCGCTGCCCGGCGAGGGTGATCGCGATCGCCGCGCCGAGCGGCGCGAACAGGCAGATCCAGGCGGCGGCGATCAACCGCGCAGCGTCCTGAGCTTGTCCACGTCGAGGTCGAGCCGCCGCCGCGCCATCGCCACGATCAGGCCGAGCCCGACGACGACCTCGGACGCGGCGACCGCCATCACCGCGAGCGCGAAGATCTGACCGTCCTCACGGCCGTGCTGCCGTGCGAACGCGATCAGGGCGAGGTTCGAGCCGTTGAGCATGATCTCGAGCGAGAGCAGCACGATCAGCGGGCTGCGGCGAATCAGCACGCCAAGCGCGCCTGTGCAGAACAAAAAGGCTGCGAGGCAGAGGTACCAGACGGCATCCGGGCCGTTCATTGCGTCTCTCGGGAATGGCTGCCGAGGATGACGCCGCCGACCGCAGCGATCAGCAAGACGATCGACGTGATCTCGAACGCGAGCAGATGGTCGGTCAGGAACAGCCGCCCGATCTCGTACGGCCGGCCGTAGAAAAAGTCGACGCGCGCCGAGTGCGACAGCCGCCCGCTCGACTTGAGCCCGATCACGACGATCACCTCGACGAGCAGGGCGGCCGAGGCCGCGACCGCGCCTAGCGCTTGCCAGCTCGGCCCCCCGGCCCACGGCGCGTCGGCCCGGCCGCCGAGGTAGGCGATCACGAACAGGAACATGACCATCACTGCGCCCGCGTAGACGAGCACCTGCGCTGCGGCGACGAACTCGGCGGAGAGCAGCAGGTAGAGCACGGCGAGCGAGGCGAGGTTGCCGATCAGCGACAGCGCCGAGTAGAACGGGTTCGAGAACGTTATGACCGCGATCCCGGAGCCGAGGCAAGCGAGGGCGGCAACGACCCAGACGATCCAGACGAGGATGTTCCCCGCCACCTACGAGTGCTCCTGGTAATACGGGATCGGCGTGTCGTAGAGGTCGCGGTCGGCAACCGGAACCTTCTTGATCGGCTCCGCCAGGAGCATGTCCTTCGTGTAGATCAGGTCGTCCCGCGAGTACTCGGAGATCTCGTACTCGTTGCCGAGCGTGATCGCGTCGAACGGGCACGCGAGCTCGCAGTAGCCGCAGAAGATGCAGCGGCTCATGTTGATCTCGTAGATCCGCGCGTAGCGCTCGCCGGCGGAGACACGGTTGTCGGCGGTGTTCTCGGCTGCGACGACACGGATGCAGTCGGCGGGGCAGGCGGCCGCGCAGAGCGAGCAGCCGACGCATTTCTCGAGCCCGTTCTCGTGGACGTGGAGCCGGTGGCGGCCGCGGAAGCGCGGATAGACCGGCCGCTTGTACTCCGGGTACTGCTGCGTGATCGGCTTCTTGAAGATCTGCTTGAAGGTGACTCCGAAGCCTTTGACGCTGTCGATCGGGTTCCCGCGCGCCATCAGAGGGCCACCACGAGGGCCGCGGTCACGACTGCGTTGATCGTCGCGGCCGGCAGGAGCACCTTCCAGCCGACCCGCATCAGCTGGTCGTAGCGGAGCCGCGGCAGCGTTGCCCGCAGCCAGAGGAAGAGGAACAGGATCACGAACAGCTTCAGCAGGAACCAGAGCGGCCCGAGCGGCGCCCACGGCCCGTACCAGCCGCCGAAGAAGAGCGTCACGGCGAGCGCCGAGAGCGTGATCATGTTCACGTACTCGCCCATCTGGAAGAGGCCGAAGCGCATCCCGCTGTACTCGGTGTGGTAGCCCGCGACGAGCTCGGTGTCGGCCTCGGGCAGGTCGAACGGCGGCCGGTTCGTCTCGGCCACACCTGCGACGAAGAACACCACCAGGCCCACGAACTGCGGGCCGAAGAACCAGAACGTCGAGGCCTGCTTCTGGACGATGTCGACGAGCGAGAGCGACTGGCCCATCAGCACGACGCCGAGCACGGCGAAGGTCAGCGAGACCTCGTACGAGACCATCTGCGCGCAGGTGCGCATCGAGCCGAGCAGCGCGTACTTCGAGTCGGAGGCCCAGCCGCCGACGATGAAGCCGTAGATCCCGAGCGAGCTGAGCGCGAAGATCACGACCAGCGCGATCGGGAGGTTCGCGACCTCGCCGCTCACGTTCCACTTCCAGATGTGCCAGCCCGGCCCGAACGGGATCACGCTGAAGGCGGCGAGCGCCGTGAAGGACGAGAACACCGGCGCCGCGATGTAGAGCACGTCGACCGCGGAGGCTGGGAAGAAGCTCTCCTTGCGGATGAGCTTGATCAGGTCGGCGATCGGCTGGAGCAGCCCGAACGGGCCGACGCGGTTCGGCCCGTAGCGGAGCTGCATCCGCGCGAGCACCTTGCGCTCGACCCACGTCATGTAGGCGAACAGCAGCAGGAGCAGGTTGATGATCAGGAAGGCCTTGATCAGGGAGATCCACCAGGGGTCGGTCACTTGGCGACCTCCACGGTTCCGCCCAGCTCGCCGGCGTGCTCGGCGGCGATGCGGACGATGCCCTCGCGCAGGCTCTTCGTGATGCGGGCGCGGAGCTGGAGCGAGGTCCCGTTGTGCGTGACCGTGACGGTCTCGCCCGGCGCAATCCCGCGCCGGCCGGCGTCGCCGGGCGAGAGCTCGACCTCGGGGGCGGGGCGCTGGAACTGGAGCTCGGGGACTCGCTCGACCGCCGGGCCCGAGAAGAGGGGCCGGTAGCGGACGAGGCGCAGGCCCTTGCCTTCCGCGGCGGGCTCGCTGGGAAGCTGCGGCGCGGGCGCTTCGCTGCGGGTGCGCAGCGGCGCCTCTTCGCCGACCTCGCCGAAGGGCAGGCCGTCGTAGATCCGCTCCGAGACTTCGGCGAAGACGGCGGACGCGTGCGGGGAGACCTCGACGGCGAAGCGCTCCGCCAGCTTCGAGATCCAGGCGAGCTCGTCGGGGGCGGGTGGGATCACGGCTCGGCGGAGGCGCTGCAGTCGGCCCTCGAGGTTGACGTAGGTGCCGTCTCGCTCGAGGTAGCTCGTCCCGGGAAGGACGAGGTCGGCCCAGCCGACGGCCAGGCCCTGGAACATCGCGTTGACGATCACGCGCTCGGCGCGCTCGGCCAGTGCGCGCACATTGGGGTCGGCGGCGGCCTCGTCGCCGGAGACGAAGAGCAGGCCGATCGGCTCGGGGTTCGGGCCTTCGTCGTCGGAGGCGGCCGCCCACGCGTCGGCGATTCCGCGGCCGTTCGGCGTGCAGGGCAGGTGGAAGGCGCCGCTCGCAGGCTTGCCGGCGAAGCCGAGCTCCTTGGCGAGCGCGGCGAGATGGGCTCCGCCGGCTCCTTCTTCGCCGGACCAGATCAGGATCGCGCGCTCGCTCTCGCGCAGGCTCTTGCCAAGCGCGTTTCGCTTGTCGGCGAGGCGGCGGCAGCCCTCGAGCGCGTCGCCCGCCTGCTCGACCTGTGCGCCTTGCCGGCGCGCGGCCTTGACCCACAGCTCGACGATCGGTGCGCGCTCCGCGACCGGCTCGAGCTCGGCGTCGCGGATCGCCGAGAGCGGGAGCCGGAACGCGTCGAGGGCGGGGCTCGTCTCCTCGGGCAGCACGCCGGTGTGCGCGCCGAGACCGGCCCTCATGAGCCGTCCGAGCGCGTACGCCTGCTCGACCGTCTCCGAGCCGGAGAGCGCGGTCACGATCCGTCCCTGCGCCTGCATCAGCAGCTCTGCGGCCTCGCCGAGCGCGTCGTCCCACGAGAGCACGTCGAAGCCGCGGCGGCGGACGCGGCGCAGCGGGTCGGCGATCCGGTCGCGCGCGCGCAGGTGGGTGAATGCGAAGCGGCCCTTGTCGCAGAGCCAGCCCTCGTCCACCTCCGGGTGGTTGCGCGAGAGGATCCGCTTGACCTTTCCCTCGCGCGTCGTCGCCTGGATGTTGCAGCCGACCGGGCACAGGCCGCAGACCGTCGGGACGTTCTGGATCTCCCACGGACGAGCCTCGAAGCGGTACTGCGTCGAGGTCAACGCGCCGACCGGGCAGAGCTCGATCACGTTGCCCGAGAAGGGCGCGAGGTACGGCTCGTCCTCGAACGTCGCGATCACGGACTCCGCGCCGCGGTTGAGCGCCACGAGCTGGCCGTCCTCGGCGACGCTCTCGGAGAAGCGCGTGCAGCGGTAGCAGAGGATGCAGCGCTCGCGGTCGAGCGCGATCGCGGGCGAGATCGGGATGGGCTTCTCGAAGGTGCGCTTCGGGAAGGTCATGCGCGTGTTGCCCGGGCCCCAGCGGAACGTGAGGTCCTGAAGCGGGCACTCGCCGCCCTTGTCGCAGACGGGGCAGTCGAGCGGGTGGTTGACGAGGATGAACTCGAGCGTCGCCTCCTGGCCCTCGGCGGCCCGCTCGGAGGTCTGGGCTGTGCGGACGATCATCCCGTTGGTGGCGGTCAGGGTGCAGGCGGCCTGGAGCTTCGGCATGCCCTCGATCTCGCAGAGGCACATGCGGCAGGCGCCGACGGCCGCGCCGAGCCGCGGCTCGTAGCAGAAGACGGGGATCTCGACCCCGGCAGCGAGCGCCGTCTCCACGAGCCCGGTCCCGGGCGGCACGTGAACCTCGCGCCCGTCGACGGTGACGGTGACCAGTTCCGTTGCGCTCACGTCACACTTCCGTGACGGTGGCTGCCACCTAATCGCGCGAGACAGCTCAACCCACGCCAGAATCGTTTGAGATTCGTGACGGTTCCGTGCGAGTGGCTGCCACCCGCACGGATCACGCTGGGACCTCGGCTACTGGGGCATGGGTGTGCTGGTCGACCGGCGCGAAGGTGCCTTCCAGCGACGACTCGCCGCCGAACGGGCAGCCGCCTTCGTCGATGTGCCGCTGGAACTCGTCCCGGAAGTTGCGCACGTACTCGACCACGGGTCCAGCGGCGAAGTCGCCCAAAGCGCAGAGGCACTTCCCAAGCACGCGGTCGCAGACCGACAGCAGCAGGTCGAGCTCCGACTGCTCGGCCCGCCCATCCTCGAGCTTCTGCAGGAGCTGCACCATCCAGCGCGTCCCCTCGCGGCACGGCGTGCACTTCCCGCAGGACTCGTGCATGTAGAACTGCGTCGAACGCAGCGCGAGCTGAACCATGCACGCGCGGTCGTCGATCACGATCACGGCCGCGGCGCCGAGCTGCGAGCCCGCCTCCGCCACCGAGTTGAAGTCGAGATCCGTGTCGAGCTGGTCCGGCGTCATCACCGTCGTCGACGAGCCGCCGGGAATGATCGCCTTCAGCTCCCGCCCGTCCGGGATCCCGCCGCCGAGGTCGTAGATCAGCTCCCGCAGCCCCGACCCGAGCAGGAGCTCGTAGTTGCCCGGCCGCTCCACGTTCCCGGACAGCGAGAAGACGACGGTGCCCGGAGACGGCTCAGGCCCGATCTTCGCGTACCACTCGCCGCCCTTCTCGACGATCACCGGCACCGTCGCGATCGTCTGGACGTTGTTGATCAGCGTCGGCGACCCGTAGAGCCCGCTCACCGCAGGGAACGGCGGCCGCGGCCTGGGCTGGCCCCGCTTGCCTTCCAAAGACTCGAGCAGCGCCGACTCCTCGCCGCAGATGTACGCGCCCGCGCCGCGGTGCAGCACGATTGTCACGTCGCCCATCAGCCCTGCCTTGCGCGCGTCCTCGAGTGCCCTGCGCATCACCTCGAACACGTCCAGGTACTCGCCGCGCAGGTAGATGAAGACGTTCTGCGACTCGATTGCATGCGCCGTGACGAGGCAGCCCTCGATCAGGCGATGCGGGTTGAGCAGCATGATCTCGCGGTCCTTGAAGGTCCCGGGCTCTGACTCGTCCGCGTTGACGCAGAGGTACGTCGGCTTGCCGGTGCCCTTGGCGAGGAAGCTCGCCTTCCGGCCCATCGGAAACCCCGCGCCGCCGCGCCCGCGCAGGTTCGACGCGAGCAGCTGCTCGACGACCGCCTCGGGCTTCATCTTTCGCGCCTTCGCCAGCGCCTTGTAGCCCCCGATCGCCTGGTACTCGGCGAGCTTCGACAGGTCGCGCTCGCCGGCGTGCGCGAGCGTGAGCTCCCTAATCGCCACGCTTCAGCTCCTCGACGATCCCCGGCACGTCCTCGGGCCGCACGGGCTCGCGGTAGCGCTCGTCGACGACGACCACGACCGCCCGGCCGCAGCCGCCCGCGCATTCGATCGCGCGCAGCGTGAACCGGCCGTCCTCGCTCGTCTCGCCCGGCGCGACGCCGAGCTGCTCCTCGAACGCCTGCAGCACCTGCTGCGCCCCGACCAGCGCGCACGAGAGGTTGGTGCAGACCTCGACCATGTGCTTCCCGACCGGAGCCAGATGGAGCATGTCGTAGAAGGACGCGACCGCCTCCACTTGCGCGGGGGCGAGGTCGAGCGCGTCGGCCACCTCGCGGATCGCCTCGGGCGGAAGCCAGCCCCCGTGCTCCTCCTGCGCCAGCCGCAACGCGGGCAGGATCGCCGACTGCCGCTCGGGGTACTCGGTCGCTATCGCCGCTATCGCGTCGAGGTTCACCGGTCCACCTCCCCCATCACCGTGTCCAGCGAGCCGACGATCGCGATCAGGTCCGCGACCAGCGCGTCGGTCATGCACGTCGCCGTCGCCTCCAGCGCGACGAAGCTCGGCGCCCGGAACTTGACCCGCCACGGCTTCGGCCCGCCGTCGGAGACGACGTAACAGCCGAGCTCGCCCCGCGCCGACTCGAGCGCCACGTAGACCTCGCCCTCGGGCACGCGGTAACCCTCGGTGACGATCTTGAAGTGATGGATCAGCGACTCCATCGAGGTGTGCAGCTCCTCGCGCGGCGGCAGCACGACCTTGCGGTCGTCCGCGATCCACGGCTGCCCTTCCATCCCCTCCAGCCGGTCGAGGCACTGGGCGACGATGCGGGTCGACTCCCGCATCTCGTCCATGTGCACCTTGTAGCGGTCCCAGACGTCGCCGTTCGGATACGTCGGGACGCGAAAGTCGAGCTGCTCGTAGGCGAGGTACGGCTGCGCACGGCGCAGGTCCCAATCGACCCCTGACCCCCGCAGCACCGGCCCGGACTGCCCGAGCGCGATCGCGTCCTCGGCGGACAAGAGCCCGAGCCCCTTGGTGCGCTCGAGCCAGATCTCGTTCTGGTCGACGAGCCGCTCGTAATCGTCGACCGCCTTCGGCATCCAGTCGACGAACTTGCGCGCCTCTGGGAAGAACCCGCGCGGGATGTCCTCGGCGAGCCCGCCGGCCTGGAAATAGCGCGTGTGCATGCGCGCCCCGCAAACCATCTCGTAGAGGTCGAGGACCGAGTCGCGCTCGCGGAAGCAGTACCAGAACATCGAGATCGCCCCGAGCTCGAGCGCCGCGGTCCCGAGCCAGACGAGGTGCGAATGGATCCGGTTCAGCTCGCAGAGGCACGTCCGCATCCAGGTGGCCTTCTCCGGCACCTCGAGCCCGAGCAGCTTCTCGATCGCGAGCACGAAGACGAGCTCGTTGTTCTGGAAGGAGAGGTAGTCGATCCGCTCGGGGTACGTGATCGCCTTCCACCACGTCTTCTGCTCCATGTTCTTCTCGAAGCCCGTGTGCAGGTAGCCGATCACCGCCTCCAGCCCGACGACGTTCTCACCGTGGAGGTCGACGATCAGCCGCAGGACACCGTGCGTGGACGGGTGGTTCGGGCCGAAGTTGACCTGCAGCAAGTCTTCCGAGCCGCGCAGCTCCTCGGGCACCTGCAGCACCGTCGGAATCGGCGAGGGCACGCGTGAGCTCTCGTAGATCCGCGGCCGATCGGAGGCTATCGCCACGATGTCCTACTCTTCCCCGGAGAATCTGACCGGCTCGCCGCCGATCGGGTAGTCCTTGCGCAGCGGGTGGCCCTCCCAGTCGTCGTCCATCAGGATCCGGGTGAGGTTCGGGTGGCCCTCGGCGCGGATGCCCATCAGGTCCCAGGCCTCGCGCTCGTGCCAGTCGGCGGTCGGCCAGACGGGGACGATGCTCGGCACCGGCTCGCCGTCGTCGAGCCAGACCTGGACACGCACGCGCTCCCCGCCGGGAATCGCCAGGAGGTGGTAGTTCATCGAGAAGCGCTTCGGCTTCGGCTCGGGCGTCTTCGCGAGGCCCTGAGAGCCGGGCAGGTTGAGGTCGCGGCCGCCGGTCGTGCCGATGTAGCCGGCGATGCCGTACCGGCCCCAGCCGAGGTAGTCCGTCGCCGCGACGTCGGCGAGGAAGTTGAACCCCTCGACGTCCCGGAGGTGCGTGCAGGCTTCGACCAGGCGGGCCGGATCGACGACGAGCGTCGTCTCGTCGTGCGCCTCGCGGGTCTCGACGAGGCCGGGAACGCCCTCGTAGGTCAGGACGCGACTCCGCGGATCTCGTAGGCCGGCGGCACGCCCGCTTTGATCTTCTCCTGTAGCCGCACGATCCCCTCGACCAGTGCCTCCGGGCGCGGCGGGCAGCCGGGCACGTGGATGTCGACCGCGACGATCTTGTCCACGCCCTGGAGAACGGCGTAGTTGTTGAACATCCCGCCGGAGCTCGCGCACGCGCCCATCGCGATCACCCACTTCGGCTCCAGCATCTGGTCGTAGATCTGGCGCAGCGGCGCGGCCATCTTGTGCGCGACGCGGCCCGAGACGATCAGCAGGTCGGCCTGACGCGGCGAGGAGCGGAACACCTCGGCTCCGAAGCGCGCCACGTCGTAGCGCGCCGAGACGATCGACATCATCTCGATCGCGCAGCAGGCGAGCCCGAACGTGTCCGGCCAGATCGAGCTTCCCTGCGCCCACGCGACCGCCTTCTCCACTGTGGTCAGGCCGAGCTGCTGCTCCAGGTCGCCGAGTTCCTGCTCGAAGACGCTCGGGCCCTTCCCCTGCCACATCACCCGCTCCGAGTGGAGGCCGTACTGCGCCAGGCGCTTCTTCACCGCCACTCCAAGGCCCCCTTGCGCCAGATGTACACGTAGGCGACAGCGAGGATGACGATGAAGAAGAAGAACTCGACGAAGCCGAACCACGCGAGCTGGTGGAGGATCACGGCGAGCGGATAGAGGAAGACGATCTCGATGTCGAAGACGATGAAGAGCATCGCCGTCAGGTAGAAGCTGATCGTGAAGCTGCGCTGGTCCGGCGGGCCCTTGGAGACGCCGGACTCGAACGGGATCGTCCGTGCGCGGGTCCGGCGGTCGGGCCGCGTTGCGAAGACGAAGGACATCACCATCATCGAGGCCGGGATCGCGAGCGCGAAGAACCCGTAGATCAGGAACGCCAACCAGCTGTGCAGCACCGCGACCTCCCGCGTCGAGCGAGCCGGACGCTAGCAGAGCGGGGACCGCCACGAGCGAGGAGGAAAACGGCTCAACCAAGCGTGAGGCAGCTGTTACAAAGTCGTGCCTCAGGCGGGGGATTCTTGCGGTCGGATCACGTTGCTACGATGCGTGAGATGGCGACTACCGAGCACGAGCTTTCGATCGTCTCGCTCACCCCGGGCGCGGCCGCGAAGATCAAGGATCTGATGGCCGAGGAGCCCGAGGGCGAGGCTTCGGTCCTGCGGATCGCGGTCCAGGGCGGTGGCTGCTCGGGCTTCCAGTACGCGCTCGGCTTCGACCGCGGCGCGCAGGAGGGCGACAACGAGCTCGAGAGCCACGGCATCGCCGTCGTGGTCGACCCGTTCAGCGCCCCCTACCTCGCCGGCACCGAGATCGACTGGGTCGAGGGCCTGCAGGCGGGCTTCGCCATCAACAACCCGAACGTCTCCGCTTCTTGCGGCTGCGGCCACTCCTTCCAGGTGGAAGAGGGCGGCTCGCCGGAGGATGCCGCCGGCTGCGGCTCGGGCTGCTCGCACTGAGTTAGACTCGCGCCGCCGTGCAGGCGTTCCGAACCATCCACCGCTACTGGGCCGGGCTCATTGTCCTGGCCGTGCTGGTGCAGATCGGGGCGGCGGGCTACGGCGCGTTTAACGCCTCCGTGAAGACGGACGATCACAAGACGCTGAACGAGGACCAGTTCTCGAACGGCTTCGACTTCCACAACGGCCTTGGCTACATCATCTTCCTCGCAACGGTTCTGCTCTTCTTCTTCGCGATCTTCGCGCGATTCGAGCGGCGGCGAATCATGATGAACCTGGTGCTGCCGCTGCTCTTGATCGTCCAGATCGTCCTCGCCTGGGGCGGCGAGAGTACGCCATGGGTTGGGATCTTCCATCCCATCGTGGCCTTCCTGATCCTGGGCCTGGCCGGACGGATCGCCTTCGAGGCCTGGTGGGGCGCCCGGCGGGCGGCGGTCGCCTCCGCCACATAGCGGGCCGGTGCCCCATCTAGCAATACGCGCCGGCTTCTGGCCCGCGATCACGCGGCGCCAGGAACCACCCTCGCCCTCGCCAAGGCACCCAGCCTTGGCCGCGGACGAGTGCGGCTCCTGGCTTGGTGCTCGCGACCCAGAAACTCGGCGGTATCACTAGACGGGGCACTAGCATTCGACGCCGTGAGCGCGAACGGCGTCGTCGACATCACCATTCTCGGAGCGGGCCCGGCGGGGCTTGCGGCGGCGTACTACGCGGGCCACCGCGACGCGTCCGTCCGGATCATCGAGAGCCTCGAGCAGCTCGGCGGCCAGGTGGCCGCGGTCTATCCGGAGAAGCACGTCTACGACGTCGCCGGCCACCCGAAGGTCCTCGGCACGAAGCTCGTCGAGCTGTGCGCCGAGCAAGGTCTCCAGTACGGCGCCGAAGTCCGGCTCGGCGAAGAGGTGCAGACCCTCGAGCGCGTCAGCCAGAACGGCGAGGAGCTGCTCGCGGTCGGCACCGACAAGGGCGGCCCGTACCTCTCGCGCGCGATGATCATCACCGCCGGCCACGGAGCGTTCGAGCCCCGCAAGCTCGGAATCGACGGCATCGACGAGTGGGAGGGCAAGGGCCTCCACTACTTCGTCCGCGAGAAGGCGGTCTTCCAGGGCCAGACGTGCGTGATCGTGGGCGGCGGCGACTCCGCGCTCGACTGGACGCTCGGCCTCCAGGACACCGCGCAGCATCCGATCGCGCTCGTCCACCGGCGCGACAATTTCCGCGCGCTCGAGTCCTCGGTGAGCGAGGCCCGCGCGCTCGAGGGCGAAGGGCGTGTGCGGATCATGACGCCGTGCGAGGTGCGCGAGGTCCACGGCGACGGGACCATGGAGGCGGTCACGATCGAGAACACGAAAACGGGCGAGGCCGAGCAGGTGCCCTGCCAGGCGCTGATCACGCTACTCGGCTTCCACTCGCATCTCGGCGCGATTGCCGACTGGGGCCTCGAGCTCGAGGGCAAACGCCAGATCCGGATCGACCCGATGACCTGCGAGACGACCCAGCCGCGCGTCTACGCCGCGGGCGACGTGGCCGGCTACCCCGGCAAGATCACGTTGATCACGATCGGCATGGGCGAGGCCGCGATCGCCGCCAACAACGCGATCGCCCAGATCCGCGGCGAGAAGGTCCAGCCGAAGTACTCAACTGACTAGGCCCTCCCGCCGATCTCAAAGCCATGGCGTTACGTGTCGAATGCCTCGGCTGTGGGAGCGAGCGGGTCCTGAATCCACCCGTGAGCGGACGAGTCGACGGCGGTGAGTGCCCGCGCTGCAAGTACGTTGGCTGGGCGCCGTCGGCCGCGCTCGACGAGACGCTTCGCCGCCGCGTTCGGACGCGCCCGCTCGAGCAGCGCCGTATCTACGCTGCCTGAGTAGACTCGACGGCGTGGCTACGGACGCGCGCGAGGAGCTCTGGGGCGCGGAAACGAGCAAGGCAGTAGAGAACTTTCCGGTCTCAGGCGAGCCGATCCCCGCGCCGGTCGCGCGCTGGCTCGGCCGGATCAAGGCCGCCGCCGCGCGCGCGAATGCGGAGCTCGGGCTGCTCGATCCGGACAAGGCCGAGCGGATCGCTGCCGCCGCCGACCGGGTCGCCAACGGCGAGCTCGACGACCAGTTCCCGATCGACGTCTTCCAGACCGGCTCGGGCACGTCCTCGAACATGAACGCCAACGAGGTGATCGCGACGCTCGCCGGCGACGACGTCCACGCGAACGACGACGTCAACATGGGCCAGTCGTCCAACGACGTCTTCCCCTCGGCGGTGCATCTCGCCGCGCTCGGGCAGATCACCGCCGAACTCCTTCCCGCGCTGGAGCAGCTGGCCGAGGCGCTCGAGGCGAAGGCGGAGGAGTTCGACGACGTCGTCAAGTCCGGCCGCACGCACTGGATGGATGCCGTTCCAGTGACCCTCGGCCAGGAGTTCGGCGGCTATGCGGCGCAGGTGCGACAGAGCATCGCCCGCGTCGGAGACGTGCTGCCGCGGCTCGGCCAGATCCCGCTCGGCGGTACGGCGGTCGGCACCGGCCTCAACACGCATCCAGAGTTCGCCTCGCGCGTGCGCGCGCGTCTACAAGAGGAGACGGGGCTCGAGATCTCGCCGCCGGCAGACCCGTTTGAGTCGCAGGCCGCACGTGACGCTCTTGTCGAGACCTCGGGCGCGCTCAAGACCGCCGCCGTCTCGCTGACGAAGATCGCGAACGACCTCCGCTACCTCGGCTCGGGCCCGCGCGCCGGGCTCGGCGAGCTAATCCTGCCGGAGCTGCAGAAGGGGAGCTCGATCATGCCCGGCAAGGTCAACCCGGTCATCCCCGAGGTCGTGACGCAAGTAGCGGCGCAGGTGATCGGCAACGACGCGGCGATCACCGTCGGCGGGCTCCAGGGCCACTTCGAGCTGAACGTCTTCGTCCCGCTGCTCGCGCGGAACCTCCTGGACTCGATCAAGCTCCTGGCCAGCGCTTCGCGCCTCTTCGCGGAGCGCTGCGTGGAGGGCATTGAGGCCAACCGCGAGGCTTGTGAGCGCTACGCGGAGCTGACGCTCTCCGCTGCGACGGCGCTGAACCCGTACATCGGCTACGACAAGGCGACCGAGATCGTCAAGGAGGCCGCGAGCTCGGGCCGGCCGCTGCGCGAGGTCGCCCGCGAGGCCGGCGTCGACGAGCAGACCCTCGACGAGGCGCTCGACTACCGCAAGATGGCGAAGCCGCACAACACGTAGCGTTAGCCCGCGGACGTTTCGGGAAGGCTTGTCACTATCCAGCCCGGGCGTGTCCGACAGGGAGACGCCAGAGGAAAGGGGGAGGAGTGAAGCGATACCTGTTGGCTGCGCTCGTTGCGGCCCTGACGGGATCCCTGCTTTTTGGAGGGATCGCCTCAGGATCGAAGCGCGCGCAGCCGGTTCACTATCCGAACATGCTCAAGCAGGCTGCGCAGGGCAAGCTTCGCGCCGCGAGCATCCCGGTCCGGATGCAGCGGAACGGGCAAACGCGGATCGTGCACCGCAAGCTGCCGTTCTTCTCCGCGGGAACGCTGGCCGCCGTCTACGGCTCGATCCGCGGCGACGAGCTCCGCAAGGAGGCGGCCGGCAGCGACGCGCAGATCCAGAATCCCGGCCACGAGAGCCCCGGACACGGCACGCTCGGCTGTAGCAACCGCGACAGCCACGGCAACGTCCGCGTCAACCAGGACTGCAGCTACCGCCGCCAGGCCGAGACAGATATCACCTACAACCCGCGCGACCCGAACAACTTGACCGCGGGACAGAACGACTCCCGCGTCGGCTTCAACCAGTGCGGCATCGACTGGTCGACCGACGACGGGTCGCACTGGGGCGACATGCTGCCGCCCTTCCGTCAGCGGCTCAACGCGCCCGAGTTCATGGGCCCGAGCGCGGACAATCCGAACAACAACACGATCCAGGGCAGTCCTGGAACGTTTCACACGTACGACGCGGGGAGCGACCCGGCCAACGCCGTGGACGCATTCGGCCGTGCGTACTTCAGCTGCGTCGTCTTCGACGTCGCGACGTTTGCGAGCGGCCTCTACGTGACGCAGTCACCGGCGCCCGCGGGCGGCTCGTTCTACTACAACGTCCCGTCGCCGCCGTCGAAGCTGTTCATGGTGGTGGAGGACAACAGCGTCGAGATCTTCCACGACAAGAACATGATCACGGCCGACCGCTACCGGTCGAGCCCGAACGCGGGCAACGTCTACGTCACGTGGACGGTGTTCCGGTTCAGCCCGAATTGCGGCGCCCCGCCGAACGGCGACGAGAACTTCTGCGAGTCGCCGATCTTCGGGTCGATGTCGACCGACGGCGGCCAGACGTGGTCGACGCCCGAGGAGATCAGCGGCAACGCGCCGGGTCTCTGCTTCTTCGGCGATTTCTTCAACGGCGGCGATCCGAACGACTGCAACTTCGACCAGGGCTCGTCCCCGGTCGCGCTCCCGAACGGGGACGTGGAAGTGATCTTCAACAACGGCAACACCGCACCGGGGAACCCGAACGCCCAGCAGCTCGGTGTCCACTGTCACCCGAGCGGGTCATCGCCGGCCGGCACGGCGCACTTCAACTGCATGACGCCCACGCGCGTCGGCGCCGACGTGGTCATCGGCGAGCCGCAATGCAACTTCGGCCGAGGGCCGGAGGAGTGCATCCCTGGTGCCTACATCCGCACGAACGACTTCCCGCGGATCACGAAGGACAACACGCAGAACAACCACGTCTACGCGGTCTGGCAGGACTACCGCAACGGCGAGTACGACACCCAGCTCTCGCAGTCGACCGACGGCGGACTCACCTGGCACGAAGCGGGAACGGTCAATCCCGACAGGGATCTCGACCACTACTTCCCTGCCACCGACCAGAGCCCGCAGCACGGCGACCGGAACGGCGCCAGCTACTACCGGACGGGACGCGTTCCCGGTGAGAACGACCCGACCGTGGGTTGCCTGTTCGGGCTCAGCCCGCCGGACTGCACGCCGTTCACGCCCGGGGTCCAGCCGGGGGTCGGCGAGGAGGACTCCGACTATGTGCTCGCGGGCGGCCGCGGCGACAACACCCCGTACAACTTCCGGGTGGTCTCGCCTGTCTTCGCGCCGCCGGACGGCGTCCAGAGCGGATTCAACGGTGACTACAGCGGCCTCACCCTCAATCACGGTGTGGTCGCGCATCCGATCTGGTCCGACACGCGGAACATGAACCCGTTCCCGTTGAACGGCGTTGTGCACGACGAGGACGCCTTCACGGACAAGCTCGGCCTGCCCGACGGCCACGGCCACCTCGGCCGCGGCTCGATCGGCAAGAGCTCGACCAGGAGGGCGAGCAGGAAGTAGCACCAGTCGAATCGCTCAAGTGACGAGAAAGGGCCGCCCCTCGAGGCGGCCCTTTCCGTTCCCTGAACGGGTTATGGAGGAGTCCGGGCACCGTGCCGAAACGAGTTACACGGTGAAGCGGCCCAGCCTTCTCCTTGCTGCGATTTTCGGCGCGCTCGCGTTCGCGAGCTCCGCGTCGGCTTCGAACCCGTTCGGCATCACCGTGATCCGCTTCGTCGCCGGAACGCCTCCGGCGCAGATGCGCGCCGCGGTCTCGTCGGCCGGCGGCGCGGTCGTCGGCGATCTGAGCCCGATCGGCGCCCTCGCCGCGGTTCCCACTGCGAACGGCTTCGCCGAGCGCATCCGCCGCAACCCGGCGGTCGTCGCGGCGTTCCAGGACGCGCTGCTCGTGAACGACCGCGGCAGCGACGTGAACCAGCACGGCGGCGGCCGCGCGCCCGACGGCGACGGGCAGCTCGGTGCCTCGCTTCCCGATCCCTGGCACGACCTCCCGTCGTTCCTCGGCGTCTCCAACCCCGAGGGCATCCTCCAGTGGGACGACAACCGGATGCACGTCCCGGCTGCCTGGGGCACGACGAGCGGCGACCGGCAGATTGTCGTTGCCGTCCTCGACACCGGCGTCGACTCCGAGCACCGCGAGCTGCACAGCGTGGTCGACCGGAACCTGGGCGGCAACTTCATCCCGTGCGACGACCTGCGCCAGCTCTTCGGTCTCGGCTACATCGACCGCGCCGGCCTGCGCGATTGCCGCGACGGCGACTTCGAGGGTCACGGCACCTGGGTTGCGAGCCGGATCGCCGGCGCCGCGAACGGTTTCGCTTCCAACGGCGTCGCGCCCGGCGTACGGATCGCCTCGTACAAGGTGCTGGCCGCCGGCTTCGGCGGACTCTCGAGCTGGATCCTCTCCGGGCTCGTCAGCGCCTGCTCGTCGAACGACGTCGACCTCGTGAACATGTCGATCGAGGGCTACCTCAACCCGTCCGACCCGTTCGACGCCCAGGTCTACGGTCTCGTCGCGGACGCGGTCTCGTACTGTCGCTCTCGCGGGATCGCGGTCTTCGGAGCCGCGGGCAATGAGCACGTCCGAGTCGACCGGGTCAACACGACCGTCGGCGGCCGCTCTTTCGAGGGCGTCGGGCGCGTCTCGCTCGGCTCCGAGGGCATCGCCTCCGTCACCCCCGGCGCGCCGCTCGCGCCGTTCGATCTGCGCGGGCTGCTCGAAGTGCCGGCCGGCATCCCGGGCGTGACGATGGTCTCGTCGACGGCGAACGCGATCGGCGACGCTCCTGCCTGGATCCCGCTCCGCTGGCAGAACCACGTCGGCGCGCGCGACCAGCTCGCCTACTACTCGAACTACGGCTCCCGCGTCGACCTCGCGGCACCGGGTGGAGCGCGGCGCTACGAGATCCCGCTCTACGACGGCGGCGACGGCGACATCCTCTACGGCGGCTGGGGCTCGTTCGGCGCCCTCGAGGACAAGGGTCTGATCTGCACCAATCCGATCACCTCTGCGCTCTTCAACTCCGCCTGCTTCAAGCTTGCGGGCCAGGGCTTCGGCTGGCTCCAGGGGACCTCGATGTCCTCGCCGAACGCGGTGGGCGTCGCGGCGCTGACCCTCTCGGCCCGGCAGAACCTGATCGGCCGGCCCGACGCGCTGCTCGCACGCCTGCAGTCGACGGCGAATCAGAGCCCTGTGAACTACATGGGCCCGAACGACCCGGCGAACTTCGCAGCGTCGCTCGCGGGTACCCCGTGCCCGACCGGCTATTGCCACATCGACCAGGCTCACGCCGTCCCCTTCGCGGACGCCTACGGCGCAGGCCTCGTCGACGCGGCCGCTGCGGTCGCGCACTAGCCTGCTGCGAAACCGCTCACGCATCCGGTGGTCGCTTGACACCGTGATGTAGGAGGGCATATAAACCCGCTGCTACCTGGGTCTATGCCAAAGCGCTCTCGCGACTCCGAGGACAGGAAAGATCCGCATGCCGTCGAGCTTGGACGGCGCGGTGGGCTGAAGGGCGGCAAGGCACGCGCCGCCAAGCTCACGAAAGAAGAGCGCGTCGAGAGCGCGCGCAGGGCGGCGCAGGCTCGTTGGGCCAAGCACCAGAACACGGGGCCGGCGTACGAGAAGGCTCCGAAAGCCACTAGCGGCACAGGGAGAGGGGAGAAGATGAGAAAAGCACGTCCAAGCGTCCTTGCGGCGATGGTTCTGCTCGCTGGGGCGCTCACGCTGTCTCTGGTCTTGCTGACCAGGGGCTCAACCGGATCGGCGCATGCCTTCGCTTCGAAGCAGGGCCAGTCCGAGAGCGCGGCGGAGAAGCCGGGCCTTGGGCCGAATAGCTACGAGGCCTATCTGCAGGCCGCGCGTTCGTATCCGGCGAACGCGATCCCGCTGTCGATCTCGAAGCGGGCCAAGGCGACTTACGCGAAGATCGCCCGTGCCGATGCCCGCGCCATCAAGCGGACTCGGGGGCGGCATTTGCTCTGGAACAACGGCGAGTGGAAGCTCTACGGGCCGCGCACGAACGCCGTCCAGCCGGGCGTCACCTCGTTCTCCGGAGCGGAGAACACGACCGCGAGCCGCGTCACGGCGCTCGTGGCGGATCCGGATTGCACAGCCCGCAGGTGCGGGCTCTGGGCCGGAGTCTCGGGCGGCGGCGTCTGGCGGACGGAGAACGCGCTGGCACCGAATCCCGTCTGGCAGCAGCTGAGCCCCGAGGATCTCGACCAGAACTCGGTCGGGACGCTCGTGCTCAACACGAGCCACCACCACGACACGCTCTACCTCGGCACCGGCGAGGCGAACCGCTGCTCCTCCGGCTGCGAGGCGGGCGTCGGGATCTACAAGTCCACCAACGGCGGGGAGCACTGGACGAAGCTCCATGACGCCTGCGTCAGCAATGCCGTCTACACGTGCGTCAACCCGGGGAAGGACGCCTTCCTCGGCCGCGGCATCAGCTCGATCGTCGTCGATCCGACGAACAGCGACCACATCCTCGTCGGCTCGGCACAGGCCGTCCGCGGGCTCTCGCATGTGATCGGCAACGGCGGCACGACCCGGCTCGAGCCGGGCGCGAACGCCCCCGGCGTCTACGAGTCCACCGATGGCGGGAACACGTTCACCGAGGTCTGGAACGGCAACTCGGCGACGTCGTTCGGCGTCACGAAGGTCGCTCTGGATCCGGCCGACCCGACCACGGTTTACGCGTCGGCGTTCGACCAGGGCCTGTGGCGCCGCTCCCCGAGCCTCGACGGCTCGGCCACGGCGTACGACTTCCACCAGGTCTTCGCCCCGCAGTTCGCGGGCGGCGGAACCGACCGCACGATGTTCGCGCTCACCCGCAAGAGCGGAACGACGCGGATCTACCTGACCGACGGGACGGCGAACGGCGGCGGCATCTCCGGCCCCCTCGCGTCGAACTTCTGGCGGACGGACAACGGCAACCAGCCGGCGGCGACGCTGCTGGCCTCCCAGGCTGCCGGTGCAACGCCTCCGCCGGACGCGACGGTGTATCCGCAGACGTACAACGGCTGGCAGAAGCTGACGTCGAAGACCACGGCCAGCCCGTACTTCGCGACGGATGACTTCTGCACCGGGCAGTGCTGGTACGACGAAGACGTCTACACGCCTGCCGGGATGCCGGACACCGTCTACGTGATCGGCTCGAACGTGTACGGCGAGCAGCCGTGCGACACGAAGGGGGTCGGGTGCGGTAACGGACGCTCCAACGGCCGCGAGGTGCTCTATTCGACGACCGCGGGCGATCCGGACGGCACGGCGAACAGCCGGACGTTCACCGACCTCTCGTACGACCACACGGAGCGGACAGCATCGTGGTGTGCGTACGCGCCCTACTTCCCCAACGGCTGCCTCCATGCGTGGGGCGGGATCCATCCCGACCAGCACGAGATCGTCGTCAACCCGGGCAATCCGACCCAGATCTTCGAGGGCTCGGACGGCGGGATGATCCGGACGAGCGGCACGTTCGTGGACGCCTCGAACGATTGCGACAGCCCGTTCCGCAACGGCGGCACACCGCTGCCGCCGGCCTCGGGCAGCTACGCGGCCTGCAGGCGGCTCCTGTCGCGGATCCCGGTCCAGATCGACCACCTCGACAAGAAGCTGAGCAGCACGCTTCAGTTCATCAACGTGGCGATCAACCCGACGAACTCGTGCGAGGTCATGGGCGGAACCCAGGACAACGGCACGTGGTCGAACATCAACTACTGCGACAGGAACACCTTCTCGCAGGTCATCTACGGCGACGGCGGCAACGCCGTCTACGACGCGACGAACCCGTCCTGGCGTGCGAACGAGTTCACGAGCGGCTTCGGCGACTCGAACTTCGAGAACGGCGAGCCGACCAAGTGGGTCATCACCACCGGCCCGATGGTCGCCAGCGGCGAGACGTTCGCGTTCTACTGGCCGCAGATCGGCGACCCGAACCCGGTCCCCGGCACGCATCCGATCTACAACGGCGGACTGCATGTCTGGCGCAGCTGGGCGTTCGGTGCCGGTCACACGTCGGTGCCACAGCAGACGACCCCGGACATCGCGGGCTACGAAGCGAACTGCCCCGAGTTCGTCACGTCCGGGGCGACCCCCACGTGCGGCGATTACCAGCCGCTCGGTGGGCCTGCCGGCCACAACACGCCCGGCGATCTGACCGGCACGGTGTACGGGGCGGACCGCTCCGGCGGCTCGATCTCGTGGCTGGCGCGTGACGGCGCCGACCATGGGACGATGTGGGCCGCGACCTCCGCGGGCCGCATCTTCGTGTCGCACAACGCGGATGCAGTCGATCCGGTCACGGTCACGTGGACGCGGATCGACAGCTCGACGTCGGGCAACTCGCCGACGAGGTTCCCGAGCTCGATCTACGTCGACCCGGCCAACCCGGGCCACGC
>VAXM01000160.1 GCA_005883335.1 Actinomycetota bacterium
GACGAGCACGATCGCGAAGCCGACGGCGAGCGAGCGGCCTGATGGCAGCAGCCGGACGAGGCCCTCCCGGTTCGCCCCGGCCCGGAGGGGGATCACCGCCGCCCGCGCACGCGCAGACTGCTGAGGTCGTCGCTCGGCCACGGCCTTGCTTTCGCCGCGGCCCTGGCCCCTCCTACTCGTGTCTAGGCGGGCAGCTCGAGGGGGCCCAGAAACACGACCTCGTGCTCGAGCTCGACGCCGAACTGCTCGTGCGCCCGCTGCCGCGCCTCGGCCATCAACGCGATCGCGTCGGCAGCCCGCGCGCCACCGGCGTTCTCGATGAAGTTCGCGTGCCGCGGGGAGATCTGAGCGCCGCCGATCCCGTGGCCCCTGAGACCGCAGGCCTCGAGCATCCGCCCGGCGGTCAGCTCGTGGTCCGGGTTCTGGAAGACGCTCCCGAACGTGCGCTTGTTCGTCGGCTGCGCGGCCTTGCGCAGCGCCTGCAGCTCTGCGACCTTCGCCTTGATCTCGTTCTCGGGCCGCGGTGTCAGGCGGAACTCCGCGCGGGCGACCACCTGACCGTGGCGCAGCTGGGAGTGCCGGTAGGTGAGCCCGAGCTCCGAGGGATCGAGCCAGCGGGAGCACTGGCCGTCAACGACGAGCACGCGCTCGAGAATCGAGGCCCAGTCGCTGCCGTAGGCGCCCGCATTCATCCAGACGCCGCCGCCGACGGTTCCCGGGATGGCGCAGGCGAACTCGAACCCGCCCAGCCCGGCCGCGCGCGCGCGGTGCAGGCAGACCGCATTCGCGGCGCCCCCACCTGCGACGAGGCGCTCGCCGTCGACCTCGGCCTTCGCGAGCTCGCCCCCCAGCTTCAGCACGAGACCGTCGAAGCCGTCGTCGGCGACAAGGAGGTTCGAGCCGAGGCCGATGGTCGCGACCGGCAGTTCTCGTTCCGCCGCCCAGGCCAGCGCGTCCTCGAGCTCGGGGAGGGTCTCGGGTCGCGCGAACGCCGTCGCGGGCCCGCCGATGCCGACCGTGGTGAAGCGCGAGAGAGGAACGCCGTCCTCGACGTTCATTCCAGCTCCTCGAGGATGAGCGGCGCGGCGCGCTCGACGTCCCCCGCTCCGATCGTGAGCACGACGTCTCCCGGCCGCGCGCGGCGCGAGAGGAAGCGGACTCCATCCTCCAGTCCCGGCGTCCAGGCGACCGGCATGCCGGGACGCTCGGCCGCCAGCGCGTCGACCACGAGCTTGCCCTCGACCCCTTCCACGGGCTCCTCGCGCGCGGCGTAGACCTGCGTGACCGCGACCGCGTCGGCTGCCGAGAGCGCGCGGGCGAGCGCCGAGGCGAGGTGGCGCGTCCGCGAGTAGAGGTGCGGCTGGAAGAGCACGAGCAGCCGGCCGCCGTTCGCTTCCGCGCGTGCCGTCGCGAGCGTCGCGGCGATCTCGCTGGGGTGATGGCCGTAGTCGTCGAAGACGCGGATGCCGTGCGCCTCCCCGCGCGGCTCGAACCGCCGGCCCGCACCGCGGAACTCCGGGAGGACGCGCTGCGCCTCCTCACGCGAGATGCCCGCGAGCTCGAGTGCTGCCAGGGCGGTGGCCGCGTTGCGCCGGTTGTGCTCGCCCGGAACTGCGAGCTCGAACGAGACCGGCTCGAGCTCATCGCCGCGCACGTGACCCGGCGCCTCGGCGAGCCAGCACTCGAAGAGCTCCCGCACCTCTTCCTCCGACGCAAACGTCGCGTGGTGGTCGAGCTCTACGTTCGTGAGGACCGCGATCTGCGGCCGAAGCAGCTCGAGCGAGCGGTCCGACTCGTCCCCCTCCGCGACGAGCCACCCCTCCCCCGCGCGCGCGTTCCCGCCGAGCTGCGCGATCTCGCCGCCGATCAGGAAGGCCGGGTCCTCGCCGAGCCGGTCGAGGCAGAAGGCGATCATGCCGGCGGTGGTCGTCTTTCCGTGCGCGCCCGCGACCACGATCGAGGGGCGCAGCTCGACGAGCTCGGCGAGCAGCTCGCCCCGGCGCTTGACGTCCCGGCCGGCGACCTCCGGATTGTCCGGCGCGATCGCGCTCGAGACGACCACCTCGGCGCCGCCGGGCACGTTCGCGGCGTCGTGGCCGATCGTCACCGGGATGCCAGCCTCCTCGAGCCGGTCCACATAGGACGAGCGGGCCCGGTCGGAGCCGCCGACCTCAGCGCCCCACGCGCGCGCAACGAGGGCGAGCGCGCTCATGCCCGCGCCCCCGATCCCGACGAACCAGAAGCGCCTACCCTCGAGCAAGGGCGAGCAGCTCCTCCGCGATCGCCTCCGCGGCGTCGGGCTTCGCGATACGCAGCATCGCCTGGCTCATCTGCTCGAGCCGGCGCGGGTCGTCGACCAGCGAGCGCACGATCTCCGGCGCGCGCCCGAGATCGGTCTCGGGCAGCAGGATCGCGCCGCCCGCGGACTGGAAGTAGCGCGCGTTCTTCGTCTGGTGGTCGCCGGTCGCGAACGGATAGGGGACGAGGATCGCGGGCTTGCCGGCCGCAGCGAGCTCCCACACCGTCGAGCCGCTCCGCATCAGCGCGAGGTCGGCTGCGCCGTACGCCGCGCCGAGCCCGTCAAGGACCGGGACGAGCACGTAGTCGGGCCGGGACACGCGCGGCCGCAGCGCCTCGTAGTCGCGCTCGCCCGAGACGTGCAGGACAGCCGGTCCGGCCGCGCCGAACGCGTCGACGGCGAGCTCATTCAGCGATCGCGCTCCGGCGCGCGCACCTGCAACGAGCAGCACCGGCCCTTCCGCAGGCAGGCCTAGCTGTGCGCGCGCCTCCGCGCGCGGAAGCGGTCTCGCGTTTGCCGGGAGCGGACGCCCGACGACCTCGTACTTCGGCGGCTCGTGGCCCTCGATCGGAAACGAGAGGAAGACGCGCTTGACGAACGGCGCCGCGAGCCGGTTGGCGAGGCCGAGGTGCGCGTCCGCCTCCGTGACCGCAGCGGGGATCCGCCGCCGCGCGGCCGCGAGCACCATCGGGCCGCCGACGAAGCTGCCCGCGCCGAGCACGACGTCGGGCTTGCGTCGCGCGAGGATCCGGTCGCACGCGGCGGGCGCGGCGAGCGCGTGCAGGAACGCGTGCGCCTGCGCCAGCCCGGGCCGCCGGGGCAGCCCGCTCACGCGAAAGGTGTCGAGCTCGAAGCCGGCTTCAGGAACGAGCCGCGCCTCGGCGCGCCGTGGAGACCCGGCGAACGTCACTCGCGCGCCGCGGTCGCGCAGCGCTTGCCCGACGGCGAGCGCGGGCAGCACGTGGCCGGCTGTTCCCCCGGCCGCTATCAGGCACGCTGGCGCGTCGTGCTCCGGCATCGCCCGCGATGTTAAGGAGGATGCCCACCGAGACGAGCGCCACCACGAGGCTGGAGCCGCCGTACGACACGAAGGGAAGCGGAATTCCGGTCAGCGGCGCGAGCCCCATCACGGCGGCGAGGTTGATCGCTGCCTGGCCGCACACGAGCACGGTCAGGCCCGCTGCGAGCCGCTTGCCGAAGGGGTCCTTGCAGCTCAGCGCGATCCGGAGGCCGAAATACGCGAACGCGCCGTAGGCGGCGATCACCGCGGCCGCGCCGATCAGCCCGAGCTCCTCGCCGATGATCGCGAAGA
>VAXM01000055.1 GCA_005883335.1 Actinomycetota bacterium
CGTGGGCCGACTTACGAGCACCCTCACCATGTCGGCGGAGAAGCCTGACTTGCGATACTCGCGCTGGTGGGTGAAGTCGATCCCCTAGGCACGCGCAGGGACGGCCTCGACGCGTTCCTCGACCAAAAGGTCGAAGAGGGTTACGTGATCGAGACCCGCACCGACACCCACGCGATCATCTCGCGACGCCCGAAGAGACTCAAACGCTTCACGAGCGGCGCTGACCCTGGACGCTACGTGGTCGAAGTCGACGAAGATGGAGTCGCGACGATGCGTCCGGCAGAGCCGCGACGCAAATGAAGCGATACCTGAGCCGCCAAAGGGTGATGGACATCCTGGGCCACGGCTGAGAGTCTCACCCGCACCCACACGGAGGTCAAAACATGGCGACCAAGGACAAGAACACGAAGAAGAGCATGGAAAAGAAGCCGGCTCAAAAGACGCTGAAAGAGAAGCGGCAGGCCAAGAAGGCCAAGAAGTAGCCGGACCAGTTGAGCAGCCCGCTCTGCCGGAAGTGCGTTGGCTGCCCGGTCCGCCTCAGCCGCGCTCTGCTCCGGAACAGAGCTGAGCGGGAGCCGGCGCCGGCGACTTCGGGTGACATTCGCGCACGCTGGCCAAGGCGATCGGGCTCCTACCAGGGCGCGACTGTAATCCCGCCCCATTCCTCGGCTTCGACGTCACGCATCGTCTGGGTCAGTTCCCAACGATGGCCGCCCAGGTCCTCGAGCAGGCATGAACGCTCGCCGTACTCCCAGGTTCTCGGTTCTTCGAGCACGCGTGCGCCGAAGTCGCGAGCACGCCTGAAGGCCGCATCGATGTCCGGCACGCGGACCTTGACGACGTGCGTTACGACGCCCGCACTGGGCGCCACCTGATCGGCGCGCACGTCGGCAACCACCACGGCACCGTCCGATCCAACACGAAGCTGGGCGCGGTGTGCATCGCCGATCCGCACCCGTTCCTCGAAGCCGAAGGCGGACTCCAACCACGCCACCGCTGCTCGCACGTCGGGATAGATCAGCACCGGAGTTACGGTGACAGGTGGCGCAGAACGATTCGTCAACATGGCTGAGACAGTAGCGGGCGCCTCCTCAGGGACATTCCCGAACACTGGCCCACCCCACTGCCCTTTGCTTCGAAGCTGGTCGCTTGTGGTGGTTCGCGTGTAGGTCTAGCCTCGGCTGATGGCTACGTGCGCCGCGTGTGGGTATCGGGCCGAGCCGGGTTTCCGGTTCTGCCCCGAGTGTGGGGCTCCCGCGGAGGCTGCGGATGTGCGCGAACAACGGAAGGTGGTCACGGTGCTGTTCTGCGACATCACCGGTTCGACGCAGCTCGGAGAAGACACGGACCCGGAGGCGCTGAGAGCCCTCCTCGCCCGCTACTTCGAGCGCATGAAGGCGATCGTCGAATCGCACGGAGGCACGGTGGAGAAGTTCATCGGCGATGCGGTCATGGCCGTCTTCGGCGTTCCCCAGGTGCACGAGGACGATGCCCTACGTGCTTGTCGCGCGGCGATCGAAATGCGGGACGCGCTGCCCGAGCTTCGCGTGCAGGCCCGCATCGGCCTGACGACCGGCGAGGTCGTCACCGGTACCGAGGAGCGCCTCGCCACCGGCGATGCGGTGAACACGGCTGCCCGCCTCGAGCAGGCGGCACAACCCGGCGAGATCTTGATCGGTGAGCCCGCGCTGTTGTTGGTGCGCGGCGCCGTCGAGGCGGAGCCGGTCGAGGCGCTCGCGCTCAAGGGCAAAGCCGAGCCGGTGCCGGCCTACCTTCTCGTCTCCCTGCTGTCGACGCCCACCCGCTCGCACCAGGCGCGCTTTGTCGGCCGGGAGCGCGAGCTCGCTCTCGTCCACGCGGGCTGGGAGCGGGCGCGCTCCGAGACACGCTGCGAGCTCATCACAGTCGTCGGCGAGGCGGGCGTCGGCAAGTCGCGCCTGGTAGCGGAAGCGCTGCCGCTGATCGATTCTCGCGTCGTCGGCGGCCGCTGCCTTCCCTACGGCGAAGGGATCACCTACTGGCCTGTGGTCGAGGTGCTGAAACAGCTCGGGACCCTTCCCTCCGACCCCGCGGCGGCCGCGTCGATCCGCGCGCTGCTGGGTGAGAGGGACGAGTCGGCGGGCGCCGAGGAGATCGCCTGGGCCTTCCGCAAGCTGCTCGAGGAACAGGCTCCGCTAGTGGTGCTCTTCGACGACATTCAGTGGGGAGAGGAGAGCTTCCTCGACCTTGTGGAAGCGGCCGCCCTGCTTACTCGCGATGCGCCGCTTCTTCTTCTTTGCATGGCTCGGCCGGAGCTGATCGAACGGCGCCCCTCGTGGGCCGCTCCCATACGGCTCGACCCGCTCGCAGCGGAGGAGGCCGACGAGCTCTTGCCCGGCAGCTTCGACGACGACCTCCGCGTGCGGATCGCGCGCGCCGCCGGCGGCAACCCGCTGTTTCTCACCGAGATGGTGGCGATGGCCGGCGAGGCGGACGGCGAGGTCGCCGTTCCTCCGACGCTCCGGGCGCTGCTCGCTGCCCGCCTCGACCAGCTCGAGCCGGAAGAGCGCTCTGTCCTCGAGCGGGGAGCGGTCGAGGGCGAGATCTTCCACCGTGGAGCAGTCCAGGCGCTCTCACCCAACGGGCAGGTGACGCCGCGGCTGGCCGCGCTCGTGCGCAAGGGGCTGATCCGCTCCGAGAAGGCCCAGCTTCCTGGCGAGGACGCCTTTCGCTTCCACCACCTGCTGCTCAGAGACGCCGCCTACGACGCACTCCCCAAGGCGACGCGTGCCGAGCTGCACCGCCGCTTCGCCGACTGGGTCGAACAGCACGGGGCGCAGCTCGTCGAGCTGGACGAGCTGGTCGGCTACCACCTGGAGCGGGCCGCACGCTGCCTCGACGAGCTCGGGCAGGACAACGGCGAGCTCGCCCTCGCCGCGGGCGAGCGGCTCGGCGCCGCAGGCCGCCGTGCCTTCTGGCGCGGCGACTGGCGCACGGCGGCGGCGCTGCTCGAGCGTTCGCTCTCGCTCACCCGTCCTTACCGGCTCGAGCTTGGTCTGGAGGTCAAGCTCGCGGACGCGCTCTACTGGACCGACCTCGCACGTGCAGTCGCGGTTGCCGACGCGGCGGCAGAGCGCGCGACGGCAACCGGTGACGCGGCCGACGCAGCGCTCGCGCGCACGGCCGCCGCGCTGGCGCGAATGCACTCCCTCCAGTGCTCCACCGACGAGGTCGAACGGCTCGCCCGCGAGGCCATCCCACTGCTCGAGGCGGCAGAGGACGACGACGGCCTCGTCCATGCCTGGTATGCGCTCGCCTGGGTCGGGAACATGCGTCAGCACTTCGAGGAATGGGCCCAGGCGATGGAGACCGCGGTGCGGCACGCCCGCCGCGCCGGCCATCCCGTTCTCGGGGTCTTTGCGCTGGCGCTCTCGGTGCCGCTGGCATACGGGCCGCGGCCGGCAGGGGAGGCGCTGGCGGCGCTTGACGTTGTCGTCGCCGATCAGCCCTATCCAGGGGCCCTCATGATGCGAGCGCTGCTGCTTGCGATGCTCGACCGGATGGACGAGGCCTGGGCGGTCGCCCTGCCGGCGGAGGAGCGTCTCCGTGAGCTCGCCTTCGCCACCGGGGGCGCTTGGCTCGGCGAGATTGCGCTCCTCGCCGGCGACTACGAGGCCGCAGCGTCGTACCTCCGCGACGCCTGCGACCGGGTCGAGGCGATCGGCAACGAGGGCGAGCTGTCGACCTATGCGCCGATGCTCGGACGTGTCCTCTCCACGCTCGGCCGCCACGACGAGGCCGAGCTGCTCGCCCAGCGCGGGCGCGAGCTCGGCCATCAGGAGGACATCATGACCCAGCACGGCTGGCGGCAGACGCAGGCGCTCGTCTACTCCGCGCGCGGGCAACACGCCGAGGCGGAACGCCTGGCCCGCGAAGCAGTCGACCTCTCGCTGCGGGGCGACTCCCTCTTGAAACAGGGCGAGACGCTCTCCGACCTCGCCGAGGTGCTCGAGGCGGCCGGTCGCCGTGACGAGTCCGCCGCCGCTCTACGCGAGGCCCTCGACCGCTACGAACGCAAGCCGGTCATCCCGCTCGCCCGACGCACCCGCGAGCGACTCGCAGCGCTTCAACCGACACAGGTTTGATGGTCTGATGGACGCGTCCCTCACAGGGGGTGTTCGAATCCCGTATGCGCCTCTCGCTCGCACCGCGTCCTGCCGATGCAGGGCGTGTGTGGAGCGTTATCCCCCTCGGCGGTTTCGTGTTCGGGCTCGTCTTCGGGCGCTGGTGGACACTGCTCGCTGTGATCCCGCTCGCGAGCTGGATCCTCGCGACGAACGAGCTCGAGGGAAATGTCGGCACGTGGGTCGCGATGGTCCTCTCGGCGCTGCTTGCGTGCGCCATCGGCGCGGGGGTCGCGCTCCGGCGCCTGCACGGCCGCCGCGCCGCCTAGGTCTGTCTCAGAAGCCGATCTCGATTGCCTCCCAGCCCGAGTTGCCATGGCCGCCGCCCCAGCCGTTGTCGATCACCGTGCGGTCCCAGATGTCGATCCGGACGACGTAGCAGCACGGGATGATCGCCGGGTCGCTCCACGGATCCCAGAGGAACGACGTCGGTGACGGATAGCCCGTGTCGGCGAGATTGCCGTTGTAGGTCTTCGCGAGGGGCACAGCCGGCCCCACTCCCGGCGGGTCAGGGACCGCGACGATCGGCACCGACAGGCTCGAGTTGCCCTCGGCGTTGACGCTCAGGCGGCTGAAGTTCGTGTCGTACGCCTGAACCGTGATCTTGATCAGGCCCGAGCCCTTCTTCACCTTGCCGCACTTGAGCTCCTGGAGCTCGCCGTTCGGCTTCTGCAGCTCGAGCTTGATGATCGGCGTCGGCGGCGCCGTGTTGTCGGTCGCGACCGCCCGCGGGCTGGAGACCAGCTCCGACGAGCCGTCCCGCACGCGCAGGCGCAGGTAGTAGAGCCCGTCCGGAAGCGTAGGCCAGTAGAGCAGGGTCTTCTCGCCCAGCGGCGAGTTGCCGCCGTCCGAGAGCGGGATGTCGGCCACGTCGTACCAGCCGGGGTCGCCCCCGCCCGACGGGTACCGAGTCACCCAAACGGGGACCGGCCAGAGGCTCTGGTAGCCCTGGACCGGAACGGCGATCTCCGTGTACGGGCCTCCGGGCGACGACGCCACCTCGACCTTGTACTGCGTCGCCGTCGGCATGTTGAAGATGCCCATCAGCCACGACGAGCCTCCGACGGGGTGATCGCCGACCCCCGCAGGCGGGTTAGGGGGCGGCACCTGGAAAGGGGGGATGCTCGGCCCGTTGCCGAAGCCCTGCGGCCCGAACTGCGACGTCGGGATCGAGCTGATCCGCGTGATCAGCGGCCGGTTGCAGATCTCTCGGCAGATGCGCTTGCACCGCACGCGGCAGACGAAGTGGCAGACCTGGTGGCAGTAGGGCAGCAGGCCGTGCTTGCGCAGCTCCGCCTGCCAGCCCCTGACGTCCTCCTTCTCCGCGAGCGAGACGAGGCGGACGAGGTTCTGCTTTCTGCGCGCGACCTTCGAGAAGACCTCGACGAACTCCCGGATCTCGTCCGCGTCGACGCGGCGGTCGGACGGCTCGCGGCAGAGGCGCGCGCAGACGCCGATGCAGCGCTTGCGGCAGAAGAGGAAGCAGATCCGCCGGCAGTCTTCTCCGACCCCAGCCTCGTCGAGGATCGCCTGAAAGCGGCCGGCGTCGTGGGCAGTGAACGCCTCGAACGCCTCGTTGAACGCTTCGGGCCGCCTCGCGAGCCGCTCGGCAGCCGCCGCCATCGCCTGTAGCTCCTCGAGTGGCTCGTCCTCGTAGAACGGCTCGCTCATGGTCACTCCTTTCCGACGGATCGCGCATGCGCGACCGGTCTGGAGGGAGTGACGCAGACCCACGTCGGGCGGCGTGGCGGGCTAGCTCGTAGCGCCCCCTCGGATCGACGCGATGCTACGCCCGCACGCGGGCCGTTTCAAATGGGTGCTGACTAGGCGCCGAGCTCGGCGAGCAGCGGTGCGGTGTCGAGCGGCTCGAAGCCGATCCGGCCGGCGATTTCCTCGCTCGACGGCCTGGTGCCCTCCGCGAAGAGCGCCCGCAGGCGCTCGCCGGTCTCCGGGCTCTCCCACCACTCGCCGTCGATCTCGCTCTCCAGGTACGAGCGAAGCTGCGCCGAGCGGATCCACGCCCGGAGGTAGTCGGCCGAGTAGAAGCCCGCGTCCATGTCCGCGAGGAAGCCGTCGGCGCGGTAGCGCACGCCCGTCGCGCCGGTCAGCCGATCGGCGTAGCCCTCGTCGGTGCCGCCGTCCTCCGCGAAGCGGCCCCAGAAGTCGAGCTCGAACTGGAGCTTCGCGACGTAGCGGCGGAAGAGGAGCGCCTCCATGAAGACCGTCGCCTCGGCGTTCGTCGCGGCCTCCTCATCCGAGAGGCCGAAGTGGCGCGCGTGCCAGCCCGGCTGGCGGGAGATCGCCTCGACGATGTACGAGTAAATCTCGGTCAGCGCGTGGTCGCGCGAGATGTTGCGGAAGGTGTAGGGGAGCGCCGGGTCGCAGCCCGCGTAATGGAGCGCATGGCCGGCCTCGTGCAGGAATGCCTGGTAGTCGTGCAGCCCGCCTTGCGCGCGCGTGATCAGGTGGACGATCTTCGGGGGATCGGAGGGGATGACGCAGGCGCGCGGCGACTTCTGCGGCCGGTCGTCGAGATCCAGCTTGATGTTCGGCTCGGCCTCGAGATCGAAGCCGAGACGCGCAAGCGTGTCCATGCAAATCGGGACCGCGCGCTCCCTGGTGTAGATGCTCTCGAGCGGCGAGAGCCTCCGGAGGTAGGCAACGTGGAAGGAGCTCGGCACCTCCTCGCGCTCTGGGCCGAGCAGCCGCTCGAACCAGCGCTCGCGCAACCGCGTGTAGACGCCCTCGGCCGCTTCGCTGGCCCCGGCCAGGGCGCGCTCGAGCTCCCGGAGCGAGATCCCTTTCTCCTCGTCCGCCCGTGCAACGGGCTCGTCGATCCCGCTGATCTCGGCCTCGAGCTCCTCGCCGGTCCGGATGACCTCCAGGCGTTCGTCGTTGAACGTCGCCGAGACGTCGGCCGCCAGGCCGCCGAGCTCATCCCGTTCGCCGTAACCCTGCAGGACGGCGAGCCGGGCCTGCGCGCTGCGCAACGGCAACTGCTCGTCCTGAAACTCGACCCGGGCCGCGAGGACGGCGTTCTCCAGCGCGTCCTCGCGCTCGGCCAGCGCGGCCGCGATCAGGCCCGCCTCGCAGGTCTTCCGCAGCCGGTAGAACCGCTCGCGATCCTCGCCTTCGGTGGCCTTGTCCTCGGCTTCGCGCAGCGCTCCGAGCTGGTCGCGCGTGAAGAGATCCGAGTACCGGCGCACGATCTCGGCGCGCTCCGAGACCTCCTTCTCGCCGACGCGCACGGCACGGCCTTCCTCCGAGCGCTCGAACAGATAGCGCTGGAGGCGAGACTCGTATTCCGGCGGGCTGAGGACCGCAGCGACGCTCACAGGCGGGCAAATCTACAGCACGCCGCGGCGCGTTCGTATCCCCTTTTCGGGGACGCCCGTATCCATTTCGGCCCTTCATACGTTTTATGATTCAAAAGTAGTAAACCCCGCCGCCGATGCCATCCTGCTTCACCGCAATGCCTTCGACAATCCCGACGGACGAGCTCCCGAGGCCCAGCGCGCACTTCAGGCGCCGCGCCTGGCTCGACTTTCAGCGCGCGCTCGATCCGCTCGCCTCGCCGCGCCCGCTGCCGCCGATGCGGGCGAGCGTCTCCTCCTTGCCGAGAAGCTCGAGGCTCTCGAACAAGCCCGGCGAGACGGTTGATCCCGTCACGGCGAGGCGGATCGGCTGAAACGCCTCACGGGGCTTGAGCCCCTGCTGCTCGGCGAATCTGCGTAGCGCAGCCTCGATCGCCTCGGCAGAGAAGGGGTCGACTGCCTCGAGCGCCTCCGCGACATCCGGCAGCGCCACCGGCTGCCCGGAACTTCGCGCGAAGAGGAAGCCGGCGAACTTCGGAAACTCGCCGAGGGTCGAGATCTTCTCCTGGACGAGCGGCGCCGCCTTGCGGACGAGCTGGTCGTCCCAGTCGTAGCCCTGCTCGCGGAGGTAGGCGACGAGCCGGTCCGCGTATTCCTCCGGCGGCAGCGCCCGCAGGTAGACGCCGTTCATCCACTCGAGCTTCTTGAAGTCGAAGATCGCCGGGCTCGCGCCGACACGGTCGAGGGTGAACCGCTCGACGAGCTCGCCGCGCGACATGATCGTCGTCTTGTCGTCGTAGCTCCAGCCGAGCAGCGCGAGGAAGTTGACGAGGGCCTCGGGAAGGTAGCCCTGGGCTCGGAACTCCTCGGCGGAGGTCGCTCCGTGGCGCTTCGAGAGCTTCTTGCCGTCCTCTCCCAGGATGTTCGCGAGGTGCCCGTAGGCCGGAAGCGGCGCGCCGAGTGCCTCCAGAATTCGGATCTGCTTCGGCGTGTTCGAGATGTGGTCGTCGCCGCGGAGGACGTGGGTGATCTCGTCCAGCCGGTCCTCGACCGGCGAGGCGAAGTTGTAGGTAGGCCGGCCGTCCGCGCGGACGAGCACCAGGTCTTCGAGCTTCTCGTTCGGGTAGTCGATTCGCCCGCGGATCAAGTCGTCCCAGGCGGTGACGCCCTCGTCGGGCATCCGGATCCGGATCGCGCCGTCGTCCTCGTATGCCTTCCCCTCGGCGAGCAGGCGCTGCGCCTCCTCGCGGCAGCGCTCCATGCGGTCGAGCTGGAAGGTGACCTCACCGTCCCAGTCGAGGCCGAGCCAGCGGAGCGAGTCCTGGATCTGCTCGGTTGCCTCGGCGACCTCGCGGCTCGTATCGGTGTTCTCGATTCGGAGCCGGAACTCGCCGCCCTCGTGGCGTGCGAAGAGCCAGTTGAAGAGCGCGGTGTGCACTCCGCCGATGTGGAGGAAGCCCGTCGGACTGGGCGCGAAACGGACGCGGACGCTCATGGCGGCATCGTAGTGAGCGCTCTACGCCGCGGCGCCGCGCGCTCGCATACAACTCGGGAAGGGCTGCGGCTCCATGAACTCACGCAGGCGGCGCCGCGGCGGGAAGGGGGAACGGCTCGTTCCGCTCTCGCTGCGAACGAGCTGGAACCGATCAGTGCCGACGCGGTAGAAGTGCCGGAAGAATCCGAAACTGTGGCCGGTGGTGCCACGCAAAAACCAACCGCTGGCGACGACAAGTGGACCGGCGCAGTCGATCGCGTCGATGTGGGTGACGCTTCCCTCGTAGGGGAACGTGCCGTCAGGGGTCCGGGTCGCGAACGCGAAGACGCGACCCTCGCGGACCGCGAATACACGCGCGAAGGCAGTCGAGGCCCCTTCCCACGTGGTGACCACGATCGCGAGTCCGGGACGAGAGCCGAGGGCCGCGAGGCCGTTCAAGCTCGGCACCAGCGGCGAGGACGGAGTCGTCCGCAGGGCGTGCGTAAGCGTTCTGCCGCCGGCCCGCACCACGAGGAACGCGCCGCAGCGCGATTCTCCGCGGCGCAGCCGGACGAGCGCGACCCGGTCCGGCACCCCGTCGCCGTTGACGTCGCCGCGCAGGACGTCATGCGCGATCCGGGCCGCGGCGGCAGCGCGGGCGCTGGCGCATGGATTTGCCTTCGAGCGCGTGGACGCGTGCGAGCATCCAGCCGCCAAGGACACCGCTGCCAGAAATGCGGCGACAAGCGGGAGACGGCTCACTCCGCGAGGGTATTAGCCTTCGGTGCATGCTGCTCGGCGCGCACGTCTCCGTCTCCGGCGGGATCCACACCGCGATCGACCGCATCGAGGAGATGGGCGGCGAGGCAGTGCAGGTCTTCACGCAGAGCCCGCGCACGTGGCGTCCGACGAACCACGACCCCGCGAACTTCGAGCGCTTCAAGGAGCGCCGCGCCGAGGCGGGGATCGGCGCCGTGGCGTGCCACGCGCTCTACCTGATCAACCTCGCGAGCCCGAAGGACGACTTCTATTCCAAGTCCGTCGAGGCGCTGAGGAACACCGTCGACGTCGGCTGTGCCATCGAGGCGGACGCGGTCGTCTTCCACGTCGGCTCGCACCTCGGGAGCGGCTTCGAAGCCGGGCTCGAGCGGGTCGTGCCGGCCCTCGCGGAAGCGCTTGAGCGCTGTAACGAGAAAACCTGGCTCTGCATGGAGAACACCGCCGGGACGGGCGACACGATCGGCCGGTCGCTCGAGGAGCTGGCGGCGCTGTTCGACGCACTCGACCGGCACCCCCGGCTCGGGGTCTGCCTCGACTCCTGCCACCTGTTCGCGTCCGGCTACGACGTCACCGACCGCGGCGCGCTCGACCGGCTGCTCGCAGAACTCGACGACGCGATCGGCCTCGACCGGCTGCGCTGCCTGCACGTGAACGACTCGAAGGCCCCGCTCGGCTCCAACCGCGACCGGCACGACAACATCGGGGACGGTGTGATGGGCGAGAAGCTCGGGGTCTTCCTTGCGCACCCGAAGCTGCAGAAGCTGCCCGCGCTCCTGGAAGTTCCCGGCACGGACGGGCACGGGCCCGATGCCGAGCAAGTGAAGAAGCTGAAGGCGCTCTACGCGCGCGCTACGAAGCGCGAATCTGCGCGAAAATCCGGAACGAAGGCTCGCCGACCGGCAACTCGTGGAACTCGGGGTTGACGCACCCGAGGTCGTCCGTCCGGCTTTCGTAGCACGCCTCGACCTCGACCTGGCAGAGCGGCAGCGGCGGGTTCGTCACCCGCATGGCACCGAATCCTTCGCGCCGTGACTGCGCATCCAGCAGCAGCTCGAGGTCGATGTCGACCTCGAAGACCCGCTGCATGCAGCCGACGTAGGTGTGGCCGAACTCCTCGTAGGCGTAGAGGAACGGGCACCCTCGCTCGGCGCACGCGGCGGGGTAGACGACCTTGTCGCAGTGCACTTCGCAGCGGCGGCATTCGACCTCGTCCTGGGGCCGGAGTGGGAGCTCGCTCGGCCTGGCCGCCGCCTGCTCGCTCATGCGCATACCTGGATTGTGGGCGCAGCGAGGCGTGCTCCGCAAGACTTGACAAGCCTGGCGGATGCGGGTAGGGCACTCACGCCAAAACGAGTCGCCTTGCGATGTTCAGGACGTCGAGCTGGGTGAACGCCTGGTAATCGGGCTCGCCGCCGTCCGGGTGCTCGTCGGCGCGGAACCAGAGCGCCTGCACCGTCGTCATGCCGAGCTCGCCCGCGCCGCGCACGTCCTCGTAGAGGCGGTCGCCGACGAAGAGCGTCCGCTCCGGCGCGACCTCCAGCGCCGCCAGCGCGCGCCCGAAGATCTCGGGATGCGGCTTGCGGACGCCCACCTCCGAGGAGAAGACCGCGACGTCGATCCGCTGCTCGATGCCCATCTGCTCGAGGTCGCGGCGGAGCAGCCAGCCGGGGTCGAAGGCGTTCGAGACGAGGCCGAGCTTCAGGCCGTCCTCCCGGAGTGAGTCCAGGAGCGCGTGCGTGGTCGAGCCGAGCACCCGGGCAGGCTGCCAGGCGGCGTGCTCGGCCTCGAGGAACCGCGCGAGCTCGTCGTCCGAGAGCTCGGCGCCGAAGTGGGCCAGCGCGTCGCGGATCATCCCCGGGTACTCGATCTCCTCGACCGTCCCGGGTACCCAGAAGAGCGGCTCGAAGTGCTCCCGGAAGTGGGCGTGGATCTCGTCGGCCGGCGCGAGATCCTCCCGCTCGAGCGCCTCGAGCCCGGCGCGGAAGGCCCGGTCCATCAGCTCCTCGTCGAACTGGAAGTCCATCAGCGTGTCGCCCCAGTCGAAGAGGACCGCCTCTAGCACGGACCTAGGCATCGCTTGCGATGCCGGCTTCAGCAGCGTGGGCTTCGCCCGCGCGGCGTCTGAACCGACCGGTCGACACGCCGGGATAGCGAGGCACGCGGCTAGGGTAACGCTGTGGGCCGGAAGCTCCTGTGGGCGTCACTCGTCCTGAGCCCGGTCACGATTCTGCTGCGCTACGCGGTCCATGCCGGCGACGTGACGCTGTTCGCCGTCGCGGCGGCGGGCCTGGTGCCGCTCGCGTGGCTGATCGGCGAGGCGACCGAGCACGCGGGCGAGCACACCGGACCGGGGATCGGCGGCTTCCTGAACGCCAGCTTCGGAAACGCGCCGGAGCTGATCATCGCGCTGTTCGCGGTCGCGCAGGGGCTGCCGAACGTCGTCCGCGCCTCGCTTGTCGGGAGCGTCGTCTCGAATCTCCTGCTCGTGCTCGGAATCGCGCTGTACCTCGGGGCTCGCGAGACCCGTCGGCTCGACCGGGCATCGCTGCTCGGGCAGCTCGGGCTCGTGGGCGCCGCGACGCTGCTGTTCCTCGTGACCGCCGTGCCCGGGTGGAGCGGAAATCCGGAACGGCACTCGCTCGCAGTGGTGACCGCGCCGGTCGCCGCCGTCCTGCTGCTGCTCTACCTGGGCGTGACCGCTCGGGGGCTGCGTCGGCACAAGCGTCTCCACGCGGAAAGCGGTGCGGTGCCGGGCTCCGGATGGACGCTGCCGGCCGCGCTGGGCGTGCTCGCAGCGGCAACGGCGGTCACGGCGTTCGTGAGCGAGATCCTCGTCCACTCGCTGGACGCGTTCGCGAACGCCGTCGGCCTCTCGGAGTTCTTCACCGCCGCCGTGATCGTCGCGATCGTCGGCAACGCGGCCGAGCACGGCGGCGCGGCCGTGATCGCGCACCGCGGAAACCTGCGTCTCGCGACCGAGATCGCCGTGTCGTCGAGCGCCCAGGTGGCGCTGCTCGTGACGGGCGCGGTCGCGTTGCTCTCGTGGCTGGTGAAACCGGCGCTACCGCTGACGTTCCGGCCGGTCGAGCTCGCTGCGATGGGTGGCTCGGCGCTGGCCGTCGCATTCGTGCTCTGGGACGCCCGGACGCGCCGCTGGGAGGGCGCGCTCTTGATCGGCCTGTACGCGGTCGCAGCGATCGGGTTCGGATTCGCCGGCGACCGCTGAGGACAAGAGTCTCGACGGGCACGAAGCGTCGGTTTTCGTCACAAAGCCGTGACAGACACGTGCGCCTTGCCTGGATACGATCGCCTCGGGGAGGAGGCCGGGCGAACCGTAGTTAGGGAAGCCCGAGCTTGGGGCGCTGAGATCGGCCGCCGGAGCCGAGCTTTGCCCGGCGGGAGGCACACTACGACAGAACAGCTGCACAGCGCTCGTCTCCGGAGACCGTGCGGAACCGATCCTCGCCGTCCGGCTCGAACGCGGACGGCGCACGCTCGGCCGGCGCTGTCGCAACCCTCGCCTCGAGCCGCCCGCCCCGCCAGCTGAACACGAACTCGCTCCCCTCCGACCACCATCGCCCGAGCAGCGGCGCGATCTCTCCCGGGGGCGCCTCCTCGGGCAGCCACGGCTCCGGTGCCGGAGCCAGCTCCTCGAGCGCCGCCTCGAGCAGCCGCAGACCGGTGTCCGTCGCCTTCGGCCAGCGGCCCGAGTTCGTCAGCACGACCGCGCCGATGCGCTCGCGCCTCGAGTAGACGAGCATCGAGATGAATCCCGGGAAGCCGCCCGTGTGCCCGCCGAAGATCCGGTCCCCCCGCCGCCAGAGCTCGATCCCGAGCCCCCAGCCGAGCGTCCAGTCGGCCTCGGCCATGATCTGCACCTCGTGCATCTGGTCGACGGTCGCGCGCGCGAGCAGCGATTCGTCCGGATCGCACAGGACCGAGCCCCAGCGCGCGAGATCCCCGACGGTGCTGCACAGCCCGGACTCACCGCCCTTGCCGCCGAGATCGAGCTCCGGCTCGCGCTGCACCGACTCCGAGTACGGCTCGACGAAGTACGGCCGCGCGTGCGGCGGGGCGAAGCTCCAGGTCGTCCGGTCCAGGCCAAGCGGCCGCAGCAGCCGCTCCTCGACGTGTTCACGGAACGGCTTCCCCACGATTCGCGCCACGACCTGCCCAAGCAGCGCGTACGCGAGGTTCGAGTAGTGCCACGCTGCCGCACCGGGCAGCACCTGCTCGGCCTCCGGCAGCGACGCAAGCAGCTCCTCCGCCTCGGGGAAGACGAGCGACTCCCAGACCTCGCCGGGCGGCTCGCGCTGCAACCCGGACGCGTGCGCGAGCATCCGCCTGAGCGGCAACGCGCCGTGAGCGACATCCGGGAGATGCCGTTCGAGCGGATCGTCCAGGTCGAGCTTGCCCTCGTCCCGAAGCTGCATGACTGCCGTCGCCGTGAAGGTCTTCGTGATCGACGCGACGGCGTACTGCGTGTCGACCGCGGCCTCCGTCGCGGCCTCGACGTCCGCGAGCCCGATCGCCTGCGACCACTCCACCTCGCCCGCGCGGAACACCGCCGCGGTCAGGCTCGGCAAGCGGCTGTCCCGCTGCGCCTCGCCGAGGAGGCGCGAGAACCGCTCCTCAGGCGTGGGCAAGAGCTCCCAGCGCCCGCGGAATCAGCTCGACCGCCCGCTCGATGTCCTCATCGGTCACGTCGAGGTGCGTGACCGCGCGCAACCGAGTCGGGTGCGCGGTCATCGAGAGCCCGACGCCGTGCTCCCACAGCCGCGCTAGCGCCTCCTTCGGCGAGAGTGCCAGCGGCGCCAGGTCGATCTGCACGAAGTTCGTCTCGACCTGCTCCAGGTCGACCGGAACGCCTGCCGCTTCGAGCCCTTGGGCGAGGCGTCGCGCCCGGTCGTGGTCCTCGGCGAGTCGCTCGATGTTGTGCTCGAGCGCGTAGACGCCGGCGGCCGCGACGATCCCGGCCTGCCGCATCGCGCCGCCGAACAGATGCTTGAACCGGCGCGCAGTCGCCATCAGCTCCCCGGAGCCTGCGACGAGCGCGCCGAGCGGGCAGCCGAGACCCTTCGAGAGACACAGCGTGACCGTGTCGAAGTGACCGCCGATCGTCACCGACGGCACACCGGACGCGACCGAAGCATTCATGAGCCGCGCGCCGTCGAGGTGCCGACGCAGGCCGAGCTCCCGCGCCGTGGCCACCACAGCCTCGATCTCCTCGATCGGCCAGACCCGCCCGCCCGAAGCGTTGTGCGTGTTCTCGACCGAGACGATCTTCGTCGGCGGCACGTGCGTGCCGTCCGTCACGCGGACGGTGTCGCGGATCTGCTCTGGCGTGAACCGGCCGGCCGTGCAGCGTAGCGGTCTTGTCATCAGGCCCGCGTGGACGGCCGGCCCGCCGAGCTCGGCGAGAAAGATGTGCGAGTTCTCCTCGGCGATCACCTCGTCGCCGGGCTCACCGAGGGTGCGGAGCGCGATCTCGTTCGCCATCGTCGCAGTCGGGACGAAGACCGATTCCTCCTGGCCGAGGAGCTCCGCAGCCCGCCGCTCGAGCTCGTTGACGGTCGGGTCCTCGCGCTTCTGCTCGTCGCCGACCTCGGCGGCCGCGATCGCCGCGCGCATCTCGGGCGTGGGTCTCGTCTGCGTGTCGGAGCGGAGATCGATCATCAGACTCCCTTCGGCGCCTCCACGCCTGCGGGGGCGGGCTCGGCCGAGAGGTCCGGATGGTCCTCGAAGTGGTAGCGCACGACCGCGCGCTTGGCGGCCTTCACCTCGTCCAGGCGACCGACCACCGTGCCCTCCGGCGCCTGCTTCAAGAGCTCGGGCCGGTCCGCCGCCTCGCCGGCGATCGCGCGCATCGCGTCGACGAAGGCGTCCAGCGTCTCCTTCGCCTCGGTCTCTGTCGGCTCGATCATCAGCGCCTCGGGCACGATCAGCGGGAAGTAGATCGTCGGCGGGTGGAAGCCGTAGTCCATCAGCCGCTTCGCGACGTCGAGCGCGGTCACCCCGTGGTCGCGCTTCAGGCGGCGCGCGGAGAGCACGAACTCGTGCATGCAGAGCCGGTCGAAGGGCAGGTCGTAGGCCTCGCGCAGCAGGGCGAGCAGGTAGTTCGCGTTGAGGACGGCGGCTTCCGACATCTCGCGCAGCGCTGGCCCGTAGGCGCGGATGAACGCGTACGAACGGACGAACACGCCGAACGGGCCGAGGAAGCCGCGCACCTTGCCGATCGACTTCGGGCGGTTGTAGTCGAGCCGGTACGCGTCACCGCCGCGGACGATCGCCGGGACCGGTAGGAACGGCTCGAGCCGCTCCGACACCGCGATCGGACCGCCGCCCGGGCCGCCCCCGCCGTGCGGCTGCGAGAACGTCTTGTGCAGGTTGATGTGGACGATCTCGAAACCCATGTCGCCGGGTCGCGAGATGCCGCAGACGGCGTTCAGGTTCGCCCCGTCGTAGTACATGAGCGCGCCGGCCTCATGGAAGATCCGCGAGATCTCCTCGATGTTCTCGTCGAAGAGGCCGAGGGTCGACGGGTTCGTCAGCATCAGGCCCGCCGTCGTCTCGTCGACCTTCGTGCGGAGATCCTCCACGTCGATGTTCCCGCGCGCGTCGGTCTGGACGTCGACGAGCTCGTAGCCCGCCATCGTCACGCTCGCCGGGTTGGTGCCGTGCGCCGTGTCCGGGACGACGATCTTGCGCCGCTGCTCGTCCTCGCCTCGGTCGGCGAAGTACGCGTGCATGAGCATGAGGCCGGTCAACTCCCCCTGCGAGCCGGCGGCGGGCTGAAGCGAGACCGCGTCGAGCCCCGTGACCTCGGCGAGGGTCTCCTGGAGCTCGACGCACAGGCGCAGCGCTCCCTGCGCGCGCTCCTCGTCCTCGAGCGGGTGCAGATCGCGGAACCCGGGCAGCGCGGCGAGGCGCTCGTTGACGCGCGGGTTGTGCTTCATCGTGCACGAGCCGAGCGGGTAGAAGCCGGTGTCGATCCCGAAGTTGCGTGTGGAGAGCTCCGTGAAGTGACGGAGGAGATCCGGCTCGGCGATCTCTGGCAGGCGCGGCGGCTCGGAGCGGCGGAGCTCGGCCGGGATCTGCGGGACCGGGAGCCGTGCGTCCGGGGCGCGGCCGGCGCGGCGGCCCGGGCGGGACTTCTCGAAGATCAGCTTCACCGCGCGAGCACCTCGGCGAGCCGGTCGATCTCGTCCTTCGTGCGCCGCTCGGTGAGGGCGACGAGCAGCACGTCATCCATCCCCGGATAGTCGCGCCCGAGCGCGTAGCCCGGGTGGACTCCATGGGCGAGCGCGTCGCGGACGACGTCCCGCGCGTTCCGTCCGACGCGAACTGCAAACTCCTTGAATGTTGTCCGATCCGCAAACGGTAGTTCGAGGCCGGTGGCCACGAGCCGCTCCTTCGCGTACTCGGCGAGGGCCATGCAGGTCTCCCCCACCTCGCGCAGTCCCTGCGGCCCGAGCCACGAGAGGTAGACGAGGCCTGCGAGCGCCAGCAGCGTCTGGTTGGTCGTGATGTTCGACGTTGCCTTCTCCCGCCGGATGTGCTGCTCGCGGGTCTGCAGGGTGAGGACATAGCCGCGGTTCCCCGCGGCGTCAGTGGTCTCGCCGACGATCCGCCCGGGCATCCGCCGGATGAACTCGGAGCGCGCGGCCAGGAAGCCGTAGTGCGGGCCGCCGTAGGAGATGTGGTTCCCCGCCGACTGCCCTTCTCCAATCGCGAGCGCGCACCCGTAATGGCCCGGCGCCTCGACCACCCCGAGTGAGATCGGGTCGACGTGGGCGACCGGAAGCGCCTCGGCGTCGGCCGCAGCGGCGGCCAGGTCGGGCGCGGGCTCGAGCACGCCGAAGAAGTTCGGCTGCTGGAAGATCGCGCAGGCTGCGTCCTCCGCGGCCGCCCGGAGCTCGTCGGGATCGGTGGCACCGTCGCGGTGCGGTACCTCGACGACCTCGAGGCCGAAGCCCGGCGCATAGGTCTTCACGACCTGGCGCACCTGCGGGTTCGTCGCCTCGGTGATCACGACCTTCGAGCGGCC
>VAXM01000162.1 GCA_005883335.1 Actinomycetota bacterium
GTCCGCAGCTCGTGGCCTGCATCCGCGACGAAGTCCCGTTCCCGCTGCAGGCCGGCCTCGAGCCGACCGAGCATCTCGTTCAGCGTCGAGCCGAGGCGCTCGACCTCGTCCCGCGTCGAGGGCACCGGCAATCGCTCGCCCGGAGTCTCGGCGGAGATCGCGGCGGCGCGTCGGCGCATCGACTCGACTTGCCGCAGCGAGAGCCCCGCGAGAAAGTAGCCGGCGAGCGACGCGAGCAGGAGCGCGATCGGGCCCGCGATCAGCAGCTCGTTGCGGAAGCTCGCAAGCGTCTCGAGATTGTTCTGCCGGGTCGCTCCGACGACAAGGACGCCGCGGGGTACGGGAATCGCGAGCAGGCGCGCGGGATCGTTGAGACCGGGCACAGAGGGGCGGTTCTCGTATGTCGCGCCCTTGATTGCGGCGGCGTCCAGCAGCGGAGCGACCCGCAGCGGGCGGGTCGCGTCGAGCACGTTTCCGTTCCGGTCGAGGAGCTGCGCGAAGCTCTCGCCCGGCTCGATCAAGCCGCGGCCGCTCGGCGCGAGCGATCCGTGTTCGCGGACAAGAGTCGCGAGGTCGTCGGCTCGCACCTGCAGCGAGGTGTCGAGCTCGGTCCGGAGGTGCGACTCGAGCCGCGCGTAGAGGAACCAGCCCAGCGCGGCGAGCACGACCGCCATGGCAACCGCAAACGCGGCCGTTACGCGCAGCCGGATCGGCAGTCGGCTCATGCCCCGTCCGCCCGCAGCCGGTAGCCGGCGCCGCGAACCGTCTCCAGAGAGCGCCGGCCGAACGGCTCGTCGATCTTGCGCCGCAGGTGGCGGATGTAGACGTCGACGACGTTGGAGCGGTTCTCGTAGGCGAAGTCCCACGCGTGCTCGAGCAGGTGCAGCCGCGAGAGCACCTCGCCCGGCCGGCGCATGAACGTCTCGAGGAGCGAGAACTCCTTCGCCGAGAGCCGGATCTCCTCGTCGCCGCGCCTGACCTCGCGTGCCGCCGGGTCGAGCGTCAGGTCGCCGACCCTGAGTACGTTCGGCCGCTCCTGGTCGCCTCGCCGCGCCAGGGCGCGGAGGCGCGCGAGCAGCTCCGCGAAGGCGAACGGCTTGACGAGGTAGTCGTCGGCGCCCGTGTCGAGCCCGGCGACTCGGTCCTCGACGGCGTCGCGGGCAGTGAGCATCAGGACGGGCGCCCACACGCCGGCGGAGCGGAGCCGGCGGCAGGTCTCGAAACCGTCGATTCCCGGCAGCATGACGTCGAGCACGATCGCGTCGTAGTCATGCGACTCCGCCATCCAGAGCGCGTCTTCGCCGTTCGCCGCCACGTCCGCGGCGAGGCCTTCGCCCGTCAGGCCGCGGCGGATGAGGCTCGCCATCCGCGTCTCGTCCTCGACCACCAAGACCCTCATATCCGAATGGTCCACCAGTTTCGTGAACGCGGCATGAACATTCACCGGCCGTTCATCTCTCCTGCGTACCGTCCCAGCCATGAAACGAGCCCTGATCGCCCTCACCGCTGTTCTGCTCGCGGGTTGCGGCGGCAGCAGCACGCATTCGAGCCCGCTGCGCTTCTCGGCCCGCGTCACCAACCCGTGGTACCCGCTGCTCCCGGGGTCGGTCTACGTCTACCGCGGGGTCAAGGATGGTGAGCCCTCCCGGGAAGTCATGACCGTGACCCACCGGACACGGACGATCGACGGCGCGGGCTGCGTCGTCGTCTCCGACCTGCTCTACCTCAGGAGCCGCCTCGAGGAGCGGACGACCGACTACTACACGCAGGACTCGCAAGGGCGCGTCTGGTATTTCGGCGAGAACACCGCCGAGCTCGACAAGCAGGGGCACGTCAAGAACACGAGCGGCAGCTGGCTCGCGGGCGTCCACGGGGCGAAGCCGGGCATCTTCATGTTCACGCACCCGGCCCCCGGCCACTCGGCCCGCCAGGAGTACTACAAGGGCGAGGCCGAGGACCACTTCCAGGTGCTGCGGCTCGAGGCGTCGGTGAAGGTCCCGTTCATCGTGACGAAGCGTGCGCTCCTGACGAAGGAGTGGACGCCGCTCGAGCCGGGCGTGATCGACCACAAGTACTACGCGCGGGGAATCGGGACCGTGCTCGAGCGGACGGCCAAAGGGCCGCTCGAGCGGAACGAGCTCGTCTCGTTCCGGCGGGGCACGTGATCTAAGGGGCGGCGCCGCCGCCCGGCGCCACCCAAAGAGACAAATGCGCGAGGCGGCGAATTCCTGCGCGCAAGTTTCTTAGCCGTCGTTCACATGCGACCGCTAGGTTCGAGCGCATGGAAGACGCGAAGCTCACGCGCCGCGGGTCGCTGGCCGGGATGGCCGGGCTCCTGCTCGGCCTCGCCGGCTGGGAGGCGGCCGACTCGGAGGGCGCCGGCCCGGCCGGAGTCGCCTCCGGCGCCGTCTCCTGTGTCCTGACGCCCGAGCAGACCGAGGGCCCGTACTACATCGCGGGCGAGAAATACCGGCGCAACATCACCGACGGCCGGCCCGGAGTGCCGCTCTTCCTGCGACTGCGCGTTGTCGATGCCTCGACGTGCAAGCCGATCGCCGGCGCTGCGGTCGACATCTGGCACGCCGATGCGATCGGCGTCTACTCCGGCTTCGGCGCCGGCGCGAAGAGCAGAACCTTCATGCGCGGGATCCAGAAGACCGACGCCAACGGCCTCGCGCGCTTCCGCACGGTCTACCCGGGCTGGTACCAGGGCCGCACCGTGCACATCCACGTGAAGGTGCACGTCGCCGGGAACGTCGTCCACACCGGCCAGCTGTACTTCTCCGACTCGCTGACGGACAAGGTTTTCAGGCGGAAGCCCTACAGCCGCCGTGCGCGCCGGACGACGCGCAACGCGAACGACTTCGTCTTCGCGCAAGGCGGCCGCCGCTCCCTGCTGAGCGTGCACAAGTCGGGCACCGCTTACGTCGGTGCGATCACGATGGGCGTCAGCCGCTAGCTAAACCTGGAGCTCGGCCTTGCGGACGCGACTGAAGCCAGCCGCCCCCAGCGCGCT
>VAXM01000163.1 GCA_005883335.1 Actinomycetota bacterium
GCTGGAGCAGGTCGTCGTCGATCTCCTCGAGCTCGAGCGCGTCGATGTAGGCCTCCGCCTCGGCCCAGTCGGGCGCCTCGCCGGGCTCGAGGGCAACGAGCTCGACGTAGAGGCCCTCCTCGTCGGCCCGCGCCAGCGTCGCGGCGGCCGCCGAAGCGTCGTCGTCCCGGGCGAAGGTGTGCTCGAGCTCGTGCTCCGGCAGCGTCGGCGACTCTTCCTGCTCGCTGTAGTCGCGCTCCGCGGTCAGCTCGAGGTACGGCTCGC
>VAXM01000058.1 GCA_005883335.1 Actinomycetota bacterium
CGCGTTTTGCAGGGAAGAAAACCTCCGGTAGGGCGGGTCGACCAGCACGAGATCGTAGCTGGTGGCTGCGCGGCCATCGGTTCTCAGGGCCGCGAGGACGTCCTGGCAGAGGACAGTCGCGCTGTCGAGGCCGAGCTTGTCGAGGTTGCGGTTGATCGTGCGGCAGGCCTCGCGGTCGCTCTCGACGAAGGTCGCATGGGCCGCGCCGCGGCTGAGCGCCTCGAGCCCCATCGCGCCGGAGCCGGCGAAGAGGTCGAGCACGGTCGCGTCCTCGACGACGCCCGGGCCGATCAGGTTGAACGCGGCCTCGCGGACGCGGTCACCGGTCGGGCGGGTCTCCTTGCCCTTCGGCGCGAAGATGCGAGCGCCCTTCCGCGAGCCGGCGATGATCCGCATGTCGTCGGCCACCCTAGGCCCGTTGCGGTAGCGGAGGGTCCTCTTCGCCGTTGAGGACCCTCAGCGCCCATTCCGCCTCCTCCGCCACCGTCCACCAGCCGGCGATCTCATTGCCGTCGGTGTCGGCCAGGTGCACGAGGTGGGGGTGGGTCTCCTGGAGGCCCAGCACGCCGGCGGCGAACGCGCTCCAGAAGCGGACCTCCGCTGCAGGATCGCGCAGGCCGCCGCGGATCGCGGCCCGCACCTCGGCCAGCACGGTCTCGTACTGCAGCAGGTGTCCCAGCGCCTCGGCCGCGTAGGCGCGGACGACGACGCTCTCCTCGCGGTCTGCCAGCGTCCGCGCGAGCAACGCCGCCGCATCGATTTCCCCGCTGAACCCGAGCACGTACGCGGCTGCCGCGCGTGGTGCGTCCTCGCCTCCGTCTTCCAGGATGCGCTCGACGCTGCGAACCGTCCGCCGGTCACTGCGCCCGGAGAGTGCCTGGGCCGCCGCCCACCGCTCCGCTTCGTCGCCGTCGACCAGAGCGCGGATCAGGCGCCGTCGCTCGAGCCCGAGCATCATGCCGTCGCCCCCACGGAGGCGAAGACGCGTTCGACGTCCTCGGCCAGCGGCCCTTCGTACTCGACGAGACTGTCGGCGGCGGTGCGGGCCCGCTCCAGGAGCGGCCGGTCGCGCCGCCAGTGGACGAAACGCAGGTCGGAGAGGCCCGACTGGCGGGTGCCGAGCAGCTGGCCCTCGCCGCGGAGCTCGAGGTCCTTCTCCGCTAGCTCGAAGCCGTCCGTCGAGTCGACCAGCGCCTGCAGGCGCGCCTGCGCGTTGTCGGTCAGCTCCTCGTGTGCACGCGAGATCAGCAGGCAATACGACTGCTCCACGCCGCGACCGACGCGGCCGCGGAGCTGGTGCAGCTGCGCGAGCCCGAACCGGTCGGCCTCCTGGACGATCATGATCGTCGCGTTCGAGACGTCGACGCCGACCTCGATCACGGTCGTCGCCACGAGCACGTCGAGCTCCCGCGCGACGAAGGCGGCCATCAGCGCGCGCCGGTCGGCCGGCCGCAACCGCCCGTGCATCAGTCCGACGCGGTAGCCCTTCAGCTCGCCGCGCCGCAGGCGTTCCGCTTCCACCTCGGCCGCGCGCGCGACCGAGGTGCCGGATTCCTCGATCAGCGGGCAGACGACGTAAGCCTGGCGGCCCGCGTCGAGGTGCTTGCGCAGGCGGCGGTAGGCCTCGGACGACTTCTCGGCGGTGACCCACGACGTAACGATGGGCTTCCGCGATGCCGGCGGCTTCGCGATCTCGGTCACCGAGAGATCGCCGTAGAGCGTCAGCGCAAGCGTGCGCGGGATCGGCGTCGCGGTCATGTGCAGGACGTGCGGCGCTCGGCCCTCGACCAGCGCCTTCCGCTGCTCGACGCCGAAGCGATGTTGCTCGTCCACGACGGCGACCGCGAGGTCATCGAGCTCGACGCCCTCCTGGATCAGCGCGTGCGTGCCGACCACGATCCGCGCCGACTCGACATCCGACTTGACGGAGCCGGTGAGGAGCGCGACCGGCACGCCCAGCTGCGAGCAGAGCGGCTCGATCGTCAGAAAATGCTGCTCCGCGAGCGTCTCGGTCGGAGCCATCAGCGCGCCGCGGAGGCTTGCTCCGACCGCGCGCAGGAGCGCATAGAGCGCCACGACGGTCTTGCCGGAGCCGACGTCGCCCTGGAGCAGCCGCTGCATCGGGGCCTCACGGGCGAGGTCGTGGTCGATCTCCTCGATGGCGTGCTCCTGGTCGGGAGTGAGCTCGAACGGGAGCAGCTCGCGGTAACGGGCCGTGAGCTCGCCCGGCCTGCCGAGCGGGCGGGCCTGCGTCGCGGCGCGGCCGGCCCGCGTTCGAGCCAGACCGACCTGGAGCACGAGCAGCTCGTCGAACGCCAGCCGGCGGCGGGCCTCCTCTCCCTCGTCGAGCGATCTCGGCCGGTGCAGTGCGACCAGCGCATCCGCTCGCAGCGGCAAGCGCTCGCCCGCCTTCAGCGCGGCCGGCAGCGGATCGGGAACGTCTCGCGCGAAGACGAGCGCGCGCTCGACCAGACCCCGCAGCCGCTTTGGCGTCACCTCCTCGCTCGCCGGGTAGACAGGAGCGAAGTCCGCGGTCGCCGAGACGCCGTTCAGGTCGTAGGAGCGCACCTTGAAGCCGTTGCGCTCGAGCTGGCCGCGCAGCCTAACCCGCGTCCCCGGCTGCAACCGCTCGGCGAGCCACGCCTGGTTGAACCACACAGCCCCGATCTCGCCGCTCTCGTCCGCGACCCGCGCCTGGACGATCGCGAGGTTGCGCCTCGGCCGCCGCACGGAGACGCGCCTCACCTCGCCTGCGATCGCCGCCTCCTCGCCGGCGAGCAGGTCGGCGATCCGCCGCTCGGGAACCGCGGTCTCATAGCGGTGCGGCCGGTGTTCCAGTAGGTCGCGCACGGTGCGCAGCCCGAGCTTCGCGAGCTTCTTCTCGAGCGCCGGGCCGACCCCCGTGAGCGTCGACAACGGGCGCTCGAGGCTTTCCGGCCGCGGAGTCCCGGGCAGGCGCGGCCAGCCGGCGGGCGCCTTCTCTCCTGCAAAGGCCCTCGGCACGACGATCAGTCTAGAAAACCAGAAGAAACCGACGGTTCCGGGGCCCGCATGCGCGCCGAGGACCGGGCCGAGCGTCGCGATCTGCTCGATCTCGGCGCTCGGCCGCGCCTCGCGGACCATCTTCCTGAGCGCCTCGGCCCGCTCCGGCGCCTCGGCGTGCGCGAGCCCGACCCTGAGTGACGGCGAGTCCCGCGTGTCAGCCTCGAACGCGGAGGCGAACTCGAGGAACGCCTTCCTGTTCCCGCGCACGCGCTTGACGGGGACGACCTCGCCCTCCTTGATCGTGAGGATCGGCTTGATGTGCAGGAGCTCTCCCGCCCAGCCGCGCGCCCGGCCGACGCGGCCGCCGCGCACGAGGTACTCGAACGTGTCCACGGTGAAGAGCAGGCCCGCGTTGTCCCGGTAGCGCGCCGCAAGCTCATCGATCTCCTCGTCGGTGGTGCCGTGCTCGAGTCGCCGCTGGATCGCGAGCCCGAGCATCGCGATCGCAACCGAGGCGCTTTCCGAGTCGATCGTGCGAACGCGGTCGTCGCCGAGCATCCGGGCTGCGGTACGCGCGCTCTCGATCGTGCCCGAGAGCTTCCCCGCGATGTGGAGCGAGAGGATCCGGTCGTAGCCGGCGAGCTCCTCGTAGGCCGTCAGGAAGTCGGCCGGGGTCGGCTGCGACGTCGTCGGCGTCTGCTCGGCGCGGCGCAGGCGCTCGTAGAACGCATCCGGCGCCAGCTCGACGTAGTCGCGGAAGCTCTCCTCGCCGAAGCGGACGTAGAGCGGGACGACGCGCCAGTTCGGGAAGCGCTCCGGGGCTTCCGGGAAATCGGCGGTCGAGTCGACGACGATCGCAGTGTTCTCTGTGGTCAGGTTCACGCCGCGGCCGGCCGCGCGGCGTCACGGATGGCCGCGACGATCGCGTCGAGGCCCTCGTCCTTCTCGAGGCAGCCGACGGCGCCTGCCTCCATCAGCGCCTCGCGCTCGCGCGGATTTGCCGAGGCGGTTAGACAGACGACCGCGGTCTCCGGGCACGACTCGAGCACGGCCCGCGTCGCCTGCACCCCGTCCATGCCCGGCAAGCGGTAGTCCATCAGCACCACGTCGGGACAGAGCTCGGAAACCACTCGAGCGGCGTCGGCGCCGTCGGCGACCGAGGCGACAACCTTCATCTCGGGGCGGAGGCCGAGCAGGAGCTCCAGCGCCTCGCGGAAGACGTCGTTGTCCTCCACCAGGACGATGAGGATCTGGTCGCTCACAGCGTTGACTCTATTCAGCCGAGAGGAGGAGCTGGTAGTGCGGCTGGCCGCCCTCGTGGAGGTCGATCTCGAGCTCGGGGTGGCGCGCGCTCAGTTCGTCGAGGAGGCCGTTCAGCTCGGGAGCGCCGTCGCCGGCGAGCAGCGTCAGCACGTCTCGCGGCTCAGCGAGCAGCGCGTCGGCGACCGCACGCGCGACCTCGTCGAAGCTCGGGCCGGCTGCGACTGCGCGATCGTTGAGCAGGCCGAGGTATTCGCCGTTCTCCACGGTGAGCCCATCGATCTCGGCATCGCGGGACGCGGTCGTGACCTCACCGGTCGCGACGCCCTCGACGGCTCGGCGCATCTCCTCCGCGTTCTCCTCGGCTGACCGGTCGGGGTTGAAGGCAACGAGCGCCGCGAGCCCTGCCTGGAGCGAGCGAGTCGGCACCACGTGGACGGGGCGAGTCGCGAGGGCCGCAGCCTGTTCCGCGGTGAGGACGACGTTCGCGTTGTTCGGAAGCAGGACGGCTTCCTTTGCGTTCGCCGCTTCCACCGCGGCGAGCAGGTCGGCGGCGGGCGGGTTCATCGTCTGGCCGCCCTCGACGATGCGCGCCGCGCCGAGGTTCTCGAACAGGCGGCGGTTGCCCTCGCCGGCCACGACCGCGACGACAGCACTGCGAGTGGTCTCGCGGAGGCGGGCCTCGCGCTCTTCCGTCTGGCGGTGCATGTCGGCGATCTCGACGGCATCGACCGTGCCGACGGCCCTTCCCACCGCGAGCGCCGTTTCGGGGTCGTCGGTGTGGACGTGCGCCTTGAGCGCCGTGCTGTCGCCGACCACGAGCAGCGAGTCGCCGAGCTTGTCGAGCTCGCGTTCGACGTGGGCGGGATCGAGGCTTTCGCCCTCGATCACGAACGCCGTGCAGTAGCGGAAATGGGAGCGCTCCTGGTGGACGGCCTGCTGGGGGAGGGCGGGGGCCCTCGACGGTTCGGGCAGCTCCTCTCCCCGCGCGGCGGCCGCCACCCCGCGCAGGATCTCGACCAGGCCCGCAGCTCCCGCGTCTACAACTCCGGCTCTGCGGAGGACATCCAGTTGCTCCTGCGTCTGGGCGACCGCCTGGTCGCCGCGGCGGACGAGAGCTTCGAGCAGCTCCGTCGGGTCGAGCGCGGAGGAGGCTTGCGCTTCGGCCTCGTCGGCGAGCTCGCGGATGACCGTGAGCATCGTGCCTTCGACCGGCTCGCGGAGGGCTTGGTAGGCCGCGTCCGCGGCGCTGCGGAGGGCTCGGGCGATCGCGGCGGTGTCGATCTGACTGGTCTCGGCGAGCTCATCCGCGGCGCCACGGATGATCTGCGACAGGATCACGCCGGAGTTCCCGCGGGCGCTCAGAAGCGCAGCCCGGCTTACCTCACGTGCGAGATTTTCCCGGTTGTCCGCGTTCGACCGGGCGAGCGCCTCCGCAACGCCGCGCACCGTCAGCAACAGGTTCGTGCCGGTGTCGCCGTCGGGCACCGGGTAGACGTTGAGGTCGTCGATCCGCTGCCGGCTCCGCTCGAGCGCCCCAATGGCGCCGCGGACGAGCAGGCGCAGCGATTCGAGGTCGCTCATGGGCTCAAAGTTACGCTTCTGCCACACCCGCGTCACACACGCGTGCGCGTTTCCAGGCTACGCTCGCAGCGGGGAGGAGGTTGGGTGTGCCTCAAACAGCGCCGCTGGGCGCCGGCGACTAGATCGCCTTCTCGACCCGGCCGCTCTTCAGGCAGCGCGTGCAGACGTACGCCCGGGTGGCTTTCCCGCCGAGGAGAACGCGAACGCGCTGGAGGTTGGGGTTGAAGCGCCGCTTCGTGGCCACCATCGAATGGCTCCGGTTGTGGCCGAACGAGGGCTTCTTTCCGCAGATTGCGCAGACCTTGGACACGGCGGCGGAGTGTAGCTGAGGCTTGCTACCCCGGCGCCGAGCCGGCCGCGGCACGCAACTGCGAAAACACGTCTGCCATCTCGAGCGCAGTCCGCACGGCTTCAGCGCCCTTGTCGAGCCGCTCGCGGGCCTGCTCCTCGTTCTCGACGGTGAGGACGCCGAACGCGACAGGCACTCCCGTTTCGATGCCGGCCAGCTGCAGGCCGCTCGCCGCCTCGCTCGCGACGTACTCGAAGTGCGGCGTCTCGCCGCGAATCACGGCCCCGAGCGCCACGATGCAGGAGTAGCGCCGCGTCTTCGCGAGGGCCATCGCCGCCAAGGGCAATTCGAAAGCTCCCGGCACCGGCACGATCGTGACCGCCTCCCGCCCCACGCCTGCTCGCTCGAGCTCATCGAGCGCACGTGCCAGGAGCTCACCTGTGATCTCGCCGTTGAAGCGCGCCACGACGATCCCGACCGAGCGTCGCGCGCCCGTCGGCTCGCCTTCGATCACGCCGTAGCCGTCCGGAATCCGTAGCGCGCCGGCCGCGTGCTCCGCGCCCCGCAGCCGGGGCAGCTCGTCCTCCTCCGCGGGCAGCTCGTCCTCGCCGGGCGGCGCCGGAGGCTGCTCGCGCTCGGTCTCGACCTCCGTGACGTCCTCGCGCCGCTCTTCGTCCGGCTCGCCTTCGAGCCGGAGGCGCGGCTCGTCGAGCCCTTCGCTCATTCCTCGCCCTCCGCGTCGAACCGCAAGTCCTGGTGGTGCAGCCGATGGCCGAGCTTGGCGCGCTTCGTTGCGAGGTATCGGAGGTTCTCGCTGTTCGGCGGCGTCTCGATCGGCACCTGCTCGACGACGGTCAGGCCGTAGCCCTCCAGCCCGCTGATCTTCTTCGGGTTGTTGGTCAGGATCCGAATCGTCGAGAGCCCGAGGTCGGCGAGGATCTGGTTGCCGATCCCCCACTCCCGCGCGTCGGCCGCGAAACCGAGCTCCAGGTTCGCCTCGACCGTGTCCAGGCCGGTCTCCTGCAGCTCGTAGGCACGCAGCTTGTTCAGCAGGCCGATGCCGCGTCCCTCTTGCGCCATGTAGAGGAGCACGCCGCGATCCTCGGCCGCGATCTGCTGCAGCGCCTGGTCGAGCTGTTCGCCGCAGTCGCAGCGGAGCGAGTGGAACACGTCTCCGGTGAGGCACTCCGAGTGGACGCGGACGAGGACGTCCGCGATCCCGGCGACGTCGCCCTTGACCAGCGCGAGGTGGTGCTTGCCGGTCAGCTTCTCGCGGAACGCGATCGCGGTGAACTCGCCGTAGCTCGTCGGTAGCCGCACGGAGGTCGTCCGTTCGACGAGCTTCTCCGTCCGCCGCCGGTACTCGATCAGGTCGGCGACTGTGATCATCTTCAGCCCGTGCCGCTCGCAGTACGGGATCAGGTCGGTCACTCGCGCCATCGTCCCGTCGTCGTTCATCACCTCGCAGACGACGCCTGCGGGGTTGAGCCCTGCGAGGCGCGCGAGGTCGACCGCGGCCTCGGTCTGGCCGGCGCGCTGCAGGACGCCGCCCGCGCGTGCCCGCAGCGGGAAGACGTGGCCGGGCTGGACGAGATCCCCGGCGTCGCGGCTGGGGTCGATCGCGACCTGGATCGTGCGCGAGCGATCGGGCGCCGAGATGCCGGTGCTGATCCCCTCCCGCGCCTCGATCGAGATCGTGAACGCGGTGCCGAAAGGCGTCTCGTTGCGCTCGGTCATCGGGCGCAGGCCGAGCTCTTCGCACCGCTCACCGGTCAGGCAGAGGCAGATCAGGCCGCGGCCGTGCTTCGCCATGAAGTTGATCGCCTCGGGCGTCGCAAACTGGGCCGCGATCGTCAAGTCGCCTTCGTTCTCGCGGTCGGCGGCGTCGACGACAACGACGAACTTGCCCTGGCGGATGTCGTCGATCGCCTCCTCGATCGGGGAGAACGCGGTCGAACTGGCGGTGGTCTCCATCTGACGGCGGATCGTACCGCTCAGCGCTGCGCCAGCCGCTCGACGTATTTCGCGAGCACGTCGGCCTCGAGGTTCACCGCGTCCCCGGCCTGGAGCCCCGAAAGCGTCGTTTCGAGGAGCGTGTGCGGGACGAGCGCGATGCCGACCCCGCGCTCGTCGAGCGCTGCGATCGTGAGCGAGACGCCGTCGACCGCGAGCGAGCCCTTCTCGACGCAATAGCGGAGGATCTCGGCCGGAACATCGAGCAAGAGCCGTGCCCCGTCGCCGTCCGGCTCGAGCGAGCGGACGCGCCCGACGCCGTCGACGTGGCCCTGGACGTAGTGGCCGCCGAGCGGCTCGCCGGCTCTCAGCGCGGACTCCAGGTTGACCTCGACGCCCTCGCCGAGCTCCGCAAGGGTTGTGCGCGCGAGCGACTCCGGGACAGCCTCGAAGGCGAGCTCACCGTCGTCAGCGCCGACCGCCGTCAGGCAACAACCGGCGACCGAGACGGAATCACCGAGGCTCGTCTGGGCAGCGGTCTGCGGCGCGGCGATCCGGAGCACCAGGGAGCGGCCGTCGCCGTTCAGCGCGGCGGAGACGACACGACCCTTCTCGCGGACGATGCCGGTGAACACGCACAAAGGCTACCCCGGCCCGGCCGCGCGAAAAGTCACGCTCGCGTGACAGACACGTGCGCTTTTCGCCGATACGCTCGCCTCGGGGAGGAGGCCGGGCGAACCGTACTAAGGGACCAGGAGGCTCAGCCGCCTAGCGCGAGCGCTTCGAGGGTCTCCCGCGCGACCATCTGGAGCTCTCCGCGGCGCGAGTCCTTCGCGAGCTCGGCGCGCAGCTCTTGAAGCGCTTCGACCTGGTCGGGCTCGAGCTCCGCGCGACGGACCCCCTCGAGCTCGCGCCGCAGCTCCCCGTCGGAGACGTGGCCGGCCAGCCACCCGGAGATGATCGTCACGAGGCGGTCGTCGGCGCGCCTGGTTTGCTCACGGCTCGTTGACATACGCCGTCAGGAGTAGGTCATCACCGACCCGCTCGCATGACAAACGCCGCAACTCGATCGGCTCGTGCAACGCTGCCACCGGCCCCGGGCCCTCGCCGGAGAGCCGCGGTGCGACGAAGACGAGCAGCTTGTCGACGAAGCCGGCCGCCAGGAACGACGCCGCCAGCGTCGGGCCGCCTTCCAGCAACAGGGAGCGAACTCCCTCCTCGGCAAGCGTCGCAAGCTCGCGCGCCAGCTCACCGGAACGAAGCTCGAGCTCCGAGCCCTCGGGCAGCGGCCCGCGGCCGAACGCGAGCCGCCGCGGCTGCCTGCCGACGTCGACGTCGCGAGCGGTCAACAGCGGCTTGTCGGCGCGCACTGTCCCCATCCCGACCGCAACTGCGTCGGAGGCTGCGCGCAGCTCGTGCACCCGCCGACGGCTCTCCTCCCCACTGACCCAGCGCGAGCCGGGCACGGTCACCCGCCCGTCGAGGGTCATCGCGACCTTGTAGGTCACAAACGGCCGGCCGCGTGAAATCCATACGCGCCAGGTCTCGTTCTGTACTCGCGCCTCCCAGGAGTCGACCACCTCGACGTCGACGCCGGCCGCGCGCAGCCGCTCGAAGCCCTTCCCGTCGACCTTCGGGTTCGGGTCGCCGACCCCGGCGACGACCCGCGCGATCCCAGCCTCGACCACGGCATCGGCACACGGAGGCGTGTCGCCGCGATGCGAGCACGGCTCCAGCGTCACGTACAGCGTCGCACCCCTCGCCCGCTCTCCGGCGGCCCGCAGCGCAACAACCTCGGCGTGCGGAGTTCCCCGCCCCGCGTACCAGCCCTCGCCGACGACCTCGCCGTCGCGGACGACCACCGCGCCGACCAGCGGGTGCGTGTAGTCGACCGCCCCGCGCCCGCGCTCCGCGAGCTCCAGCGCGCGCTCCAGGCTCACGACAGTTCGTCGACGAGCTGCCGGTACGCGGAGCCCGGATCCCCGCTCCCGAAGATGGCGCCGCCCGCGACGAAGAGCCGCGCCCCCGCCTCGAACAGCTCGCGGAGGTTCTCGCGCCCGACGCCGCCGTCCACCTGCACCAGCATCGACTCGGGCAGGAGCTCGCGGAGACGCGGCACGCGCTCGGCCGACTCCGGGATGAACGCCTGCCTCGAGTACCCCGGGTGGACGCTCATGCACAGCACGAGATCCACCTGCGCCTCGATCGCAGCCGCCGCCGCCCGCTCGACGCTCGTCTCCGGGTTGAACGCGAGCCCGACCTGGAGCCCCTCCAGCCGAGCCAGCTCGACGATCGGGGACAGATCTGGACACACCTCCAAATGGACGGTCACGCTGTCCGCGCCGGCCTCCCGGAACTGGGAGAAGTGCCGCTCCGGCGACTCGACCATCAGGTGGCAGTCGAGCCTCCCGCCTCGGTCGTGGACGAGCGGCGCGATCGACTGCAGCACGACCGGCCCGATGGTGATCGGCGGGATGAAGTGCCCGTCGCCCACATCGAAGTGGAACACCCGCACGCCCGCGCCCAGGAGCAACTCGACCTGCTCGCCCAGACGGGCGAAGTCGGCCGCGTAGAGCGAGGGCTCGACCTCGAAGTCCCGCGTCCAGTCCGCCCAGCTCACGGGCGCGATCGTAGACGGGCGATGAAGAACCCCGACGTCCTATCCCGGTGCGGCAGCGTGAGCAGGAACTCCGGCCGGCGCGGATGCGCGAACTGCGGCCACTCCTCCTGCAGGGACTCGACTTCGAGCCCGCTCGCATCGACCATGGCCTCGTTCTCCTCGGCGCTGATCGTGCAGACCGAGTAGAGGACGGTGCCGCCCGGCCGGACGCGTTCGGCCGCCGCACGCACGAGCGCGAGCTGCAGGTCCGGGAGCGGCTCCGCGCGCCACCGCAGGTCCGGCCGCGACGACAGCACGCCAAGCCCGGAGCAGGGCGCGTCGACCAGCACGTGGTCGAAGTCGCGCAGATCCTCCGGAAGTGCGAGCGCGTCGGCGTTCACGACGCGGACGTTCGTCGCACCGAGACGCGCGCAGTTCTCCTCGAGTTGCCGCGCGCGGCCCGGATGGATGTCGACCGCGGTCACCTCGCCGGCGAGCTGGGTCGCTTTTCCGCCCGGCGCCGCGCACAGGTCGAGCACGCGCTCGCCCTCCGTGCTCCCCACGCAGAGGCCCGCAAGCTGCGAGCCCCGGCTTTGCGGCCAGATCAGCCCCGCGCGCAGCGCCTCTTCGTCGACCCGCTCGACGTGCAGCGCGTCGGGGATCTCTGGATCGGGTCGGCCCTCGACGTGTCCCTCGTAGCGCCGGTTGATCCGAACCACCGTCTCGGCGGGCTCGTTCTGCGCCTCCATCAGCGCCAGTGCCTCGTCCCGGCCGAACTCGCGCCACCAGAGCTCGGCGACCCAGTCGGGATACGAGTGCTTGAGCGCTGCCTCCGCCGGAGTCTCGTCGCGCAGCCCGGCCACAAGATCGCGCAGGCCGAGAGCGAGCCGGCGCATGATCGCGTTCGCAAAGCCGACCGCGCGGGGAAGGCCCGCGGTCCGCACGAGCTCGACCGACTCGTTCACGGCCGCGTGCACGGCGACTTCGGAGAACGCGAGCTGGTACGCGCCGAGCCGCAACGCCGCCCGCACGGGCGCGTCCAGCTTCGCCACCGGACGCCGGCCGAGCGCCTCGATCCCGTGGTCGAGGGTGCGGACGCGCTGGATTGTCCCGTACGCGAGCCTCTGCGCCAGCGCGCGGTCTCGCGCATCGAGCCCCGCGGCTGCGGCGGGGAAGGCGCGGTCCGCGTAGGCGTCCTCCTCGAAGACGCGCAGAATGGTGTCGAAGGCCGCCCGCCGCGCGGGAGAAACGCTCACCGGACTCCGCGTAGGAACGCCTGGTAGTCCATCCGCCGGCCCCCGTCCGGCTGCACCTCGACCGGCACGAGCTTCCCGTCCTCGACCCGCGCGCGCCAGATCGTGACCGGGCGGCCGTGCAGCTCGGCCCGCGCGCCGATGTGCGGCGAGAGGGACCGCACCCGGTTCAGCAGCTCTTCCGCAGGCCGGCTCCAGTCAAGCTCGCGGTCCGCCGGACCGATCTTCTCCGCGTACGTGACGCCCTCGGAAGGCTGCGGCGTGAACGTCGGCTCGGGCAGCACCTCGTCGATCAGCTCGGCGCCGAGCTCGCCGGCGCGCGCGGAGACCGTGCCGAAGTCGTCCTCCGCCCTGACCGGGAAAGAGCGCTGGGCCGCGATCGGGCCCGCGTCGAGCTCGGGCACGAGCCTGATGATCGTGACTCCGGTCTCCGGATCGCCCGCCATCAGCGCGCGCTCGATCGGCGCCGCGCCGCGCCAGCGCGGCAGCAGCGACGGGTGGACGTTCAGCCAGAGCGCCCGGTCGAGCGCGTCCTCGGGGATCAGCGACCCGTAGGCGGCCAGAACTACGACGTCCTCTTCGGGATCGAAGTCGGAGAGCTTCTCCGGCTGCCGAACCTCGACCCCGAGCCGCGCCGCGACCTCCTTCGCAGGCGGCGGCCCAACCCGGCGACCCCGGCCGCGCGGCCGGTCAGGCCGCGTCAACAGGTATGCGATCTCGTGCTTCGCCGCGAGCCGCTCGAGCACGTCGGCGCCGAGCGGAGCCGTCGCGGCAACCGCAAGCCTCAACTACGAACGATGACGGGCTGCGGCCGCAGCACCGCGAGCGCCTCGCGCCGCGCGTCGGGCGTCGTCCGGTCGAGAATCAGAATCCCGTCGAGGTGGTCGAGCTCGTGCTGGGCGACCCTCGCCGGCAAGCCCTCGAGCTCGAGCCGCACGTCGTTCCCCTCCGGATCCTGAGCCTCGACGGTCACGCGCTCGTGCCGCTCGACCGGGATCACGACGCCCTGGAGCGAAAGACACCCCTCGTCGTCGGTCACCCGCTCGTCTGAGCCCTCGACGAGCCGCGGGTTGACGAGCACCTTCGACTCCTCGTCGGGATCCGGCCGCAGAACGAAAACGCGCCGGAGCACGCCGAGCTGCGTCGCGGCGAGCCCGAGCCCGTTCGCGTCGCCGAGCAAATGCTCGAGCTGCTCCACGAGCCGCGTTAGATCCACATCGAAGCTTTCGATGTCGTGTGCCTTCATCCGCAGCGCGGGATCCGGGTACTGGCGGATCTGCGCGAGCGCGACGCGCCGACGGGCCTCGGCCTCGGCGTCGAGCTTCTCGTCCCGTACTTCGCCGGCGTCGCTCACGAGCGCAATCTTAGGTCAGAGGCTCTGGGGGTCGACGTCCACAACGGCAGTGAGGCCGGCGCGGCGCATCGCGGGTGCGGCGGCAGCAAGGAGACGCGCAGTGCGGGCAGCCAGCCGACGCGGTTCGTCCGTTTTCGCGACGAGCTGGGCGCGGTGCTTGCCGCGCAGGCGGAAGAGCGGCGCCGGGCCGAGCAACTCGCCGTTCTGCCCGTCGAGGCCGGCACGCAGCTCCTCGAGGAGCGTCAGCCCCGCGCGCTCGGACGGCGAGGTGACGAGCACGCGCACGAGGTGGCGGAACGGCGGATAGCCGAGCTCGCGGCGCCGCTCGAGCTCGTCGGCGAGGAAGCGCGGCACGTCGTGGCGCGCCGCGAGCGCCAGCGGCCGCGCGTCGGGCTGGAAGGTCTGGACGAGCACGCGCCCCGGCGCGTCGCGACCGCTTCGGCCGGCGAGCTGGGTGACGAGCTGGAAGGTCCGCTCCTCGGCGCGCAGGTCGGGCAGGCCCAGGCCCGTGTCAGCGTCGACGACAGCGGCGAGCGCCACTCCCGTGAAGTGGTGGCCCTTCGCGACCATCTGCGTGCCGAGCAGAACGGCGCGGTCTGCGTCCCGGAAGCGGCGGAGGGCTTGCGCGAGCTCCTCGGGGTTGCCGGCGGTGTCCGCATCGAGGCGAATCAGCTCGAGCTCGGGCACCCGCTCGGCGAGCTCACGCTCGAGGCGCTGCGTCCCGGCGCCGATCCGCGCGAGCTCGACGGAGCCACACGCAGGACACTCGCTCGGGGAGGGCTCCGCGTGCCCGCAGTGGTGGCAGCGGAGCGCCTCGTCGCGGTGCAGCACGAGCGCCACGTCGCAGTCGGGGCAGCGGAACGTCGAGCCGCAGGCGCGGCAATGCAGCGCGGGCGCCATGCCACGGCGGTTGAGGAGCAGGATCGCCTTGCCGCCGTTCTCCGCGATCGCGCCGAGCTCGGCCAGGAGCGGGGCCGAGAGCGGATAGCCCGCCTCGCGGCGGAGGTCGACGAGCCGCACAGGCGGCAGCCGGCCGCCGAGCCGCTCCCGCAGCTCGAGCCGCTCGAGCGCCGCCCAGCTTTCCGGTCGCGGAGTCGCGCTCCCGTACACGACCGTCGCGCCCTCGAGGGCGGCCCGCTTCGCGGCGAGCGTGCGGGCGTCGTAGCGCGGATCGGACTCCTGCTTGTACGAGGCATCGTGCTCCTCGTCCACGCAGATCAGCCCGAGGCCGTGCATCGGCGCGAAGACCGCCGAGCGTGCACCGACGACGATCCTGGCCTCACCCCTCGAGATCCGCTCGCGCTCGTCCCGCCGCTCCGCATCGGTCAGTCCGGAATGGAGCAAGGCCACCGAATCGCCGAACCGCGCGCGGAAGCGGCCGACGGTCTGCGGCGCGAGCGCGATCTCCGGCACGAGCACGATCGTCCCGAGCCCGCGCTCCAGTGCAGCCGCCGCGGCCTGGAGGTAGACCTCGGTCTTGCCGCTGCCCGTCGGCCCGTAGAGGAGGAAGCGTCCTCCCTCGGCGATGCGCGCGATCGCCCGCTCCTGGTCGGGGCTCAGCTGCGCGGGGGGCGCCTCGCCTTCGAGCGACTGCCGTTCCACCGGCGACGCTTGCTCCTTGCGCCGCTGCCGACGCACCGGCGCGACGAGCTCTAGCGCGCGCGCCGGCGTCGAGCCGTAGTAGTCGGCGAGCCAGAGCGCGAGGTCGACCAGAGCCGGCGGCAGCTCGTGGACGACCTTCTCGACCGGGAGCGCTTTCACTCCCGCGGGCGGTGCGTCCACGACGTCGACGACCACGCCTCGCGCTCGCGACCGGCCGAAGGGGACCGAAACCACGGCGCCCTTGCCGGTACCGTCGGGCAGCTCGTACGTGAACTCGCGCGTGCTCAGAGCACGCGCGGTCACGAGCGGCACAACCGTCCCAAATCGGGTCACGCGATTGAGGCTAGACGCCGGCCGCGACGAGCACGAAGTCGGTGGCGAAGCCGAGCGTCAAACCGAGCAGCAGGCCCCAAGCCGTCACCGTCTTCGAAGTGAAGAGCCGGCACACGTTCAGCAGCTCGGTCACGACGTAGAGAATCGAGCCCGCGGCGAGCGTGAGGAACAACACCGAGACCGCGGTCGACGTCCACGCCTGCCCGACGACCGTGCCGAGGAAGGTCGGCCCGCCGCCGATCAGGCCCATCAGCCCGAGGAAGCGCCAACTCGGCGGCTCGCTGTCCCCCGCGAGCGGGGCCACGATCCCGAAGCCCTCGGTCGCGTTGTGCAAGCCGAACCCGATCACGAGGACGTAGGCGAGGCTGAGCGTCCCCTTCGCACCGGCCTGTCCGATCGCGAGACCCTCCGAGAAGTTGTGCAGTCCGATCCCACTGGCGATGAAGAGCGCGAGCCAGCGCGCGGGAGTGAGGCCCGTGAAATGCGAGCGTTCCAGCTCCGTCGCCGACGCGGCGCCCGGTCCGAGGAAGCTCTTGCGCCGCCGCGCCTTCATCCACGCGTCGTAGTAGACGAGGCTCAGCAGCCCCAGCGCGAACCCGCCGAAGGCCAGCGCGGAGAGCCACGAAAAGCGTCCCCAGTGCGAGGCGTTGAGCGCGCTCTCGACCGGGTCGACCGCCTCCTTGAGGACGTCCCAGAAGAGGAACAGCAGGATCCCGGTCGCCGTCGCGCTCAGGAACGCCTTGAACCCCT
>VAXM01000059.1 GCA_005883335.1 Actinomycetota bacterium
CCTCGGCGAGGCCGACCTTCGCTACGCGGGCCAGTCGTTCGAGCTGACCGTGCCGCTGGGCGAGGATCTCGCCGGTGCCTTCCACCGCGCGCACGAGGCACGCTACGGCTACGCCGACCGGGCGCGGGCGGTCGAGCTGGTCGCCGTCCGGACGGCGGAGATGCGCGCCGGCCCGAAGCTCCGCTTGCCCCCGGCCGAGCCGCTGGAAGCGCAAGGACCCGTCCTGATCGAGCTCGAAGGCGCTACCTGCTGGCTTCCCCCGGGGTGGGTGGGGGTTAGGGATGGAACCAGTAGCACGCTGCGCGTCACGAGAGTGTCACGAGACCGTGAAAATAGTGGAACTTGAGCTGCAGCTGATCGGCGCGTCGCTGCGCTCGATCGCGGACGAGATGGGCGCGGTGCTCGTCCGTTCGGCGTTCTCGGCGAACATCAAGGAGCGGCGTGACTGCTCGACGGCGCTCTTCGATCCTCGCGGCCGGATGGTCGCCCAGGCCGAGCACATCCCAGTCCACCTCGGCGCGATGCCCGACGCCGTCGCCGCCGTCCGCGCCAACGACCCCGGTCCCGACGACGTCTACATCCTCAACGACCCGTTCGCGGGCGGCACGCACCTCCCCGACATCACTCTCGTCACGAGAACGACCGCCGGCTTCGCGGTCACGCGCGCGCATCACGCGGACGTCGGAGCCGTCGAGCCGGGGAGCCTGCCTGCGAGCTCGCGCCGGCTCGATGAGGAGGGCGTCGTCATTCCGCCGACGCGGCTCGACGAGAGCGTCCTCGACTCTCTCGTCTCGCGGATGCGCAACCCCGACGAGCGCCGCGGCGACCTCCGCGCCCAGCTGGCCGCGCACCGGCTTGCGGCAGGACGAGCCCAGGAGCTCTGCGACCGTTACGGAACCGCCCGCGTCGAGGCCGCGATGGACGAGCTCCACGACTACTCCGAGCTCAGCGTCCGCGCCGCGATCGCGCGCCTCCCGGACGGGCGGTTCGAGGCCGCCGACGCGCTCGAGTCGATCGACAGCGGCGAGCTCGCGATCCGCGCCGCCGTCACCGTCGCAGGCGGCGAGCTCGAGATCGACTTCGCCGGCACCGCGCCGCAGCACGAGGGAAACCTGAACTGCCCGCTCGCGGTCGCGCGCTCCGCCTGTTACTTCGTCGTGCGCTGCCTCACCGATCCGGACGTGCCCGCCTCCGGCGGCGCCTTCGCTCCGGTGCACGTCCGCGCCCCCGAGGGTTGCCTCGTCAACGCCCGCGCGCCCGCGGCCGTGGCGGCCGGCAACGTCGAGACCTCCAGCCGGATCGTCGACGTCGTCTTCGCGGCGTTCGGCCGGGCCATGGAGGTGCCGGCGCAGGGCCAGGGCACGATGAACAACCTCACGCTCGGCAACGACGGCTTCACGTACTACGAGACTGTCGGCGGCGGCCAGGGCGCCTGTCCTGACGCGGACGGGCCGGCGGGGGTCCACGTCGCGATGTCCAACACGCTCTCGACGCCGACCGAGGCGCTCGAGCTCGCCTACCCGCTCCGCGTCGAGCGGCACGAGCTGCGCACGGGCTCGGGCGGGGCCGGCCTCCACCGAGGCGGAGACGGCGTCGTGCGCGAGCTGCGCGTGCTGGAGCCCTGTCGCCTGTCCCTCGTCGGCGAGCGGCGCCGGCGGGCTCCGCAGGGGGCGCGTGGCGGCGAGCCCGGCGCACCCGGGCGCAACTTCGTGAACGGCGAGCCCGTCCCGGGGAAGGCCGCGCTCGACCTGCAGGTGGGTGACCTCGTCCGCGTCGAGACCCCCGGCGGGGGCGGCTTCGGACGCGTCCGGAACGGCCACTAGGCGCGGCTCGGCCGATGCGGTAGCAGCAGATGTTGCACATTCGATACGTCTCCGTTTCACACGCGTGCGCCGGACGTGCCTACCGTCGAGAGGAGTCGACGGAAAGGAGTCCGAGATGCAACGCGCGTTGTTCTGTCGCGCCTCGCTCTGGGCCGGCGCCGCGAGCGTCCTGGCCGTGGCCGCTGTGCTCGCGGGAGGGCAGCGCGCCGAAGCGTCCGCCTCGCCCCAGTGCCGCTACGGCGAGATCACGCTGAACGTGGCCCCGCACCTCACCGCGCCAGACCCGACGTATCCCGGCGACGCGATCACCTCGAGCGGCGGCAGCTGGACGTCGTGCGGGGTGCCGTTCTCGCATTTCTACAAGGAGTGGCTCCGCGACGGCGTCGTCTTCAGCGGCCCGGACGAGGTCGCGGGTGCCCCGGCGAGCTTCACCTATACGGTTCAGCCCGCCGACGTCGGCCACGCGATCAGGTCGGCGGTGCAGCCGTGCAACGACGACACGGGCTGTTACGGGTCGTTCGTCCAGAGCTCGAACGCGATCGTCCCAAGCAACCCGCCGCCGCCTCCGCCTCCCCCGCCCGCCCCGGTCGTCGCGCAGGGGTACGTGCGCGATCCGAGCGGCGTCCCGGTCGAGGGTGCAGTCGTCGAGCTGTTCCGCGATCCGCCGGTCGGGTCGTCGGGCTCCTACGCGGCGCTCGACACGGCGACCACCGGAACGGATGGTTTCTTCGTCCTCAGGTCGGACTACACGGCAGACCTGCGCGGCGACGCCACGGCCAACGGCGGCTACGTCAACTTCGATGTCGTGGGCTCGAGCGACGAGGTCGGGTACTACGGAGGCGTCACGCGCACGTTCGACGAAGCGACCCGGATCTGGCTCACGCCCGAGCAGGCCGTCGCGGACGACTGGACGCGCATCGCGGACGAGAAGCTCGACCTACGTCCCGTTCCGGGCCCCTCGCTCGCGGCCGGAGGCGGGCCCGCGGTCGGCACTACCTGGTGTCCGTTCTCGAGAAAGACCAAGACGCTCGTCGCCACGGAGCGCGACAGCACGATCATCGGCGAGTTGCTGGTCGCGCGCGATGCGGTCGGCATCTTCGCCTTCGGCGAAGGGACCGAGCACGTCAGCAACATCTCGATCGGCGTCAACTTCGGGAACGGGTGGACCCTCGGCGCCTTCGAGCACGCGGCCACCGGCGACACGACCGGCGTCTCGATCGAGAACGTGGGCGACGACTGGGCGCACGTGCTCAGGTCGGACTTCGTCTACGCCAAGTACCGCAAGCAGACACTCGACGTCTTCGGGAACGTGTGCTCGACCTGGTACACGATCGAGCCCAAGGAGTGGGTCGGCGGCGGGATCGTGCCCGGGGCCGACGAGTCGCAGTACTTGCACAAGTGCCTGACGACGTACCGCCAGTGGTCGATCCGGCAAGGGCCGGGCAGCACCTGGTTCCGCGCGAGCAACAAGCTGCGGACCTGGGGCGCTGCGGCGACGGTCGGCCTCGGCAGCGGCGGCCTCGCCGTGCAGGCCTGGACGGGAGCCTCGAGGTGGGTCACCTACCAGTACTACTTCGGATCTCAGGTCTTCGACCACTACCTCTGCGGCAACGACGGCTACCCGCGACGTTCTACGCGCGTCTTCGCCGGTGGCTAGACGCTGTCTCTGGGCGGTTGCCATCGTCGTGCTGGCGGGCTGCTCGAGCGGGGGACCGATTCGCGGCGGGCCGCTCGCGGAGCCGGGCTTCCGCATGGGCGAGTCGGTCCTGATGGACGTCGGCAAGACCGGAACGTACGGCGCCGAGACGCTCGCGAACCGCGGGCGCGAGGCCGTCGTCCTCGATCGCATCGCCTTCCTCGACCGGACCCCGGGCCTCGAGCTCGTCGGCCCGCTCGTGATGCACGTGCGGACGAAGCCGGGCGTCCCCGCGCTCGCAACCGGCTTCATCCGCCGGTACCCGCCGCCGCACGAGGGGGCGACGCTTCATCGCGTCGCCGGCTTCCGGATCTCACCCCACAGGAGCTGGAAGGACGACGCTGAGCTCCTGATCGGCTTCCGCGCGCACCGGACGGGAGCCCTTTCGTACCGCGGGTTCGAGCTCCACTACCACGTCGGAAACACGCGCTACGTCGCGATGTATCCCGATCCGTTGACGGTCTGCGCTCCCCGCTCGTTCCCGCTGCGGCGCTGCAAGCTTCCGGGGAGGCGCGGTTAGCCGTGCATCCCGTACACTGCCGCGACGGTGGTCTGGGAGTTCGTCTTCATGATGCTCGTCCTGAAGATCCCGATCGTCTATCTCGGGCTGGTCGTCTACTGGGCCGTGAAGGCCGAGCCGAAGCCGCCCGATCCTGCTCTGCTGCCGGCCGTGGTGCCCGAGCCGGAGCCGCGCGCGCCGTGGCGCCGCCCCGTGCGGCCCCGCCGGCCCCGCCCAGGCCCGCACGGCTCGCCGGTGCGCGGCTTCGCGCGCACGAACCGCGCGGCCCTCCCCTCGTGAGCACGGGCCCGATCTCCGAAGACCGTCCTGCCGACGCGATCGCCGGATTTCTCGCCGCGCTGTCCGTGCTCGGCAGCGCGATCGGCCTCACCTACCGGCCGGCGCGGCTGATCCCGTTCGCGATCCTGCTCGCGGTCATCGCTGCTGCGATGGGCGGTCGCCATTCGCGCCTGGTCGCCTCTGCGGTCGTGATCGGAGGCGTGTGCTTCGTGGTCGGTATGGCAGTCGCCGTGATCACGAATCACCCCGTTTTCTAGGCGCTGGACTCGCGCGCGGCGCAGGGAAGCCCGTTGCTACAACAAAGAAGTGAGCATGCAGGACGTTGACGGCCTGAACGCGGGCTTCGCGAGCGCGCTCCTCGAGCAGTACCTCGAGAACCCCGAGGCCGTCCCGGCCGAATGGCGCTCGCTGTTCGAGAGCGGCGCGAGCGAGCTCGTCGCGACGCATCCAGGGCTCGCGCGCCTGGTCGAGCAACTCCACGAGGACGGCAACGGCCATGCGGCCGTCACCGTCCCGGCGCCTGCGCCCGAGCCTGCTCCGGCGGCGCCTGCCCCCGCGCGTGTCGTCGACGAGGAGCTGCTCGGCGGGGTCGCGGCCGCGATGGCGCTCGTCAAGGCGATCCGGATGCACGGCCACCTTGCCGCGCGGCTCGACCCGCTCGGCTCCGAGCCGGTGGGCGATCCAGCGCTCGAGCCGGAGCGGCTCGAGCCGCAGCTCACCGAGGATCTGCAGAGGCGCATTCCGGCGAGCCTCCTCCGCGTGCACGTCCCGGGAGACACCCTGGCCGACGTCCTGCCGCGCCTCCGGGAGATCTACTGCGGCACGAGCGCCTACGAGATCGAGCACATCTCCGACCACGAGCAGCGCGTCTGGCTGCGGGCGGCGATCGAGTCGGGCCGCTACCGGCGCCCGCTCGAACGCGACGAGAAGCGGCGCCTCCTGGAGCGGCTGACCGAGGTCGAGGGCTTCGAGCGCTACCTGCGCCGCGCGTTCCTCGGCCAGAAGCAGTTCTCGATCGAGGGTCTCGACGCGATGGTGCCGATGCTCGACGAGGCAATCGAGCTGGCGGCCGAGGAGGGTGCGCACGAGGTCGTCTTCGGGATGGCGCACCGCGGCCGCCTGAACGTGCTCGCGCACGTGCTGGGCCGCCCGTACGAGTCGATCCTGCGCGAGTTCGAGGGCGAGCGCACGCTCGAGGCAGTCGTCTCCGACCCCGAGGGCGGCACCGGCGACGTCAAGTACCACCTCGGCGCCGAGGGAACGCGGGCGACGCAGGCCGGCGAGATCACGCTCACGCTCGCGTCCAACCCCAGCCATCTCGAGGCGGTCGACCCGGTCGTCGAGGGCCGCACGCGCGCCGAGCAGACCGACCGCTCCACCCGCGCCGGCTACCACGAAGCGTCGGTCGCGATGCCGATCCTGATCCACGGCGACGCGTCGTTCCCCGGCCAGGGGATCGTCGCCGAGACGCTCAACCTCGCCGACCTGACCGGCTACTCGACGGGTGGCACGCTGCACCTGATCGCGAACAACCAGGTCGGCTTCACCACCGACCCCGCTGACGGGCGCTCCACGCGCTACTCGAGCGACCTCGCGAAGGGCTTCGACTTCCCGATCGTCCACGTCAACGCCGACGACGCCGAGGCCACGCTGGGGGCGATCCGCCTGGCGATGGCGTTCCGCCGCCGCTTCTGCACCGACTTCGTGATCGACCTCGTCGGCTATCGGCGCTACGGCCACAACGAGCAGGACGAGCCCGCGTACACGCAGCCGCTGATGGCGGCGCGCATCGCACGCCAGGCGAGCGTCCGCGAGCAGTACGCGGAAGCCCTTGCAGAGGAAGGAGCGCTCTCGCAGGAAGAGGCCGACGGACTCTCGGCCCAGGTCGAGGCGAGGCTGAAGGAGGCGCACGAGCGGCTGAAGGCGACCTTCGGCGAGGCCGTTCCCGCGGTCGCGTACGAGGGACGAATCCCCGCTTCCGTCGACGCTGACGTCGTGACCGCCGTCGAGGAACAGCGCTTGCGCGCGCTCAACGAGGAGCTGCTGCAGGTCCCGGACGGCTTCACCGTCAATCCGAAGCTGGGGAAGCAGCTGGAGCGCAGGCGGACGACGCTCGACGAGGGGGGCGTCGACTGGGGCCAGGCCGAGGAGCTGGCGTTCGCCAGCCTGCTGGTCGAGGGCATCCCGATCCGGCTCACCGGCCAGGACACCGAGCGCGGCACCTTCTCGCACCGCCACCTGGTGCTGCACGACGCTGAGACCGGAGAGATCTACACCCCGGTCCAGAGTCTGCGCGAGGCGTCGGCCTCGTTCGAGGTCCACAACTCGCCGCTCTCCGAGGCCGCCTGCGTGGGTTTCGAGTACGGCTACTCGGTCGCCGCGGCCGAGACGCTCGTTTGCTGGGAGGCGCAGTTCGGCGACTTCGTCAACGGCGCGCAGATCGCGGTCGACCAGTTCATCGTCTCGGGGCTCTCGAAGTGGGGCCAGACCTCGCGCCTGACTCTGCTTCTCCCGCACGGGTACGAGGGCAACGGGCCGGAGCACTCGAGCGCACGGCTGGAGCGGTTCCTGCAGCTCGCGGCGCAGGAGAACATCCGCATCGCCGACTGCACGACGGCGGCGCAGTACTTCCACCTCCTCCGCCGGCAAGCGCTCGACCCGGCGGCGCGGCCGCTGGTCGTGATGACGCCGAAGGGGCTCCTCCGCCTGAAGGAGGCTTCGTCGACGCTGGCCGAGCTCACCGACGGCTCCTTCCGGCCAGTGCTCGCCGACCCGGCGGTCTCACCCCCGCGCGTGCGGCGGCTCGTGCTCTGCTCGGGGAAGGTGTACTACGACCTCGCCGGCCACGAGCTGCGCGGCCCGGCGGACTGGATCGCCGTCGGCCGGCTGGAGCAGCTCTACCCGTTCCCGGTCGACGCGGCGGCCGAGCTCGTGCGGTCGTTCCCACATCTCGAGGAGCTCGTCTGGGCGCAGGAGGAGCCGCAGAACATGGGCGCCTGGCGCGCGATCAGGCACCGCCTCGAGGAGGCGCTGCCGCAGGGCGTCACCCTGCGTTACGCGGGCCGCCCGTGGCGGGCGAGCCCGAGCGAGGGTTATCCGACGGCCCACCTGCGCGAGCAGGACAGGATCCTCCGAGAAGCTCTGAGCTAGCTAGGGCCGCCGTCGCCGCTGCTGCGCCTGGATCACGCGGGCCGCGAGGCGGGGGCCGTGCTTGCGGGCGTGCTTGACGATCGTCTTCCGGTGGCGCGGCGGGATTCGGCGCCAGATGTCCCAGGCTGTGAGGACGAGCCCGATGGGGCCTGCTCGGCGGAAGGCGCGGAGTCGTGCCACGGCGCGAGCCTAGCCGCTAGCCGTGGCCGTCGCCGCCGTGGCCATGGCCGTTGCCGTTGCCGCCGTTCCCGTTGCCGTTGCCGTTCCCGTTGCCGTTGCCGTTGCCGTTGCCGTGCCCGTTGCCGTTGCCCTGGCCGTTGCCCTCGTTGCCGGAGCTGCCCTCGCCGCTCCCCGGGCCCTGGCCGCTCCCCTGGCCCTGCCCGCAGCTCTTTCCGTGGCAGTCCTTGTGCTTCTTCGGGGCCTTCGGCTTCTTGTTGCCGTGCTTGTGGGTGGCGGTCTCGCCGCCACCGGCCGGCGGTGGTGGTGGTGGGGGAGGAGGCGGCGGTGGCGGAGGCGGAGGCGGCGTCGGCGGTGGCGGCGGTGCCTGCGGCCGTGGCGGCTTGACGACGACCTTGCCGCCGGGCTTCGCCGCGGGACGAGCCTGCTTCGGTGCCTGAGTCGCGGTTGCGAGTGCGGCCGGCGCTCCCGCCGGAGAGCGCGGGGCGGAGCGGGCGCCGGTCCGATGCGAGCCCTTTCGGGCAGGCGGAGCCAGCGGCCTCGCCGGGACGATCGTCAGCCGCGAATCGGGCGCGACCGAGACCAGCCGCGGGACCGATGCCGGGCTGCCCTCGCCCACGACGAGGCCCGGCAACTTGACCGCCGCGACAGCCGCCGCGGCGAAAGCAGCCGCGACGACGATGATTGTGAGGATTCTGCTCACGCCCTCCCCTGGGATTGCCGATGCACTCTAGCGTGGTATCGGCCGAACCAGCCGGAACCTAAATTGTGGGGTCCACATGAGCTTTAAGCTCAAACTCGTCGCGTATTTCCTGCTCGTCTCGCTGCTTCCTCTGGGGGCTGCGGCGTGGGGTTTGCACACAGTTGCGCGGCGCTCTGAGACTCGCCGCGTCGACGTCAGGCTCCAGTCGGGACTGCGCTCGGTGATCGCCTCGTACAAGGACGAGCTCGAGGGCGCCGCGACCAAGGCGGGGGCGCTCGCCGACAGCCGCGGCTTCCAGCGGGCACTGCAGCGGCACGACCGGGAGACGCTGCGCCGCCTGATGGAGTCGAGCCCGGATCTGCGCCTTCGCTCTCCGTTCCTCACTGTCGGGCCCGCGCGGACGATCGGCCCGCCGTTGCGGTTCGCCGTCACAGGGGCGAGCGGCAACGTCCTCGGAACTCTCGTCGCCGGAGTGCCGCTGAGCAATGCGACCGTCTCGACGCTGAGCAGGCGCGTGGGCCTCACCGCGCCCGACAAGCTCGTCGTCGTCGTGAACGGCGCCGTAGCTGCAGGCCCGGCCGGTCTCGTCGGAGAACGCCTGTCTGCGCCTCTGCGCGCCCGGACCCTGCTCGTCGCCGGCAAGCGGTACCGAACGCTCGGGACGAGCCCGGAGACGCGGGCGAGCGGCGCGGCCCTCGTGCTGCTGGCACCCCAGCACGGCATCGACCAGCAGGTGAGCTCCGCGGACACGCGGCTGCTCCTGGGGATCTTCGGCTCGCTCATCCTGATCGGTCTGGTCGCGTACATCGTCGGCGGCTCGATCGTTGTCACCCTAGGCAGGCTCGCGGACGCCGCGAACGCCGTCGCGCGCGGGCGGCTCGACCAGCGCGTCCCCGTACAGGGCACTGACGAGTTCGCGCGCCTCGGGGTCGCCTTCAACGAGATGGCCGACCAGCTCGAGGCTCGCCTGGCCGAGCTCGACGCCGAGCGGGGCCGCCTCCGCGACACGACCGCGCGCTTCGGCGAGGCCCTGGCCGCAACGCACGACGTCGACCAGCTGCTGCGTGCCATCGTCGAGACTGTCGTTGAGGCGACCGGAGCGACGGGCGGGATCGTGGTCGGCCTCGCAGGCGAGGTCGTCCAGACCGGCACGCTCTCGGAACGCGGTGAGCGAATCGAGCTCCCGCTGACCGCGGGGCGCCAGAGCTTCGGCACCCTGACGCTCTCGGGCCCCGGCTTCACGCTCGAGCAGAAGCGCACGGCCGCGACCCTGGTCGCGCACGCGGCGATCGCGCTCGAGAACGCGCGCCTGCACCGGATCGTGACGCGCCAGGCCCTCGTCGACATGCTCACCGGCCTCGCCAACCGCCGCCACTGCGAAGAGGCGCTCGCGAGCGAGCTGATGCGGGCGGAGCGCTTCGGCGGCTCAGTGTCGTTCGTGCTCGCCGATCTCGACAGCTTCAAGTCCGTCAACGACCGCTTCGGGCACCCCGTCGGCGACAGCGTCCTCGTCGAGTTCGCCGAGACCCTCCGCGAATCCGTGCGCGAGATCGACCTGCCGACGCGCTGGGGCGGCGAGGAGTTCGCGATCGTCCTCCCGGGCACGGATCTCGACGGCGCCACGCGCCTCGCCGAGCGCGCCCGCACGGCGTTCGAGGGCCGTACGATCCTCGCCCCGGACGGGACGCCGATCAACGTCACGGTCAGCCTCGGGGTGGCCGCGTTCCCCGAAGCGTCGGACGCCGACAACCTCGTCGCAGCCGCAGACGGAGCGCTCTACGAAGCCAAGCGGGCGGGCAAAAATCGGGTCAAGACCGCAGCGCCGAGAGCTCGTCAGGCGTAACCGGCACGCTTACGCGTTAGAATCGGCCGCCGAGGGAGACCTAGGGAGGACCTATCCGGTGGAGACCCAGTCGTTGTTCGCACAAGTGATTCAGGACCACCTCGAGCTGAAGGAGAAGAACTCCGAGCTCGAAGGCGAAAGACCGCTCGAGCGCTACAAGACCCAGGACCCGTTCGAGAACCACCCGCTCTTCAAGACCGAGGAGCAGGCGCGTATCGAGGAGACGATGGACGGCGAGGAGCCGGCCATCTCGGACGAGGCGCCGATGCCGGATACGTGGCCGACGGAGGAAGCCGCAGCCCAGACCGACGAGGGGCTGTGGAGCCGGTCGCGCGACTTCGACTGGGGCGACTGAGGTGCCGCGGGCAAGACGGTTTCGCCTGCTCGCGCTCGGAGCCGCCCTCAGCTACTTCTTCGACCCCGAGAATGGGAAGCGCCGCCGGAAGGTGACGGCCGACCGGCTCGCCGCCCTCATGCGCCGTCACGGCGGCCGCCTGATGAAGGGCACCGGGTCGCAGGCGCACGCGCTGAAGCAGAAGGCGACACACCTGCGTGAGGAGCCGAAGCCGCAGCCGGACGACGTCACGCTCGCGCGCAAGGTCGAGACCGAGATCTTCCGCGACGCGGACGTCCCCAAGGGCAGGATCAACGTCAACGCCGAGAACGGGAAGGTCGTCCTGCGCGGCGAGGTGGACTCGCCGGAGATGATCGAGGATCTCGTCTCGAAGGCGCGCAAGGTGCAGGGCGTGCAGGACGTCGAGAGCCTGCTCACGGCGTCATAGCGTCGGCCGGGCGGGCTAGGGTCCCGCGCGTGGAAACGAGGGTTGAGGCCGTCGAGCGCTGCCTGCGCTGCGGCGCTGCGATGGAGTGGCGCCACCAGACCTGGCAGTGCGCACGCTGCGGCCTGAAACTCGGCTGCTGTGAAGGTGAGCCGCAGTCCTGCCCGCCGCCTGTCTCGCACGAGAGATAATCGCCGCGAGAGGGTGTCCGTACAGGAGCGAATGTCCGACGAGCGGGCGGGCGACGCCGTCCGCAAGGCTGCCGCGGTCCGCCTCGAAGGCGTGCGCAAGTCCTACGGCGATGTGGTCGCAGTGGACGGCGTGGACCTCGAGATCCGGGCCGGCGAGTTCTTCACGCTGCTCGGTCCCTCGGGGTCGGGCAAGACGACGACGCTGCGCCTGATCGCCGGCTTCGAGCGGCCCGACGAGGGCCGGATCGAGCTCGGCGGCGCGGACGTCGGCGACCGCCCGCCCTACGCGCGTGACGTGAACACCGTCTTCCAGGACTACGCGCTCTTCCCGCACATGAGCATCGCCGACAACGTCGCGTACGGGCTGCGCGTGCGCGGGATCCGCAAGGCCGAGCGGCGCGGCCGGGTCGAGGACGTGCTCCGGCGAATGCGCCTCGAGGGGCTGGGTGGGCGCAAGCCGAGCCAGCTCTCGGGCGGCCAGCGCCAGCGCGTCGCGCTTGCGCGGGCCCTGGTCAACCGGCCGGAGGTACTGCTCCTCGACGAGCCGCTCGGCGCGCTCGACCTGAAGCTGCGCCAGGAGATGCAGCTCTTCCTCAAGAGCCTTCAGCAGGATCTCGGGATCACGTTCGTCTACGTCACGCACGACCAGGACGAGGCGCTGACGATGAGCGACCGGCTCGCCGTGTTCAACAGCGGCCGGATCGAGCAGATCGGCTCGCCGGCCAAGGTGTACGAAAGCCCGGCGAACGCGTTCGTGGCGGGGTTCGTCGGCGTCTCGAACGTGGTCGAGCGCGGCGGCAGGCGCTTCGCCGTCCGTCCCGAGAAGATCCACATGACCGAAGCCGGGGCGGCTGCACAGACCGGCTCGCACGCCTCAACAGCGGCCGGATCGAGCAGATCGGCTCGCCGGCCAAGGTGTACGAAAGCCCGGCGAACGCGTTCGTGGCGGGGTTCGTCGGCGTCTCGAACGTGGTCGAGCGCGGCGGCAGGCGCTTCGCCGTCCGTCCCGAGAAGATCCACATGACCGAAGCCGGGGCGGCTGCACAGACCGGCTCGCACGCCGAGACCGGCCGCATCCGAGATGTCGTCTACGCCGGGATGGTGACCCGCTACGTCGTCGAGCTCGACGGCGGCGGGGAACTGCAGGTCGTCCGGCAGAACCTCGAGACCTCCTCGGCCGAGGCGCTCGACGCCAAGGGCCGGGCGGTCCTCCTCGAGTGGCGCCCAGAACACCAACTCGAGATCGACAGCGGGGGCGAAACGGAAGGAGAACGATGACCAAGTCACGGAAGCGCGTCCTCGGCTGGAGCGCACTCGCGCTCCTCGTCGGGGCGCTCGTGGTCACCGCCGCAGGCTGCGGTGGCAGCTCGAAGAAGTCCGCCGGATCGAAGAGCCCGGGCTCCGGCCTGCCGACCTCGATCGGCAAGGGCGAGGGCGCGCTCAACCTGATCGAGTGGCCCGGCTACGCGCTGGCGGGCTGGCGCAAGCCGTTCGAGAAGAACACCGGCTGCAAGGTCCACCTCAAGGACGCGGGCTCGTCCAACCAGATGGTCGCGCTCATGCGCACCGGCGGCGGGGGCGGCGGCGGCCAGTACGACATGGTCTCGGCCTCCGGCGACGCGACACTGCGGCTGATCTACGGCGGGGACGTGCGGCCGGTCAACATCAAGCTGATCCCCGGCTGGAACGACTTCATCGAGCAGCTGAAGTCGCCCGCGCACAACACGGTGCAGGGCGTCCATTACGGGGTCTCGCTGCAGTGGGGCCCGAACACGCTGCTCTACAACACGCAGAAGGTGAAGCCGGCGCCGACCACGTGGGGCGCGCTGTACGACCCCGCGAACAAGGGCAAGATCACGGTGCCGAACAATCCGATCCAGATCGCGGACGCGGCGCTCTTCCTCTCGAAGCAGCGGCCGAACCTCGGGGTTCGACGCGGTGATCGCGCTCCTGAAGGAGCAGAAGCCGCTCGTCAAGACGTACTGGAGCTTCGCCTCCGACGAGATCACCGCGTTCAAGAACGGCGACGTGACGATGGGTGCGGCGTGGCCGTACCAGACGCTCACGCTTCAGGCCGACAAGGTGCCGGTCAAGGAGATCATCCCGAAGGAGGGCGCGACCGGCTGGGCCGACACGTGGATGATCGCCAAGAAGGCGAAGCACCCGAACTGCGCCTACCTCTGGATGAAGTGGGTCTCGACGCCGAAGGTGCAGGCGGAGCAGGCGCTCGGCTTCGGCGAGACGCCCGCGAACACGAAGGCGTGCCCGTTCATGGACAAGATCCAGGCGGGCTCCTGCGCCCAGTACCACGCGAACGCGCCGGGCGCCTACTTCAAGTCGATCAAGTTCTGGAAGACGCCGGTCACCGACTGCGGGAACGGCAAGAAGAACTGCATCGACTACGGCCAGTGGCAATCGGCATGGACGCGGATCACGGGTTGATCTAGATGCTCGATTCGGCTGCGGCGGGTCTTCCTTTCCGGGAGGCCCGCCTCCGCCTCTCGACGATCTTCTGGCGGCGGCCCTGGCTCAAGGCGCTCGCGCTTCTCGCGCTGCCGCTGGCGGCGTTCGTGTTCGTCTACCTCGGCGCGCTCGTCGCGCTCTTCGTTTCCGCGTTCTGGCAGATCAACGACTTCACGGCGAAAGTCGAGCACGTCTGGACGCTCGACAACTTCAACACGTTGATCCACGACAGCGTCTACCGGCGGATCGCGTTGCGGACGATCGGCCTTGCGTCCGCGGTGACGCTCACCGATGCCGTGCTCGCCTTCCCGCTGGCCTACTTCATGGCGCGGATCGCGGGCGGCAAGACCCGGGCGCTGCTGTTCGTGCTCGTGCTGATGCCGCTCTGGTCGAGCTACCTCGTCCGCATCTACGCGTGGCGCACGATCCTCGCCCACGACGGCGCGCTCAACTGGTCGCTGAACAAGATCGGCCTGCCGAATGTCGGGCTGCTCTACACGAACTGGGGCATGTGGATCGTCTTCTCGTACATCTGGCTGCCCTTCATGATCCTGCCGGTCTACGCGGCGCTGGAGCGGATCCCGCAGAGCTACCTCGAGGCGTCGCAGGACCTCGGTGGCCGCGGCTGGCGGACGTTGCGGAGCGTGATCCTGCCCCTGGTGCTGCCGGGCTTGGTGGCGGGCTCGATCTTCACGTTCTCGCTGACCCTCGGCGACTTCATCACGCCGCTGCTCGTCGGCGGTCCGAGCTCAAGCTTCATCGGCAACGTCGTCGAGGAGCAGGTCGGCCAGCCGAACGTTCCCTTCGCCGCGGCGTTCGCGACGGTACCGGTCATCGTGATGGGCTTCTACCTCCTGATCGCGCGGCGCCTCGGCGCGTTCGAGGCGATCTGACGATGGAGACGAGGGCCACCCGGATCGGGCTTCGGATCGCCACGGTGCTGGTGATCGCGTTCCTCTGGATCCCGCTGCTGATCATCATGCTCTACGCCTTCAACAGCTCGAGCATCCAGAGCTGGCCGATTTCGAGCTACACCTTCCACTGGTTCCGCGACGCCTGGCACGACGGCGACGTCCGCTCGGCGCTCTGGCTGTCCGCGCGCGTCGGGCTGTTGGCGACCGGGATCGCGCTGGTGCTCGGCTCCGCGGCGGCCTTCGCGATCCACCGCTTCCGCTTCTTCGGGCGGGAGTCGGTCTCGTTTCTGCTCCTGCTCCCGCTCGCGCTGCCCGGGATCATCACCGGGATGGCGCTCAATTCGGCGTATGTCTTCGCCGGGGTCTCGTTCTCGATCTGGACGATCGTGACGGGGCACGCGACCTTCTGCGTGGTCGTCGTCTACAACAACGTGCTGGCGCGCCTGCGCCGGACCTCGCCGTCGCTGATCGAGGCGTCGATGGACCTCGGGGCCGACGGCTGGCAGACCTTCCGCTTCGTCGTCTGGCCGGTGCTCTCGACGGCGCTGATCGCGGGCGGCCTGCTCGCGTTCGCGCTCTCGTTCGACGAGGTGATCGTGACGACGTTCACCGCCGGGGCGCAGACGACGCTGCCGATCTTCATCCTCGACAAGATCCAGCGCGGGCAGCAGCTGCCGATCGTGAACGCCGTCGTCTTCGTCGTCATCCTCGCGACGGTTGTCCCGGTGATCATTTCGCAGCGGCTGACGCACGAGTCCGGGCTGCTGCGCCGGAGGTAGGCTCCTCTCAGCGATCGGGAGGTGTGGCATGAGCGTGACGGTTTCCCAGCAGAAGAATTTCGTCGGCGGCGAGTGGGTGGACGCGGTCGAGGGCGGGACGATGGAGGTCGTCAACCCGGCGACCGGCGAGACGATCGCCGAGGTCCCGCGCGGGACGCAGGCCGACGTCGACCGCGCCGTCGAGGCGGCGAAGAAGGCGCTGCCCGAGTGGCTCGAGACGACCCCGGGCGAGCGGGCCGAGGCGCTGCTGAAGCTCGCCGACGTCATCGACGAGCACACGGACGAGCTGGCCGAGCTCGAGTCGAAGAACGTGGGCAAGCCGCTCTCGTATGCGAAGGACGAGCTGCCGGTCTGCGCCGACAACATCCGCTTCTTCGCGGGCGCGGCGCGCCTGCTCGAGGGCAAGTCGGCCGGTGAGTACATGCGCGGCTACACCTCGATGCTGCGGCGCGAGCCGCTCGGGATCGTCGGTGGGATCGCGCCGTGGAACTACCCGCTGATGATGGCCGTCTGGAAGCTCGCGCCCGCGCTGGCCGCGGGGAACGTCCAGGTGCTGAAGCCGTCCGAGCAGACGCCGCTGACGACGCTGCGCTTCGCGGAGCTCGCCGGCGACGTCCTCCCGGCGGGAGTCCTGAACGTGATCACCGGCGACGGCGAGCCGGTCGGCGCGGGGATCGTCCGGCACAAGGACGTCCGGCTGGTCTCGCTCACCGGTGACGTCGCGACGGGCAAGGAGATCGCGCGGGCCGCGGCCGACACGCTCAAGCGCGTCCATCTCGAGCTCGGCGGCAAGGCGCCGGTGGTCGTCTTCGACGACGCCGACCCGGCCGCGGTGGCCGAGGGGATCAAGATCGCGGGCTACTGGAACTCCGGGCAGGACTGCACGGCCGCGTCGCGCGTTGTCGCGGGGCCGGGGATCTACAGCAAGCTGCTCGACGAGCTCGTCCCCGCGGTCGAGTCGCTCCACGTGGGCGATCCCGCTGAGGGCGACGACGTCGAGATGGGCCCGGTCATCTCGCGCGCGCAGCAGGAGCGCGTGCTCGGCTTCCTCGACCGCGCGAAGGGCGCGAAGGTGCTCACCGGCGGCGGGACGAACGGCGACCGAGGCTTCTTCGTCAAGCCGACGGTGATCACGGACGTGGGCCAGCAGGACGAGATCGTCCAGCGCGAGGTCTTCGGGCCGGTCGTCACGGTGCAGCAGTTCTCCGACGACGACGAGGCGATCGCGTGGGCGAACGACGTCGACTACGGCCTCGCGGCCTCGGTCTGGACGCGCGACATCGGGCGGGCGCTGAACGCGGCGCGCAAGCTCCAGTTCGGGACGGTCTGGATCAACGACCACATCCCGCTGGTCTCGGAGATGCCGCACGGCGGCTACAAGCAGTCGGGCTACGGCAAGGACCTGAGCGCGTACTCGCTAGAGGACTACACGCAGATCAAGCACGTGATGGCCAAGCTCGACTGACGCGGAGGCCACGCGGTACTCGATTGACGCAATGCGAGACCGCGTGGTCTAATCGCTGCGCATTGCGCAGCGACCGGGACGGCGGGGCACGAAGAGGCGCGGTCACCCTGCCTCGGCACGTCGACGCGGTCGACAAGGCGATCATCGAGGCGCTGCAGAAGAACGGGCGCGAAGCGTTCCGCCGCATCGCCGCCGAGGTCGGTGTCTCCGAAGCCACCATCCGCGCCCGCTACGGCCGGCTCTGCGAGGACAACATCCTCCAGGTCACCGGGATCACGAATCCGCTCGGCCTCGGCTTCGACGCCCAGGCGATGGTAGGGGTCCGCACCGCGGGCGCGCCCGAGCCGGTCGCCGACGAGATCGCCAAGTGGGATGAGGCCGACTACGTCGTCGTCACCGCGGGGCAGTTCGACCTGCTGGTCGAGCTGGTCTGCGAGGACCGTCGCCACCTGCTCGACCTGACGAACCGCATTCGCGCCCTCGACGGCGTCGTCTCGACCGAGAGCTTCCTCTACCTCGAGCTCTGGAAACAGCTCTACGACTGGGGCGCGCGGGCCGGCGAGGCCGCCCTCGCGGAGGCGCGCTGATGGCCGTCGAGAGCCGCGCGGAGACCGAGCGCCAGCACCCCGTCAGCCCGGTCGCCGCCGACGTCCGCCTCGACCGCGTCACGAAGAATTTCGACGACGTCACCGCCGTCGACGACGTCTCGCTCGAGATCGAGCGCGGCAGCTTCTTCGCGCTGCTCGGACCCTCCGGCTGCGGCAAGACGACGACGCTGCGCATGATCGGCGGCTTCGAGGAGCCGAACGCCGGCACGATCTACCTCGGCGAGGAGCCCGTCACCGGCAAGCCGCCCTACAAGCGCGACGTCAACACCGTCTTCCAGTCGTACGCGCTCTTCCCGCACCTCTCGATCTTCGAGAACGTCGGCTTCGGCCTCAGGCGCCGCGGCGTGCGGGGGGCGGACGTGCGCGGCCGCGTCACCGAGATCCTTCGCCTCGTCGGGCTCTCCGGGATGGAGAAGCGCAAGCCGCGCCAGCTGTCCGGCGGCCAGCAGCAGCGCGTCGCCCTCGCGCGCGCGCTCGTCAACCGGCCCCGGGTGCTGCTCCTCGACGAGCCGCTCGGCGCGCTCGACCTGAAGCTCCGCAAGCAGATGCAGCTCGAGATGAAGGCGATCCAGCACGACATCGGCATCACCTTCGTCCACGTCACGCACGATCAGGAAGAGGCGATGACGATGGCGGACCGGATCGCGATCATGAACGGCGGCCGGATCGAGCAGCTCGGGACGCCCGGAGAGCTCTACGAGCACCCGCAGACCGCCTTCGTCGCCGGCTTCCTCGGGATCTCGAACCTGCTCCCGGGCACGGTCTCCGCGATGGACGCAGTCAGGCTCGACGACGGCACGACCGTCAAGGTCCCGCAGGAGGCCCTGCGCGGCCGCAGCGGGCGAGTCGCCGTCGGCGTCCGCCCCGAGAAGATCCGGCTCGGCCACGGCGAGGAGAACCGCCTCAGCGGCCATTTGCTCGAGACCGCGTACGTCGGCGTGGCCACCCAGTACGTCCTCGACACGCGAGCAGGCAACATCAGCGTCTACGTCCAGAACAGCGAGCCCGGTGCGCAGCAGGCCGTGACGGGCGAGATCTCGTGGAGCCCCGACTCCACGTTCGTCGTCGATTCGATGGAAGGAGCAGAAGCAGAATGACCGACCAGCTCACCAGGCGTCAGCTGCTGGAGCGCGCAGCGCTCGGCGGCGCGGCGATCACCGTCCCCGGCCTGCTCGCCGCCTGCGGCGGCACCTCGACCAAGGCCGGCGGCGGCGGCACGACCGTCGCCCACAAGCTCGCCAAGACCCTGCACTTCTCGAACTGGACGCTCTACATCGACAACAAGCCGGGCAACCGGCACCCGTCGCTGGACCAGTTCCAGAAGAAATACGGCGTCCACGTGGCCTACAACGAGGACATCAACGACAACGCCTCGTTCTTTTCGAAGATCCAGCCCGCGCTGTCGAGCGGCCAGTCGACGGGGCGCGACATCATCGTGATGACGGACAACTCGCGTTACCCGAGCCTCCTCGTGAAGAAGGGCTGGGTCGAGAAGCTCGACAAGAGCGCGATCCCGAACATCAAGAACCTCGTCCCGCAGCAGCGCCATCCGAACTGGGACCCGAACCGCGACTACAGCCTGCCCTGGCAGTCCGGCTTCACCGGAATTGGCTGGAACCAGAAGCTGACCGAGCCGATCACGACGATGGGCGACCTGCTCGGGAGCAAGAAGCTCAAGGGCAAGGTCGGCCTGCTGAGCGAGTTCGCCGACACGCTCGCTCTGGTCATGGCCTACAACGGCGACGACCCGAGCAAGGTCACCGACAAGACGTTCAACAAAGCGATCGACACGATCCAGAAGGCCGTCCATTCGGGCCAGATCCGCGCGTTCTACGGCAACGACTACAGCGGCCCGTTCGCCAAGGGAGACCTCTTGGCGACGATGTCGTGGTCGGGCGACATCGTCCAGCTTCAAGCCGACAATCCGAACTTGAAGTGGCAGTTGCCGGACACCGGCGGCGACATCTGGACCGACAACATGCTGATCCCGAAGGGCGGCGACGTCTACACGGCCTCGGTGTACATGAACTTCGTCTACGACCCGAAGATCGCGGCCGAGATCGAGGACTACGTCAACTACGTCTGCCCGGTCGTGGGCGCGAAGCAGGCGCTGCTCAAGCTGGACCCCGGCATCGCAAAGAACCCGCTCATCTTCCCGACCAAGCAGATGTTGGACAACGTCCACGTGATCGACCCGACTGCGCTCAACAACCAGAAGTACCAGACGACCTGGCAGAACCTGATCAGCGCCTAGGAGACGCTTGGGCTTCTTTCACCGCCACCGCGGGCTGACCCCGTACCTGCTGCTGGCGCCGGGGATGCTCTTCCTCGCGGTCTTCTTCCTGGTCCCGCTGGGATTCCTGGCGTACCAGTCGCTCGAGACGGGCTCGATCGACTTCGGCTACCACTTCACCTGGGCCTGGGGCAATTACTGGGACGCGATCCGCCACTACCGCGGCCACTTCGTGCGCTCGTTCGAGTACGCGGGCATCGCCACCGTGCTGGCCCTCGTCTTCAGCTACCCGGTCGCGTACTGGATCGCCTTCCGCGGCGGGCGCTGGAAGAATCTGCTGCTGCTGTTCATCGTGGCGCCGTTCTTCGTCACGTACCTGATCCGGACGCTCGCCTGGCAAACGATCCTCTCCGACAACGGGCTCGTCGTCCGGATCCTCCGCGACATCCACGTACTCGGCTCGGGCGGCCGGCTACTGGCAACCGCCACGGCCGTGGTTGCAGGCATCACCTACAACTTTCTGCCCTTCATGGCTCTCCCGCTCTACGTGTCGCTGGAGCAGATCGACCACAGCCTGATCGAGGCCGCCGAGGATCTCTATGCGAGCAAGTGGAAGGCATTCCTGCGCGTGACGCTGCCGCTGTCCATGCCCGGCGTCGTTGCGGGGACGCTGCTGACGTTCATCCCGGCAGCCGGCGACTTCATCAACGCGCAGCTGCTCGGCTCGCCGACGAACCACATGATCGGAAACGTGATCGAGTCGAAGTACAAGGAGCTGCTCGACTATCCGGCCGCCGCCTCGATGTCGTTCGTGCTGATGGCGATCATCCTCGTACTGGTGCTCGCCTACGCCCGCGCGGTCGGGACGGAGAAGCTCACCGGATGAGCACCGTCGCGATTCCAGCGCCGCGCGCCCGCCCGAGCGCTCTCGCGCGCGCGTGGGCATTCGTGCGCCGCCACACGCTGACGGTCTACTCGTTGCTCTTCTTCGCGTATCTGCTGCTCCCGATCGGCGTCGTCGTCGCGTTCTCGTTCAACAATCCGAAGGGCCGCTTCAACTACACGTGGCAGGGGTTCACCTGGAAGAACTGGGCGCAGTGGGACGCGATCCCCGACCTGAAGAGCGCGCTCACCCTCTCGCTGGAGATCGCCTTGATCGCGAGCCTCGTCGCCACGGCGCTCGGCACGCTCATCGCGCTGGCGCTCGTGCGCTACGGCTTCCGTGGCCGCGCCTCGACGAACCTCCTCGTCTTCCTGCCGCTCTCCACTCCCGAGATCGTGCTCGGAGCTTCGCTCCTGACGCTGTTCCTGAACCTGAACAACGTCTTCGCGATCGGGTTCTGGACGATCCTCATCGCGCACATCATGTTCTGCATCAGCTTCGCGGTCGTCACGGTGAAAGCGAGGCTGATCGGCTTCGACCGCCACCTCGAGGAGGCGGCGATGGACCTCGGTGCCAACGAGTGGCTCACCTTTCAGAAGGTGACCCTGCCGCTGATCGCGCCGGCGATCCTCGCCGCGCTGCTGCTCTGCTTCGCGATCTCGATCGACGACTTCGTCGTCACGTACTTCAACGCGGGCAACCGGGTCACGTTCCCGATCTTCGTCTGGGGCTCGGCGCGCGTCGCGACTCCGCCGCAGATCAACGTGATCGGGACAGCGATCTTCGTCGTCGCCGTGACGCTGATGCTCGCCAACGTCGTCCTGCAGCGCGTCCGTGAGTCGAAAGGAGCCGTATGACCGCCGTCTCGTCCGGCCTCTCGCCCGCCGAGCTGCAGCAGGCAGCGCGGGACCACCTCTGGCTGCACTTCACGCGCATGTCGGGCTACCGCGACACCGAGGTGCCGGTGATCGTGCGCGGCGAGGGCTGCTATCTCGAGGACGCGAACGGCAAGCGCTACCTCGACGCGCTCGCGGGGCTCTTCGCAGTCCAGATCGGCTACTCGTACGGCGAGGAAGTGGGGGAGGCGGCGCTGGCGCAGTACCGCGAGCTGCCGTTCTACACGAACTGGTCCTACGCGCACCCGCGCGCGATCGAGCTGGCCGCGGAGGTCGCCTCGCTCGCACCGGGCGACCTGAACCGCGTCTTCTTCGTCTCGGGCGGCTCGGAAGCGGTCGAGTCGGCCTGGAAGCTCGCGCGCCAGTTCCACCAGGCGAAGGGCGAGCGCCGCTGGAAGGCGGTCTCCCGGCGGACCGCCTACCACGGCACGACGATGGGAGCGCTGTCGATCAACGGCATCGCTGCGCTGCGCGCGCCGTTCGAGCCACTGGTCCCGGACGTCGTGCACGTGCGGAACACCTGTCGCTACCACCGTCCGGCCCGCGAGACTGAAGAGGAGTTCACGGCCTTTCTCCTGGACGACCTCGAGGCCGCGATCGTGGCCGAGGGCCCCGAGACCGTCGCGATGGTGATGATGGAGCCCGTCCAGAACGCGGGCGGCGCGCTCACGGCGCCCGAGGGTTACTGGCAAGGCGTTCGCGAGATCTGCGACCGCTACGGAATCCTTCTCTGCGCGGACGAGGTGATCACCGGCTTCGGGCGGATCGGCTCCTGGTTCGCCTCCGAGCGCTACGACATCCGCCCCGACCTGCTCACATGCGCGAAGGGGCTCTCTTCCGCGTACGCGTCGATCGGCGCGGTCGTCGCGTCCGATCGCGTGATGGAGCCGTTCCTCGCGGGCGCGGCGATGTACGCGCACGGGATCACCTTCGGCGGCCACCCCGTCCAGGCGGCGGTCGCGCTCAAGAACATCGAGATCATGAAGCGCGAGCGGATCGTGGAGCGCGTCCGCGAGAACGAGGACGCGTTTCGCGCGACGCTCTCGCAGCTCCTCGACCTGCCGATCGTCGGCGACCTGCGCGGAGCCGGCTACTTCTGGGCGCTCGAGCTCGTCAAGGACAAGGAGACGAAGGCCGGCTTCTCGGACGAGGAGTCGGAGACGCTGCTGCGGGACTTCCTCTCGCCGCGCTTCTTCGAGAAGGGGCTGATCTGCCGGGCCGACGACCGCGGCGACCCGGTCGTGCAGATCTCGCCGCCGCTCATAGCGGGACAGAGCGAGTTCGACGAGCTGGTGGGCATCCTCGGCGACGTGCTCGCGGAGGCCTGGGAACGGATCTAGGCACGGTCTGGTGGCTCGAGGAGGCCGATGCCGTAGAGGCGGCGCCTCCGCTCGAGGGTGACACCGAGGCAGATGTCGCGATCGTCGGGGGCGGGTACACCGGCCTCTGGACGGCCCTCGCGCTGAAGGAGCGCGACCCGGGTCTCGACGTCGTCCTTCTCGAGGCGGACGAGTGCGGGCTCGGCCCGAGCGGCCGCAACGGCGGCTTCGTCCACGGCTACTGGAGCTACCTGCCGCGCCTGCAGGAGGAGTTCGGCGACGAGCGCGCGCTCGAGATCGCGCGGATCACCGAGGCGATCGTTCCCGGGGTGCGCGCGTTCTGCGAGGCGCACGGAGTCGACGCCTGGCTCCGCGAGGGCGGGATGCTGCGGGTTTCGGCGACGCCGGGCCAGGACGCGTCGGTCGAGCGTGACGTCGAGGTCGCGCGCGCTCTGGGCGTTCCGGAAGAGGCCGTGCAGCTGTCGGACGAGGAGCTGGCGCAGCGCATCCGGTCCTCACGCTTCCGCAAGGGCGTCTTCCACCGCGACTGCGCGACCGTGCAGCCGGCCCGGCTCGTCCGCGGGTTGCGGCGTGTCGCAGCGGAGCACATCCGGCTCTATGAGCACTCGCGCGTGAAGATGATCGAGGACGGCCGGGTCGAGACCGGCCGCGGCAGCGTGCGCGCGAAGGACGTGGTCGTCGCGGTGAACGCCGCCGCGGCGGGGTGGAAGCCGCTGCAGCGGCAGCTGACCGTCTTCGGCAGCTACGTCGTCCTCACCGAGCCGGTCCCGGAGCTGCTCGAGCGGATCAACTGGACCGGCGGCGAGGCCGTGATCGACGGCCGCATGTTCCTGCACTACTTCCGGACGACGAACGACGGGCGCGTGCTGATGGGCAGTGGCTCCGGCCCGATCGGCTTCGCCGGGCGCATCGACGAGCGCTTCACCCGCGACCGGCCGACCGTCGAGCGCGCCGAGCAGGGCTTGCGCTACCTGCTCCCGGAGCTCGCCGACGCGCGGATCACACATGCCTGGGGCGGCCCGATCGACGTCTCCTCCGACCACCTGCCGTTCTTCGGGACCGTCCCGGGAAAGCGCATCCACTACGGGGCCGGCTACTCCGGGCACGGCGTGGGCCCGAGCTGGCTCGGCGGGCAGATCCTCGCGAGGCTCGTTCTCGGGGTCGACGACGAGCTGACCCGCCTGCCGTTCGTCACGCGCCGAGTGCCGAAGCTTCCGCCCGAGCCGATCAAGCGCCTCGGCGGCGGTCTCGTGCGCGCGTCCATCCTCGCCTGCGAGGAGGCCGAGGAGGCGGGCCGCCGGCCGTCGCTCGCGGCCCGGGCGGGTGCCGCCCTCCCGCGTGTCCTCGGCCTGCGGATCGGCACGCGCTGATGGAGATCGTCCTCGGCATGTACCGCCTGCGGGATCCCGGCGGCAGCGAGCACTACACGCTGACCTGCGCAGAGCAGCTGCAGCGGCTCGGGCATGCGGTGATGATCTTCACGGAGGAGGCAGGCGCGATGGCCGAGCTCGCGCGCAGCCGCGGCCTGCTGCTGGCGACCGGCGAGGACGAGCTTCCCGCCGCCGTCGACGTCGTCTACGCCCAGGAGAGCGTCACGGCCTACCGCCTCGCCGCCCGCTATCCCCAGGCGCGGCTCGTCTACAACATCCACGCCGTCGACTACGACCTCTCCGTGCCGCCGCAGGTCCCGGAGCTCGTCTCGGCCTGCGTCGCCATGCACGACCGCGTCATGCGGCGGGCCCAGGCGCTCGCCGTCAAGACCGAGCTCGTCCGGCTGCGCCAGCCCGTCGATGTCGCCCGCTTTACGCCCCGCGGGAACCTGCGGGAGCCCCCGCGCCGCGTGCTCGTGCTCGGGAGCTACCTCTCGGGCGACCGCGCCCGCGTGATCGACGACGCCTGCGCCCAGGCCGGGATCGAAGCCGTGCACGTCGGCGTGCAGCACGGCGACCGGGTGCTCGAGACCGGGCAACTGCTGAACGACGCCGACATCGTGATCGGCAAGGCGCGCGTGATCGTCGAGGCGATGGCGTGCGGCCGCGCGGCGTACGTCTACGA
>VAXM01000060.1 GCA_005883335.1 Actinomycetota bacterium
GTAGAAGTCGATCCCGAGCCCCTCGACCGGGAGGTCGGCGGCACCCTCCTCGAGCGCACGCTTCGCGTCGCCGAACTCGAGCCAGAGGGCCAGCTTCGGCCCGCCGGTGAGGGCTGCCAGCGCCTCGGCGAGATCCTCGAGCTTCGCGTCCTCGTCCCGGGCGAAGAACGGCTCGGCGAGCACGACGAGCTCGGCGTCGAGACCCTCGAGCGCCGGCTTCAAGACGCCCTCCGCGAGCACCGTCGGCGGAATTCCGGTCCCATGGGCGAGCGCGTACGGCGAGGGGAGCGTGACGAGCCGCCGTGCGGGGAGCTGCGCGACGTAACCCTCGTCGAGAGACCGCGAGAGCTTCGGCGTCGCGCTAGTGGCCTTGGGGGCGCGGTAGAAGGTGTTGGTGTCCAGGAAACGCGTCAGCGCGCCCGTCTCGAGCCCGTCCGCCGCCTCGAGCAACGGGCGGAAGTGGTCTTGCCAGCGGAGCATCCCGTCGGCGAGGAGGTCGAGGCCGGCCGCCTGCTGGGCGGACACGACCTCGGCGAGATCGCGCTCGACCTGCTCGTCCACGGCCTCCGGAGTGGTTCGGCCGCGGTCGAGGTCGCGCGTCGCCTGGACGAGCGCCTCGGAGCGCGGGTAGATCCCGGGGACGAAGGCCTGCAGCTCAGGCACGGCCCACTACCGTCAGCTGGTTCTCGGCGTGCCGGATGCGCTGCTCGAGCTGCCAGCGGTCGGCGTCGGACTCGCCGCGCTCCACGCGCTCCAGCTCGGCCTGCGCATCCTCGAGCTGTTTGCGTGCCCGCTCGTCGTCGACGTGCCGTGCGTCGACTGCGTCGTCGACCAGCGCCAGGGCGCGATCCTGCTCGACCTTGAAGAACCCCGGGCCGGTCGCGAACTCGAGCACGTCCTCGGTCGAGCGGTCCTTGTACACGCGCGTGGAGCCTGCCTTCAGCAGAGCCACCAGCGGCGCATGGCGTGCGAGCACGCCGATCTCGCCGTCAGCGCCGGGGACGACCAGCATCTCGACCTCGCCCTCGAACGCCGCTCCCTCGGGCGTGACGAGGGACACGCTGAACGTGCGCTCCGCCACTACGCGGCAGCAGGCTCCGGCTCGCGGACGTCTTCCTCGGGCTTACCGGCCTCCGCCCCAGCAGCTTCGTCGCCGGCAAGCCGCTTCGCCTTCTCGACGGCCTGCTCGATCGTGCCGACCATGTAGAAGGCCTGCTCCGGAAGCTCGTCGTGCTTGCCCTCGATGATCTCCTGGAAGCCCTTGATCGTGTCCTCGAGCCGCACGTACTCGCCCGTCTGGCCGGTGAACTGCTCGGCAACGAAGTTCGGCTGCGAGAGGAAGCGCTGGATCCGCCGCGCCCGCGTGACCGTCACCTTGTCCTCGTCCGAGAGCTCGTCGATCCCGAGGATCGCGATGATGTCCTGCAGGTCCTTGTAGCGCTGCAGGATCTCCTGGACGCGCGTCGCCGTCGCGTAGTGCTCGTCCGAGACGATCCCGGGCTGCAGCGCGCGGGAGACAGAGTCGAGCGGGTCGACCGCCGGGTAGATGCCCATCTCGACGATCGTGCGCGAGAGCGTTGTCGTCGCGTCGAGGTGGGCGAATACGTTGGCAGGCGCCGGATCGGTGAGGTCGTCGGCCGGCACGTAGATCGCCTGGATCGAGGTGACCGAGCCGCTGCGCGTCGAGGTGATGCGCTCCTGCAGCTGGCCCATCTCGGTGGCGAGTGTCGGCTGGTAGCCGACCGCACTCGGCATACGCCCGAGCAGCGCGGAGACCTCGGAGCCCGCCTGGACGAAACGGAAGATGTTGTCGATGAAGAGCAGCACGTCCTGGCCCTGTTCGCGGAAGTACTCCGCCATCGTCAGCCCGGAGAGGCCCACCCGCAGCCGCGCCCCCGGCGGCTCGTTCATCTGCCCGTAGACGAGCGCCACCTTGTCGAGGACCTTGGACTCCTGCATCTCGAGCCACATGTCGTTGCCCTCGCGCGTGCGCTCGCCGACGCCGCAGAAGACCGAGACGCCCTCGTGCTCCCTGGCGATGTTGTGGATCAGCTCCTGGATCAGCACCGTCTTGCCGACGCCTGCGCCGCCGAAGAGACCCACCTTGCCGCCCTTCACGTAGGGAGCGATCAGGTCGACGACCTTGAGGCCGGTCTCGAAGATCTCCGTGGTCGGGCTCAGGTCCTCGAAGTCGGGGGGATCGCGGTGGATCGACCAGCGCTCGTCTCCCTCGACGGCCTCTTCGATGTGGTCGATCGTGTCGCCAAGGACGTTGAAGATGCGGCCCAGCGTCGCGTTGCCGACCGGCACCGAGATCGGCCCACCCGTGTCGACGACGTCGACGCCGCGCGGGATGCCGTCGGTCGAGTCCATCGCCACCGCGCGGACGCGGTCGTCGCCCAGGTGCTGCTGGACTTCGGCGATCACGTCGATCGCCGGACGGCCGTCGCGCTCGGGGACCTGGATCCGCAGCGCGGTGTTGATCTCGGGCAGGTTGCCCGGGAAGACGGCGTCGACGACAACGCCCTTGATCTCGACCACCTTGCCGACGTTGCGGGCGCCGTCTTTCGTCTGGTCGTCAGCCATTGTTCTCCTGGAGTAGTGGGCCCAGCTCCCGGTGGCGCAGCCTGAAGCGCCGACCGAGCGGTCCGAGTCTACCGAAGCGCCGGCCCTCCGGATTCAGGAGAGCAGCGGTGCGCTGCCGCTCGAGCGCCGTCGCCACCCGGGCGACGTGGTCGAGTGTTCAGACGTACGAAGTGACAGGCGACGGATGCACTGCTCAGACAGTATCGCCGCAGCTGCGAGCGTTACCGCTGCGTTACGACGGGACCGCCCTGCAGCGTTCCGTTCGCGCCCGCAGCGAGGCGGCCGGCCGGCCTGTTGCTTTGCCTCTCGAGCGCGCGGGAGGTGCTGAGATTCATCGTGTCGGGACCGGCGCTCGTCGCTGCCGAGGCCGGCGTGGCGTCGATGCCGCTCCCCAACCGGCCCACCGGGCCGCTCTTGAGCGAGGACGAGGCGACGATGCTCCCCAGCCCGACCGCAGCCACGGCCATCGCCGCCGCGGCGGGTGCCAGCCGCATGCGCACACGGCGTCGCGTGCGGCCGATCACGACGCCGTCGAAGCGCTCGTGAGGAGCCGAGCGAAGCGCGCCGGTGAGGCCGCTGATCGCTGACCTGAACTCGGTGCACGTCCGGCAGTCCTCGAGATGGGCGTCGAGCAGGGCGCGCTCGAACGTGGACAGCTCGCCGTCCAGCTCCAACGAGGCCCATTCGCGGGCGCGCTCGCAGTTTCCGTTCACGCGTCTCACAATTGCTCTGACGCCGTTGATTTCCAGAAGTTAGCCCCGTTAATCACAGAAAATCGACCGAACCCTCAGAAGATCGAGTGCCTTCCGTCGAGCAGCACGCCGATGGCGACCAGGATGATGCCGAGGCCGACCAGAACCGCCGAGGTGTTGATCGCCTCCTCCTGCTCGCCCAGAGTCGCCCAGCGCAGCCGCCGGTCGCCGCTCAGGACTCCGAACGGCGTCGCCACAGGGCGCGCCGACTCCGATTTCACGCGTGCGGGCCCGCGGTTCCCGAGGAAGAACCCCGCGACCATCAGGAAGCAGCCCATCAGGTAGAACCCGAGCACCAGCGAGCGGTCGATCGACGAGCCGACCACCAACCCGATGAGAAGCGACACGGCCGCGGTCACGGCAACCGACAGCAGCACCGCGATGGCGAGACGGCGAAGCGCAGCGCGCAACATAAGCGCTAGCTCTAGGCGGGCAGCTCCTCGCGCGATTGCGAGGAGGGCGACTGGACGGGCGAGGAGGCACGCCGAATCTCATCGGCACTCATGGGCCAGCGCTCGAGCGGATAGTGGCAAGCGGCCACGTGCCCGTTCCCGAAGGGATACAGCGGCGGTTCCTCGACGTCGCAGTGTCCCTGCACGAAGCGCGGGCAGCGCGGATGGAAGTGGCACGCGCTCGGTGGGTTCACCGGGCTGGGCACGTCGCCCTCCAGCACGATCGGCTCGCGCTTCCTGCCGAGCGCCGGGTTCGCGATCGGCACCGCCGAGAGGAGCGCGCCCGTGTAGGGGTGCTTGGGCTCGGCGTAGAGCAGGTCTCTCGAGGCGATCTCCACGACCTTGCCCAGGTACATCACCAGCACGCGGTCGGAAATGTGCCGGACGACGTTGAGATCGTGCGCGATGAAGATGTATGTCAGACCGAAGTCGTCCTGAAGGTCCTTGAGCAGGTTGAGGATCTGCGCCTGCACGGACACGTCGAGCGCTGAGACCGGCTCGTCGCAGACGATCAGCTTCGGGTTGACGGCAAGCGCCCGCGCGACGCCGATCCGCTGGCGCTGCCCCCCGGAGAACTCGTGCGGAAAGCGGTTGTAGTGCTCCGGATTGAGCCCGACCACCTCGAGCAACTCCTGGACACGCATCTTGATCTCGGACGACGACCCGAGGTTGTGCACTTCGAGGGGCTCGCCGATGATGAAGCCGACGCGCTTGCGGGGATTGAGCGACGCGTACGGGTCCTGGAAGATCATCGTCATCTCGCGCCGGATCGGACGCATGGCGGTCCGCGAGAGCTTGGTGATGTCGCGCCCGTCGAAGCTGATCCCTCCGCCGGTCGTGTCGAGGAGCTTGACGATGCAGCGGGCCAGGGTCGACTTGCCGCAGCCGGACTCGCCGACGATCCCCAGCGTCTCGCCCTTCTTGACGCTGAACGAGACGCCGTCGACGGCCTGCACCGAGCCGATCTGCTTCTGGAAGATGATGCCGCGCGTGATCGGGAAGTACTTCTTGACGTCGTTGACGACGAGCAGCTCGTCGCCGCGCGCCTCGGGGGCCTGCGCAGCTTCCATCAGCCGGCCTTCGCCATCGTCGCTTCGAGCAGCTTCGCCGCCTCGCGGTCCTTCGTCTCCTCGTCGAGATGGCACGCCTGGAGGTGCTCGGGATCGCGCTGCGTCGGCACGAGCTCCGGAACGGTCGTCTTGCAGACCTCCATCACGTGCGGGCAGCGCGGATGGAAGCGGCAGCCGGCCGGCGGCCGGAGCAGCGAGGGAGGCTGGCCGGGGATCTGGATCAGCCGGTCGAGGTCGGTCTCGAGGCGAGGGAGCGAGCCCATCAGGCCCCAGGTGTACGGATGCTGGGGCCGGCCGAAGAGCTGGTCCACGTCGGCGTGCTCGACGACCCGGGCCGCGTACATGACGAGCACGTCGTCCGCCGTCTCCGCGACCACGCCGAGATCGTGCGTGATGAAGATGATCGCGCTGCCGAAATCCTCCTGCAGGCGCTTCATCAGGTTGATGATCTGCGCCTGGGTGGTCACGTCGAGCGCAGTGGTCGGCTCGTCTGCGATCAGCAGGTCGGGGTCGTTGATGAGCGCCATCGCGATCATCACGCGCTGGCGCATCCCGCCGGAGAACTGATGCGGGTAGTCATCGATGCGTCCCTCGGCGCGGGGGATCCCGACCGCCTTCAGGAGCTCGACCGCGCGGGCCCGCGCGACGCGCTGGGAGACGTCGCGGTGGAGCTGGACGGCCTCGATCAGCTGGTTCCCGATCGTCTGCACGGGGTTCAGCGACGTCATCGGGTCCTGGAAGATCATCGAGATCTCGTTCCCCCTGACGTCGCGCAGCTCACGCGGCTTCATGTCCAGGAGGTTCTTGCCCTTCCAGAGCGCCTCGCCGCTCGAGACGGTGTTGCGCTTCGCGTTCAGGCCCATGATCGTCAGGCACGTCACGCTCTTCCCGGAGCCCGACTCGCCCACGATGCCGAGGGTCTCGCCTTTCTCGAGCGAGAACGAGACGCCGTCGACGGCACCGACTATGCCGTCCTCGGTATGGAAGGACGTTCGTAGGTCCTTGACTTCGAGAAGCGCCACTTGAGGTTCTAGGTTAGCCGGATTCGGGGGTCGATCCAGGCGTATAAGACGTCCACGATCAGGTTGAAGAGCAGGATCGCGATCGTCGCGAACACGACCACGCCCTGGACGGTCGCGAAATCATTTGACTGAACCCCGATGATCAAGCTCCTGCCCAGCCCGGGGAGCTGGTAGACGGTCTCCGTGAAGATCGCGCCGCCGAGGGCGACCCCGATGTCCATCCCGAGCATCGTCACCACGGGCAGAAGCGCATTGCGGAGCACGTGCGAGAACAGGACCCGCCGCTCGGGAGCTCCTTTCGCCCTGGCCGTGCGCACGAAGTCCTCGTTCAGGGTCTCCATGACGTTCGCCCTGATCATCCGGGCGTAGAGCGCCGCAAACAGGATCGCGAAGGTGCACCACGGCAAGATCATGTGGTAGAACCACTGCCAGGGGCCACCCGGCAAACCGGAGTCCTTGGGAGCGCCGAAGAAGTTTGCGTAGTTCGCGATCGGCGTCCACTTCAGCTTCACGCCGAAGAGGTACTCGAAGATCAACCCGATCCAGACGGGGTGCGCGGAGATCCCGATCAGGACGAACACCATCGCAGTCCTGTCTAAGAGCGACCGCGGCTTCAGCGCCGAGTACACGCCGATCAAGAGCCCCATGATCATCCAGAGGATCGCGCCGCCGAAGACGAGCGAAGCCGTCACCGGCGCAGCCTTGCCGATCGCCTGGTTGATGCTCTGTCCGGTCGCGTACGAGTGCCCGAGGTTCTGTTGGAACACCAGTCGCTTGAAGAAGCGCCAGTACTGGACGTAGATCGGCTTGTCCAGCCCGTAGTGCTCGGTCACGAGCTTCAGGCAGGCGGGCTGCGCCTGATCGCCTCCGCACTGGGCGCGGGCCGGGTCGTTGGGCCCCATGAAGAAGATCACGAACGTGACGAACGTGATCACGATGAAGAGAAGAACCGCCCAGAGGATTCGCCTGATCAGGTATCGGAACATCTCTCGCGCTCCCTCCTCTGGATCCTATCTCAGTAGACGTGAGGCGCCGGCCAGTGCCGGCGCCTCACGTCGTCTTTCCGGTTCTGCAGTCCCTCCTACTTCAGCGCCATCGCGCCGATGCTGAAGTCAGAGTAGATCCCCTGGAAAACGAGGGACTTCGGGTTCACCCGATTGGAGAAGAGGTACCGCGTGTTGTACGTACGCGTGACGGCCATCGGCGCGACCTGCTTCATGATGTCGATGTCCATCTGGCTGTAGACCTTCAGCCGCCTCGGTCCGACGAGCTTGGCCGCTGAAGCCATCTTCTTGTTCCACTTCGGGATGTTCATGTACGAGTAGTTCACGTTGTTGTCCGCCTGGATCGACGGTCCGTAGAGCAGGATGTTGATCCAGTCGTACGGGTCCGGGTAGTCCGAGCACCAGCCCATCGACACGCCCATGTCGGCGTCGTTACCTTTGACGCCCATAGCCGTGTAGATGTTGCCGCCGGAGAAGCCCTTCATCGTGATGTTCCCGGCCTGGAAGCCGAGGTTGATGAGGTCCTGCCGGACGATCTGGGCCTGTGCCGGGTTTATCGTGCCGGACGAGCGGTAGTACACGGTGATCTTCCCGCTCTTGAGGTGACCCTTGGCGAGCTTCTTGGCGGTCGTGAGGTTCCGCTTGTAGATGGTCACGTTTCTCCAGCCTGGCACTGCCGGGTTGAAGATGTGCGTCCAGACGTCACCCGCGAACGGGCCGGCCTGGCCGACATACGGACCGCGGTTGACCGCGTAGTTGATCGCCTTGCGGAGGTTCGTGTTGCCCTTGAACAGGCTATTCGACATGTTCAGAGGCAGGTAGCCGGTGCAGTTCTGCGACTTCGCCCAGAAACGGGTCTTGTTCTTCCCGTACTGGTTCGCAACACCCTGAACCTGATCCGGAGGAAGCGTGTTGTCCTCGTCGATCTGGTTCGCCTGCGTCTGGTTGAAGAGCGTCTGCTCGGTCTGGTTCCAGAAGACGTCCAGACCGGCCAGGTTGTGCGGCCGCGTGCGGCCGGGGCCCTTCGAGTAGTGCGTGTTCTTCCTGATCGACGTCAACTGGTTGACGTCGTTGCGCGAGTAGAAGTACGGCCCGGCCGAAGGCAGGTTGCTGCCGTTGACCGTGACGACTTCCTTGTCGAGCGGGAGCTTGGTCGAAGTTGCCTGGAAGAACGGCATCGTGATCTTCGCCATGAACGTACCGTCAGCCTTCGTCAGGTGGATGATCAGCTTGTTGCCCTTGACGACGACGCCGCTGACGTGCTGCGCCTGGCCGTCGTTCACCTTCTTCGCCCCGACGATGTTCGTGCCGCTCGGGTCAGTGATGAACTGCGCGCCGGGCGAGGCGAGATCCTTGTTCGCCACCCGGTCGATCGCGTACTTGAAGTTCTTCGCGGACACTGCCGCGCCATCACTGAACTTGAAGCCCTTCCGGAGCGTGAACGTGTACACCTTGCCGTTCCTCGACACGGTGAACTTCGAGGCGACCTCGGGCACGAGCTTCGTGCCAACCGGGCCGGCCTTGTCCGGATAGTTGTAGAGCTTCGCTGCGGTCGCATACTCGAGCCACCACGCGGTGGTGATGTAAGCGAGTTGCGGGTCGACCTGGACTGACGCACCTTCCGTCCCGTACTTCCAGATCCCGCCCTGCTTCAAAGCATGATTGGCGGTCCCTGCACTCGCAAAGCTCGCTGCGACCAGAAGGCTTGCTCCGACCACGAGCATTGCGGCCGAAAGCCATAGCCGTCTGTGCATGTCTCTCCTTTCCGTGAACTCGAACCGAGGCTCGCTCGGCCCGGGACGGGCGCCTGGCCCCGTCCACACGCTTGAGACGTGCAAGTAAAGGTTTGGTTAGTGGCTGCTCGGGGCCTGGTACCAGACGGCTTACATATTGCTGGCGCGCGGGTCGAACGCGTCCCGAAGCCCGTCCCCGAGCAGGTTGAACGCGAGCGTCGTCAGCAGCACCGCGAGGCCGGGCCAGACCATCAGCAGCGGCCGCGTCGTGTAGAAGTCCGGGCCGCTCGAGAGCAGGTTCCCCCAGCTCGGCTCGAACTTGATCCCGACCCCGAGGAACGACAGCCCCGCTTCGAGGAGCACGTAGCTCGCGACGGTCAGCGTCGAGTAGACGATGATCGGTGCGACGAGGTGCGGCAGCACGTGTGAGCGGATGATCCTGGTGTTGCTGGCGCCGATCATGCGGGCCGCCTCGACGTACTCCTTCTCGCGGATCGAGAGCACCTGGGCGCGCATGATGCGTGCCGGGTAGAACCAGCCGAAGAGGCTGAAGATCACGACGAGCGTGAGCACGCCCTTCGGGAAGATTCCTAAGGTGATCTTGTCGAGCTGCGGCCCGACCGTCGCCGCCAGCGAGATAACGAAGATCAGGAGCGGGAACGCCATCGTCACCTCGGTTAACCGCGAGATGATCGTGTCGACCCAGCCGCGGAAGTATCCCGCCGTCGCGCCGAGGAGGACCCCGATGATCATCACCCCCAGCGTCGAAAGGCCCGCGACCTCGAGCGAGATCCTGGCTCCGTAGATCAGTCGCAGGAACTCGTCCTGCCCCAGCCGGTTGGCCGCGCCCAGCACGAGGACGTTCTTCTTGCCCGTGGCCTCGTTCGTGACGTGCGTCCACGGGTTTGCCGGCAGGCCGGCCAGGTTGACGGCCGGCGCCGTCAGGAAGAGGTCGTTCGGCCCGTGCCCGACGTAGTGCTTGGCGATCGGGGCCCCGGCAAAGGCGATCAGGATCAGCAGGATGATGAAGGCCCCGCTGCCGATCGCGACCTTGTCGCGCCTGAACCGGCGCCAGATGAGCTCCCAGTACCCGCGGGCGCGGATCGCCTCGACCTCGCCGAGCGCCCCGCCCGTCTCGGCCGCTACTGCCGCGCCGAGCCCACCGGCGCCGGTGGAAACGACGATTTCTTGTTCGCGACGAGCCATGAGAGCCGGGTTCGCAGACTATAGACGAGCGGAAACGGCGGAGGTTTGCCGCGACTTACTGAGTGAGGGCGTCCGCGCCGGCCACGACCTCGAGGATCTCCTGGGTGATCTCGGCCTGGCGGGCGCGGTTCAGGTCGAGCGTCAGGCTGTCGATCAGCTCGACCGCGTTCTTGGAGGCATTCCGCATCGCGGTCATGCGGGCGCCGTGCTCGGACGCGGCCGACTCGAGCAGCGCGCGGTAGACCTCGGTCTCGAGATAGACGGGCAGGAGCCGCTCGAGGATCTGCTCAGGCTCGGGCTCGTAGATGAAGTCTCCCATCAGCGCTCGCTCATGCTCCTCCTCATCCTCTTCGCGGCCGAGCACCTCCTCCGAGATCGGCAGCACCTGCTGTTCCGTGACGCGCTGGACGAGCGGCGAGACGTAGTGGTTGTAGACGAGCACGGCGCGGTCGATCTCGTCTTCGCCGTAGAGCTCGGCAAGCCGGTGGGCGACCGCCTGGGCGTCGCGGTAGCCGGGCCGGTCGGTGAAGCCGGTCCAGGCCTGCTCGACCTCGTAGCGGCGGAACCGCAGGGTCGAGCGGCCCTTCCGCCCGACGACGAGCCAGCGCACCTCCCTGCCCTCCGAGCGCAGCGAGCGCTCGAGCGCGAAGGCGCGCCGGAGGATCTGCCCGTTGAATGCGCCGGCAAGGCCGCGGTCGCCGGTGAGCGCGACGATCGCGACCCGGCGCGGCTCGCGCTCCTGGAGCAGCGTCAGGCCGCGCAGCGACGAGGCCGCCCGCGCGGTGCCGGCCGTCAGCTCCTGCATCCGGTCGGCGTAGTCGCGAAGCTGGACGATCCGCTCCTCGGCCCGCCGCAGCCGCGCCGCAGCGACGAGCTCCATCGCCTTGGTGATCTTGCGCGTGTTCCCGACGGAGCGGATCCGCCGCTTGATGTCCTGCAGCGTCGCCATTACGCGACCAGCGGCTCCTCTTCCTTGACCGCGAAGGTGCCCTTGAACTTCTCGATCTGCTGGTTCAGGCGCTCCGCGAGCTCATCGGGCAGGTCGCCGGTCTCCCGGATCTCCTTGGAGATCGACTCGTCGGCGCGCATGTACTCGCGCAGCTCCTCCTGGAAGCGCGGCACGTCCGAGGTCGGGATGTCGTCCAGGTAGCCGTTGATGCCCGCGTAGAGCGCGACGACCTGCTCCTCCATCGGCCACGGGTCGTACTGCGGCTGGTTCAGCGTCGCGACCATCCGCTCCCCGCGCGCGAGCGTCCGCTGCGTGGCCGGATCGAGCTCGGAGCCGAACTGCGCGAAGGCCTCCAACTCGCGGTACTGGGAGAGGTCGAGGCGGAGGCGACCGGCGACCTTCTTCATCGCTTTCGTCTGCGCGCTCGAGCCGACGCGCGAGACCGAGCGGCCGACGTCCACCGCGGGCCGCACGCCGGAATAGAAGAGATCCGACTCCAGGAAGATCTGGCCGTCCGTGATCGAGATCACGTTCGTCGGGATGTAGGCGGCGATATCGCCGGCCTGAGTCTCGATCAGCGGCAGGGCGGTGAGCGAGCCGCCGCCGAGCTCGTCGGAGAGCTTGCACGCGCGCTCGAGCAGCCGCGAGTGGAGGTAGAAGACGTCGCCCGGGAAGGCCTCGCGGCCGGGCGGGCGGCGGAGCAGCAGCGACATCTGGCGGTAGGCGTCGGCGTGCTTCGAGAGGTCGTCGTACATGCAGAGCGCGTGGCCGCCGTTGAACATCAGGTGCTCGCCCATCGCGCAGCCCGCGAACGGCGCCATCCACTTGATCGGCGCGGCCTCGGAGGCGCCGGCGCTGACGATGATCGTGTACTCCATCGCGCCCGCGTCCTTGAGCCGCTCGTAGACCTGCGCGACGGTCGAGGCCTTTTGGCCGATCGCGATATAGATGCAGACGACGTTCTGGTCGTGCTGGTTGAGGATCGTGTCGACGAGGATCGCCGTCTTGCCCGTCGAGCGGTCGCCGATGATCAGCTCGCGCTGGCCGCGGCCGACGTTGGTCATCGAGTCGATCGCCTTGATGCCGGTCTGCAGCGGCTCCTTGACCGGCTGGCGGTCGACCACGCCGGGGGCCTTGAACTCGAGGGGCCGCGTCTCGTCGGTCTTGATCGGGCCGGCGCCGTCGAGCGGCCGCCCGAGCGGGTCGACCACGCGGCCGAGCAGCGCCTCGCCGACCGGGACGCTGGCGACGCGGCCGGTGCGCTTCACCGGCTGGCCCTCGGTCACGTGCTCCCACTCGCCGAAGAGCGCCGCGCCGACGTTGTCCTCCTCGAGGTTGAACGCGAGGCCGACGACCCCGTGCTCGAGCTCGAGCATCTCCAGGGCGACGGCGTTCTCGAGCCCGTAGACGCGGGCGATCCCGTCGCCGACCTGCAGGACCGTTCCGACCTCGGCGAGGTCGGTCTCGACGTCGAACTCCTCGATCCGCTGCTTCAGGATCGACGTGATCTCTTCGGGGCGAAGCTTCACAAAGTCTCCTCTCTTGTTCTGAACCCGGATCGACACAAAGCCTTGAGTCGCCCGGCTGCGCTGAACGCCGCGCTGCCGCGTCCTCGGTCGCGCCCGTAGCCTCCGGCTACGCACGCGACACTGCGTCCTTGCATCGCGGCGCCCATCACACCCGGGCAACGAAGCTTCATGTCGATCCGGGTTCTCATGCAGTTGCCAGCTCTCGTCTCAGACGATCCAGCCGGCCCCGGACGCTCGCGTCGAGCCGGTGCGAGCCGATCTGGAGGACGATTCCTCCGATCAGGTCCGGGTCGACCTTGCGGGTGGCCTCGACCTTGCGGCCGGTTGAAGTCTGGATGCGCGCCAGCAGGTCGCCCGCCTCCTCGTCGGAGAGCTCGATCGCGGTGGTCAGCTCGGCGTGGACGATCCCCTCGTGCTCGGCGACCAGGCGCTCGAACTCGCGACCGATCTCCTCGAGCTGGCCGGCGCGGCCCTTGTCGACCAGCACGAGCACGAAGTTGCGCAGCAGCTCGTCGCCGCCGGAGAGGAGGTCCTCCAGGGCGGCGGCTCGCGCGCGCGGGTCCAGTTGAGGGTTGCGCAGGAGCTGACGGAGCTCGGGAACTTCTTCCTCGGCCGCGACGATCTGCGCCAGCTGCTCGCGCACCGGCTCGAGGCGGTTCTCCTCGAGCGCGGCATCGAACAGCGCCCGCGCATACACACGATCGGCGACGCTCAATCCACTTTCTCCAGGACGGAGAGGTCGAGCTCGCTGACCGCTTCCTCGATCAGGCGGCGATGGTCCTCGTCGGCCAAGGAGCGCCTCGTCACCTTCTCCGCGGCGATCAGGCTGAGATCGGCGACCTCGGCGCGGATCTGCTCGAGCGCGCGGCGCGTCTCGGACTCGACCTGGCGCCGCGTCTCCTCGATGCGCCGCTGGCGGTCGGCCTCGGTCTCCTCGCGCATGCGCCGCTCGTTGGCCTCCGCGACCCTGCGCGTCTCGGCCAGGATCCCCTCGGCCTCGCTCTTCGCCTGCGCGATCAGCTTGCGGTGCTCCTCGAGCAGTTTTCGCGCCTCGCCCCGAGCGTGATCGGCCTCCTCGAGCGCCTGCCGGATCCGCTCACGACGCTCGTCGATCAGCTTCTGGATCGGCCCGAACGCGTACCGCTTCAGCACGTAGAACGTGATGAAGAAGAAGACCAGGGTCCAGATCATCAGACCCGGGACGATCTTGGTGAGCGGGCTGCTGGCGGCGAGCAGCATCAGGAGACGAGCACGAAGCCCAGGAAGCCGCCGACGAGACCGTAGAAGACGACCGCCTCGGTGAGCGCGAACCCGAGCCACATGATCCCCTGCAGCTCGCCGCGCAGCTCGGGCTGGCGGGCGACCGACTGGATCATCGAGGCGAAGACGGTGCCGATGCCGATGCCGGCGCCGAGCGAGCCGAGCCCCATGCCGAGCCCGAAGCCGAGCGCCTTGCCGGCCTTGACGACGTCTCCTGAAGTTGCGGCGAGGATTGTTGCGAGCACGAAATCCCTCCTTTTAAACGGCCGCACCGGCAAAGCCGGTACAGCCTCCTATGGTCGGCATTGCAAGCAACGCCTCAATGCGCAGGCTCGATCGCCGAGCCGATGTAGATGGCGGTCAGGGCGGCGAAGATAAACGCCTGGATGGTGACGACGATCACCACTTCGAAGAGGTAGAAGGCGATCCCGATCACGAACGAGATCGGGACGACGATGTAGAAGGTGATCCCGCCGAGGATGAAGATCAGGCCGATCGAGACGAGGATCAGCATGTGGCCGGCCAGCATGTTGGCGTAGAGACGGACGCTGAGGCTGACGATCCGGAAGACGTGCGAGATCGTCTCGAGCACGGCCATCGGCCCGATCATCGCCTTCGGGACTCCTGCGGGAATGAAGCTCTTGAGGTATCCGGGACCGTTCCAGCGGAAGCCCTCCACGTGCGTGAAGACGACGCTGAAGAGGGCGAGCACGAGCGTCACCGAGAGCTGCGAGGTGACGGCGTAGATCCCCCAGGTCGGGATGCCGTGCCACTTCTCGCCCGTCAGCGGCAGCGGCAGGAAGCCGACGGTGTTCAGCGTCCAGATGAAGAGGAAGAGCGTTGCGACGTACGGGAACCAGCGGCCGATCGCCTTGGAGGGCAGGCCCTGCTCGGCGATCTGGGTCTGCGCGATCTCGTAGACCGCTTCCCCGACGGTCTGGCGCTTGCTCGGGAGAAGCGCGAGGCGGCTGCGCATCAGGACTATCCCGAAGAGGATCGTCAGCGCCGAGCCGATCGCGAGGTAGGCGACGGCTTTGTTGATCGAGAGGTCGAGCGGGCCGAGATGGATCGAGACCCACTGCTTGAGCTCGAACTCGTTCGCCGGGTTGAACGTCGCCGCGAGGATCGCGCTCATGCGCGGCGCTCCCCGCTGAAGTATTCGAGGAGCGAGACCGACAGCGAGAGGCTGTAGGCAAGCGCGTAGACGATCACCGCGGAGACGCCGAGGCTCTTGTCGGCGACCGTGACGGCCAGTAGGGCGGCCATCACGCCGATCCCGCGGAAGGCCATCGCAATCCCGACGAGACCAGAGGCGCCGAGGTTGTCGGCGCCGGTGGGCAGGCGCGAGAGCCAGAAACCGAGCGCCTCGCCCGCCGCCCACAGCGCAGCGGCCAGCGCCCAACCGGCGAGTGGAAACCCGCCGACGAGGAAGATCGGCAGCGCGAGCACGACAACGCCCGCGCCGGCGAGCGCTGGGATGCGCCGGTTCGGGACCGGCCGCGGGGTCGAGAAGACGCCGGCCATCACGGACGAGTCACCTGAAGAAGAGCGTATCGACCGGTCATTTCAGACGGACATGCCTCCGGCCACGCCGGCAGAGCCGGCATGGCCTCCAGCGTGTTCTGATACCGGCATCGCAAGCGACGCCTCACGTGAAGAATCTCCGATAGCGCCGGTACACGGCGAAGACACCGGCGGGAATGCCGACGAGGGCCCCCACGAGCGCGCCGAGGCCGAGCGAGCCGGCGGCCCAGCCGACGAGGGCGCCGACCCCGACGCCCGCGGCGGTCACGCCCCCGAGCAACGCGCCGGCCCCGGCCGGCTCGAACGACGCGCGGGGACTGGGCTCCATCGGCGCGAGCATACCAAACGGACGGCCGAGCTTGTGACAGCGGAAAGCGGCTCAGTTGAGCGGTTTCGGCGCGACTTTGTACTAGCATCTGCATCGTGCGAGTCGTCCTCGTGCACGGGAGCGTCGGCAACGGGCCTGCGACCTGGGGCGCGCTGCAGCCGCTCGCGGAGCGGTACGAGCTCGTCGTCCCGAACCGCGGCGGGTACCCGCCGCACCCGCAGCTTGAGCGGATCGACTTCGAGCAGCAGGCCGAAGAGCTCGCTCCGCTGCTCGCCGACGGCGCCCATCTGGTCGGGCACTCTTACGGAGGCGTCATCTCCCTCCTCGTCGCGGCTCGCCATCCGGGCTCGGTGCGCTCATTGACCGTGAGCGAGCCGCCCGCGTTCGGCGTCGCGCGCGGTCGGCCCGAAGTCGAGCAGCTGGTCGCGGATCTGGATGCGTTCTTCCGGGCCGGCCCGCATGAGCCCGGGGCCTTCCTCCGTGGATTCCTCGCGGTCGTCGGCAGTGACGCGAAGCTGCCGGATCCGCTACCGCCGGAGCTCGAGCAGGGCGCCCGTGCCTCGATGGCGGAGCGCCCGCCCTGGGAGGCGGAGATTCCGCTGGACGAACTGGCGACGGCGCCGTTCCCGAAGCTCGTCGTCTCGGGCGCACACCACGCGGCCTTCGACGCCGTCTGCGACGTGCTCGAGGAGCGGCTCGGCGCCGAGCGCGCGATCCTGCCCGGAGCGGGCCATTCCCTCCCCCGCGCTCCCGGCTACCCCGAGCGGTTGAAGGCCTTCCTCGACGGGAATACGTAGCCCGTGGCCGGCAAGGCGCTCATCGCCCTGGCGCTGCTGCTGGCGGCGACCTCAGCCGGCGCGGCGACGCCACCGTCGTTCGCGTGCACCGACATCGGCCCGAAGCCGACTCCGGCCACGATCGTCGGGACGCCAGGGAACGACACGCTCACAGGAACGCCCGGACGTGATGTGATCGCGGGGCTCTCCGGCGACGACGTGATCGACGGCAGCGGCGGCGACGATTTGATCTGCGGCGGCGACGGCAACGACCGGCTCACCGGAGGCGCGGGCGAGGACGTTCTCACCGGCGACGCGGGCGACGACGTGCTGGACGGCGGCGGGCAGCCGGCGAACGGCACCGACTTCGCCGGGTACGACGCGTCGCCGGCTGCCGTGAGCGCCAGCCTGGCGGCAGGGACCGCGACCGGCTGGGGCTCCGACCAGCTGCGCGCCGTCGAGGGCATCTCCGGCTCGCCCTTCGCCGACTCGCTCACCGGCAACGGCAGTGACAACGTCTTGCTCGGGCAGCGCGGGAACGACCGGCTCAACGGCCTGGGAGGCTCCGATCTCGTCAGCGGCACCGAGGGCAACGACGCGATGAACGGCGGGGCCGGCGCGGACCTCGCCTTCTACGAGAACTCGCCGCGGCCGGTGCGCGTCGATCTCGCGCGAGGCGTCGCGGCCGGCTGGGGGCGCGACCGGCTGCGCTCGTTCGAGGACGTCGTCGGCTCATCACGCGCCGACCTGCTCCTTGGCAGCAAGGGCCCGAACTACCTCTGGGGCCTGGGCGGCGCGGACTTCATCGACGGCCGTGGCGGACGCGACCACGCCTCCGGCGGCCCTGGCCGCGACCGGTGCGTCCGCTCTGAGGTTCGCTCGAGCTGCTAGCTAGGCGGTCCTGCGGGCTGCTTCCCGCGCTTCCTGCTCGCGGCGGCGGATCCGCGGATTCGCGAGCTTCACGATCTCGAGCAGGTAGACCATGTAGATCGAGGCCGCGAGGGCGAACGCCCCGATGGCAACGATCCCGATCGTCGGGCCGGTGTGCCAGACGCCGTGGGCGTGCGGCCGGAGAAACCGGAGCGCGAGCGCAGCGCCCGAGAGGACCGCGCACCAGGCCCACATCGTCACCGCTGCCCGCCGTTGCGAGAAGCCGATGTTCATGAAGCGGTGGTGAAGATGTGACCGGTCCGCGGTGTAGACCGGCCGACCGTACTTCAGCCGTTTCGCAACCACGAACGACGTGTCGATGATCGGGACCGCGAGCACGATCAGCGGGAAGAAGAGGGTCGCTACCGCCGCCGTCTTCAAAAGGCCTTGCACCGAGAGCGCCGCCAGCACAAACCCGAGTAGGAGCGCCCCCGAGTCGCCCATGAAGATCCGGGCCGGATAGAAGTTGTGGCGGAGGAAGCCAACGCAGGCGCCGAGCACGACCGCCGCCAGGATCGCCGGCTCGGGCCGGCCGAGCGAGAGCGCGATCAGGCAGAACGTGAAGCCCGAGATCGCGCAGACCCCCGCGGCCAGCCCGTCGAGGCCGTCGAGGAAGTTGACCATGTTCATGATCGCCACGATCCAGAGGATGGTCAGCGGCACGCCCACCCACTCGGGCAGCGCGTGGACGCCGACGATCGGGAACGTGAAGCGGTGGACCCAGATCCCGAAGCCGGTCGGGATCGCTGCGGCGGCGACCTGGCCGCCGAGCTTCTCCCACCAGACGAGCCCTCGGAAGTCGTCGATTGCCCCGACGGTGGTCGCGACCGCCGCGCCGAGCAGCAGCCCCTTCGTCTCGCGGCCGAGCGGCAGGAACGCCAGCGCCGGCACGAAGATCCCGAAGAAGAGCGCGATCCCGCCGAGCCGCGGCACCGCCCTGCGGTTGAGCCGCCGCGGCGACGGCTCGTCGACGACGCCGAGGAGCCGGGCCATCCCCCCGACGGCGGGCGTCAGGAGAATCACGATTCCGAGCGCGACTCCGGCACCCCAGAGCACCTCGAGGTGGTCGGTGAACGTCTCCCACACAGCGATCGCTACTTCGTCCCGTAGAGGCGGTCGCCCGCGTCGCCCAGGCCCGGGAGGATGTAGCCGCGGTCGTTCAGCTCGCGGTCGACGGCGGCGGTGACGATTCTCACGTCGGGGTGTTCGCTCTGCATGTGCTCGATCCCTTCGGGCGCGGCGACGAGGCAGACCAGGGTGACCGAGCGCGCGCCGGCCTGCTTGACCGCGGCCACCGCGGCAACGCTCGAGCGCCCCGTCGCGAGCATCGGGTCGAGCACGATCGCGTCGCGC
>VAXM01000061.1 GCA_005883335.1 Actinomycetota bacterium
CTTCGAGGCGGTCTACGCGCGCGGCAAGCTGGACGAGTTCCGCCGCTGGCTGACTGATCAGCGCTTCTCGCACGTCGAGATCTCGGACGGCACTCTCGACATCCCGCGCGAGCGCAAGCTCGAGCTGATCGACGAGTTCGCGCGTGACTTCACCGTGCTCTCGGAGGTCGGCTCGAAGGACGAGGAGATCGTCTACGCGCCCTACCAGTGGGTCGAGTGGATCAAGGAGGAGCTCGAAGCCGGAGCCTGGAAGGTGATCACCGAGGGCCGCGAGGGCGGCACCGCCGGGATCTACCGGTCGGATGGCGAGATGCGGACTGGGTTGGTAGACGAGATCGCGCACGAGATCGACGTCTCGGAGCTCGTCTTCGAGGCGCCCTCGAAGTCCTCGCAGGCCTGGTTCGTCAAGCAGTTCGGGCCGAACGTGAACCTCGGGAACATCCCGCCCGAGGAGGTCATCCCGCTCGAGACGCTGCGGCTCGGCCTGCGCGGCGACACGCTGAAGGAGGTCCTGCTCGATGGCGAGCGCACCGCCCCTGCCTGAGCTCGACTTCGATGCGATGTCCGCGGAAGACGTCCTCGGCTGGGCGTACGCGGAGTTCGGCGACCGCCTCTGCCTGACCTGCTCCTGGCAGAAGCAGTCGTCGGTGCTCGTGCACATGGTTGCCGAGCTCGGCCTCGACATCCCGGTGATCGAGCTCGACACGCATCTCTTCTTCCGCGAGAGCTACGAGACGCGCGACCGGCTGATCGAGCGCTACGGGCTGCGCCTGCTGCCGCCCCCGGAGCTGATCACGGTCGCTGAGCAGCACCGGCAGGAGGGCCCGAACCTCTGGGAGACCGACCCTGACCGCTGCTGCCACATCCGCAAGGTCGAGCCGCTGCTGAAGGCGCTCGAGCCCTACGAGGCGTGGATCTCCGGGATCCGCCGCGACCAGTCGCCGAGCCGCGCGACCACCGCGAAGGTGCAGTGGTCGGAGCGCTATGACGTCTGGAAGCTGCACCCCCTCGCCGACTGGGACGAGAAGCGCGTCTGGGCCTACATCACCGTCAACGAGATCCCGTACAACCCGCTCCACGACGTCGGCTTCCGCTCGATCGGGTGCATCCCGTGCACCCGCCCGACCAGGCCCGAGGAAGAGGAGCGCGCCGGCCGCTGGGCCGGCTCCGACAAGCTCGAATGCGGCATCCATCTCGATACCCCCGTAGGAGGACAATGACCAACCACATCCATGCGCCCGAGCATCCCGAGTCCGAGAGCCTGCGAGGCGGAGGCTTCACCCTCTGGTTCACCGGGCTCTCCGGCTCCGGCAAGACCACGATCGCGCACCTCGTCGGGCCCGAGCTCGACCGGCGCGGCCTCGTCGTCGAGTACCTCGACGGCGACACCGTTCGGACGCATCTCTCGAAGGAGCTCGGCTTCTCGAAGGAAGACCGCGACACGCACATCGAGCGCGTCGGCTGGGTCGCATCGCGGCTGACCCGCCAGGGCGGCGCCGTGATCGCGGCGGCGATCTCGCCCTACGAGGCGACCCGCCGCAAGGCGCGCGAGCTGGTCGAGGAGTTCGGCACCTTCGTCGAGGTCTACGTCCGCGCCTCGGTCGACGAGTGCGCCCGCCGCGACGTGAAGGGTCTGTACGAGAAGGCGTTCAAGGGCGAGATCAAGGAGTTCACGGGCGTGAACGATCCGTACGAGGAGCCGACCGCGCCGGAGCTCGTGCTCGACACGGAGAGCGTCGGCGCCGAGGAGGGCGCGGCGCTCGTTGTCGCCAAGCTCGAGGAGATGGGGCTCGTCCTGGGCAAGGTCCCCGCATGAGCCTGACCGAGACGCAGGCGCTGATCGCGCCGCACGGCGGCCGGCTCGTCGACCGCACGGGCCCGAGGCCGGACGGCGTCGAGCGGCTGGAGCAGATCCCGCTCACCTCGCGCGAGGTCTCCGACCTCGAAATGCTCGCGAGCGGCGCGCTCTCGCCGCTCGACGGCTTCATGGGGCGGAACGACTACGAGCGCGTCGTCGAGGAGATGCGCCTCGAGCGCGGGCTGCCGTGGGCGCTTCCGGTCTGCCTCGCTGTCGACCTGCCGCCTCAGGGCGAGGAGGTCACGCTCACCGACGAGAGCGGGCATGCGCTCGCCGTCCTCGAGGTGGACGAGGTCTTCGAGTACGACAAGGAGCGGGAGGCCGAGCGCTGCTTCCGCACGACCGACGAGGCGCATCCGGGGGTGACGCGTCTCTACCAGCAGAAGCCGCTCTACCTCTCCGGCCGCGTGACCGTCTTCGAGCGGCTGCCCACGCTGTTCCCCAAGCTCGCGCTCGACCCGCTCGACACGCGCAGGACCTTCGACGAGCGCGGCTGGCGGCGAGTCGTGGGCTTCCAGACGCGCAACCCGATCCACCGCGCGCACGAGTACCTGACCAAAGGCGCGCTCGAGACCGTCGACGGCTTGCTGATCCACCCTCTCATCGGCGACACGAAATCGGACGACGTGCCGGCTGCGACCCGCGTCGAGTGTTACCGCGTGCTCGTGGAGAACTACTACCCCGCCGACCGCGTCGTCGTCTCCGCGTTCCCGGCCGCGATGCGCTACGCGGGGCCGCGCGAGGCGATCTGGCACGCGATCTGCCGCAAGAACTACGGTTGCTCGCACTTCATCGTCGGCCGCGACCACGCGGGCGTCGGCGACTACTACGGCACCTACGACGCGCAGCTGATCTTCGACGACTTCGAGCCGCACGAGCTCGAGATCGAGCCGATGTTCTTCGAGCACGCGTTCTTCTGCCGGGTTTGCGGGCAGATGGCGACGCCGAAGACCTGCCCTCACGGCGGGGACGACCATGTGTTCCTCTCCGGGACGAAGGTGCGCGAGCTGCTGGCCGCCGGCGAGCTGCCGCCGGCCGAGTTCTCACGGCCTGAGGTCGCCAAGGTGTTGATCGACGCGTACCGATGACCTGGCAGTTCACGCTCAGCGGCTTCCTGATCGGGGCGCTGGTCGGGATGACCGGGATGGGCGGGGGCTCGCTGTTGACGCCGATCCTCGTGATCGTCTTCGGCTTCAAGCCGACGCTCGCGGTTGGGACCGACATCCTCCACGGCGCGATCTTCAAGAGCTTCGGCGCCGTCCGCCACCGGCGGCTCGGCACGGTTCATGCGCGGCTGACCTTCTGGATGTTCCTCGGCTCCGGGCCGATGTCGCTGCTGGGCGTCACGACGGCTACGTGGCTGAAGCACCACTACGGCGGCACCGAGTCGATCGAGGCCTACGCGGTCGGGACGGCGCTCGTGATCGGCGGGATGGGCCTGGTGGCGAAGACGTTCATCAAGCGCGGCGTCCAGCCCGATGACGCGCCGTTCCTGCTCGAGCGGCGCGATCGCCTGATCGCGTTCGCGCTCGGCGCCGTCTGCGGCTTCGTCGTCGGCCTGACCTCGGTCGGGAGCGGCACGTTCTTCGGGCTCGTGATGGTGCTCGTCTTCCCGCTGACGATCCCGAAGATCGTCGGCACGGACATCTTCCACGCGGCCGCGCTGCTCTGGGTCGCCGGCTTCGGGCACCTCGTCGCCGGCAACGTCGACCTCCGCACGATGGGCTGGCTCCTGACCGGCTCGGTGCCGGGGATCCTGCTGACGAGCCAGTTCACGCTGAAGATCCCCGACCGCGCGCTGCGGCTCGGCCTCGCGTCGGTGCTGATGCTGAGCGGGATCAAGCTGATCGATTTCCCGGGCGCGGACTGGGTGATCGCGGGCGGCGCGGTCGCCGCTGCGCTCGGGATTTCGGCCTGGGCGCTCATGACCCGTCCCGCCCGCAGGCCGCAGGCCGAAACGGTTTCTTAGGCGATCAGCGCGGGTGACGCCTAGAGCCGCGCCAGAACGAGACGGGGTCAGGTCTTGCATTTCGCCAGTCGGCCCGCGGCGTCGCTGAACGAATGCAAGACCTGACCCCGGTTGGACGCGCGCAGCCGTTGGCCGAGACGGTTTCCTAGCCTCCCTAGACCGGTCTCTCACTAGGATGGCCCGGCGATGCGGCTGGTCTGGGTCAGCTTCGACGTCATGGGCCGCGACTGTCTTGCCGCGGCCGCCGAGGCGGGGGCGGAGGTCGCGGCGGTCGTCACCCTGCCTGGTCCGATCGACCCGAACCGCTCGGGGCAGTGCTCGTTCGACGAGATCGCGGCGGAGCTCGGAGCGCGCCTGATCGAGACCGTGGATGTCAACTCGCCCGAGACGATCGCGGCCTTGCGGGAAGCCGATCCCGACCTGACTTTCGTCGTCGGCTGGTCGCAGCTCGTCCTGGACGAGTTCATCGGGCTCCCGCGGCACGGCGTCTTCGGGATGCACCCGACGCTGCTGCCCCGCCACCGCGGCCGCGCGGCGATTCCCTGGGCGATCCTCAGCGGGCTCGCCAAGACCGGCGTGACGCTGTTCCAGATCGCGGACGGCACGGCCGACTCGGGCCCGGTCGTGGGGCAGGTCGACGTGCCGATCGCACGCGATGAGACCGCGACGACCCTCTACGACAAGGTCACCGCGGCGCACCTCGAGCTCGTGCGGCAGTTCGTGCCGAAGCTGCTCGACGGGACCGCCGAGCGCACGCCGCAGGACACGCGCCGCGCGAGCACCTGGCCGAAGAGGGCTCCCGCGGACGGGATCATCGACTGGGAAACGCGCGCCCCGTACCTCTACGACTGGGTGCGCGCGCAGACCCGCCCCTACCCGGGCGCGTTCACGTTCCTCGGCGACGACAGGCTCATCGTCTGGCGCGCGCGGCCGGTCGACCTCGAAGAGGAGGCGCCCGCGGGAACCGTCGTCGGCCGCGAGGGCGAGGCTGCGGTCGTGGCGTGCGGCGAGGGCGGACTCGTGCTCGAGGAGGTGGAGGGCGCCGCGGAGCCGCTGCCGGTTGGGGCCCGCCTGGGATGAAGGTCCTGGTCTTCGCCGCGCATCCCGACGACGAGGTGCTCGGCATGGGCGGCACGCTCTGCCTGCACGCGGCCGAGCAGGGCGACAAGGTGCGGGTCGTTTGCGTGACAGACGGCAGCTCGTCGCAGTACCCCGGCAACGAGGAGGTGCGCGAGCGCAAGAACGATGAGGCCCAGCAGGCTGCCCGGGTGCTGGGTGTCGAGGACTACGTCCATCTGGATCTGCCCGACATGCGGCTCGACACGCTCGCGCACGTCGACCTGAACCGCGTCGTCGAGCAGCACGTCCACGAGGTCGGCCCCGAGGTCGTCTACACCCCCCACCCCGACGTGAACCTCGACCACCGCGCACTGTTCGACTCCGTCGCGGTCGCCGCGCGCCCGACACCGGGTCAGCCCGTGCGGCGGCTGCTCACCTACGCGCCGACCTCGTCGACCGAATGGACGCCCGCGGCGACGAACTGGTTCGTGCCGAACTGGTTCGTCGACGTAACTGCCACGATCGAGCGGAAGCTGGAGGCGTTCGCGTGCTTCGAGACGGAGCGCCGCGACTACCCGCACCCGCGCAGCGACCGCGCGCTGCGGGCGCACGCCGAGTTCTATGGCGCTACCGTCGGCTGCGAGTACGCCGAGCCTTTCGTCTTAGTTCGCAACATCGAACATGTCTAGAAGGGTGAGTCGCTACCGCCAAACGCATCGACTGGTTATTTCAGACGGATGCGCGGCAAAGCCGCGCATCCTGAGGCTCGGCATCGCGAGCGACGCCGAGGCACGCAATGTCTCCTGACGCGCGGCGCGCGCAGGTCGCGGCGGCGCTCGTCGTGGCTGCGCTGCTGGGCGGCTCGGCGGCGGCGTTCGCCTTCGCCGAGCATCTGAAGCTCGAGAAGAGCCCGGTCTTCTCGACGCGGGTCGGAAAGCTGCTCGGCCCGAACTGCCGCTGCCAGTACCGGCTGATCCCGATCCAGTTCACGCTGCGGAAGCCGGACCGGCTGAGCGTGGTGATCGTCGACTCCGACGGCCACGTCGTGCGGACGCTGCTCATGTCGACCCCGGTCCGCGTGGGCCGCCAGCGGTTCGGCTGGGACGGGCGCAGCGATGCGGGCCAGGTGGTGCCTGCGGGCACCTACAAGCCGCGGCTTCACCTGTCGAAGGAGCGCCGGACGATCCTGATGCCGAACCCGATCAAGGTCGATCCGACCCCGCCGACGATCTCGCCCGTCTCGCTGGCGCCGCGCGTCTTCTCGCCGGGCTCGGGTTTCCGCCAACACGTGGTGCTCGTCCGCTACCGGACGAGCGAGCCCGCCCGTGCGCTCCTGTACGTCAACGGCGAGCGGCGCCTCTTCCCGCCACGGTATGTCGAGAAGGGCGTGCTGCACTGGTTCGGCACGGGTCTCCCGGCCGGGCGCTACCGGCTGACGCTCAAGGCGGTCGATCTTGCCGGGAACGTGTCTGCCGGAGTCCCGCTCGGGGTCGTGCGGATCCGCTACGTCGAGATCCGGCCGCATGTGCTGCATGCGCTGACCGGCACGCGGATCGGTTTTCGGATCGTCGCGGGTGCGCGGCGGGTCGACTGGCATTTCGGAAACAGCGGCGGGACCACCAGGCCCGGCCTGCTGGTGCTTCGGGCCCCGAAGCCCGGGCGCTACCGGTTGGTCGTGACCGTGAACGGTCACACTGCGCGGGCGCTGGCGATCGTGAGCCCGCGCGGATGACGGCCGAGCTGGCACGGGCCGCCGGGCCCGTCGGAGCGGCCGGGCTCGTGGCGCTCCTGCTCGCGCCGGCCCGAACGCACCGGCTGGCAGGGCTCGTCGCCTGGGCGTTGGCCGCGCTCGCGCTTGCTGTCTACCTCGAGCCGAAGGGGCACACCGCCGTGCTCGCAGCTGCCGCGGTCGCCGGAGTCGTGGTCGCCGCCGCGGGGGCCGCCCTGCTGCTGCGCTGGCCCTGGCTGCTCGCCCTCGCCGTCCTCGCCTGCGTCCCGGCCCGGATCCCGGTCACGATCGGCTCGACCCAGGCGAACCTCTTGATCCCGCTCTATGCCGTGGTCGCCGCCGCTGCGCTCGTCCTTGCCTGGCAGCTGGTGCGGGGCGATGCGAGGGCGCGAGAGCTCGGCCCCGTCGCGCCGCCGCTCGCAGCCTTCGTGGGCTGGACGGGCCTGTCGCTCGCCTGGACGCAAGACCTCCACCAGGGCGCGATCGAGCTGCTCGCGTTCTACCTCCCGTTCGGCCTGCTCGCCGTCGCGCTCGCACGCCTCGAGTGGCGCCGCCTCTGGGCGCTCGCCCTGTTCGGAGAGCTCGTCCTGATGGCGCTGATCTTCGCCGTCGTCGGGGTCGAGCAGTGGATCACGCGAGACGTTTTCTGGAACCCGAAGCTGCTCGTCGCCAACACCTACGCGCCGTTCTACCGGGTCAACTCGCTCTTCTGGGACCCCTCGATCTACGGGCGCTTCCTCGTCGTCGCGATGCTCGCCTCGCTCGTGGTGGTGCTCTGGACGCGCTCGCTGCGGATCGTGCTCGCAGCGGCCGGGGCGATCGCGGTTATGGCCGTGGGCCTGGTGTTCTCGTTCTCGCAGTCGAGCTTCGTGGCGCTGGCCGCCGGCGTCCTCGTAGCCGCGGCCTTCGCGTGGCGCCGGCGCGCGCTCCTGCTGGTCGGGCTCGCGGCCGGCGCCTTCGTCGTCGCGGCTCTCGCGTCGCCGAACCTCCTCCACCACTCGGGCGGGCTGAACCGGGTCACCAGCGGCCGCTCGAAGCTCGTCGGCAACGGGATCAAGCTCGCCGTCCACCATCCCGTGATCGGGGTCGGCATCGGCGGCTTCAAGCACGCCTACGGAAAGCAGCAGCACCTGCGGAGCAAGGAGCCGAAATCCGCGGCTTCGCACGACACGCCGATCACCGTCGCCGCCGAGACGGGAGTGCCCGGGCTCGTCCTCCTGGTCTGGCTCTTCGTCGCCGGGGTCCTGCTCGCCTTCCGCCGCGTCGGCCCGGCCCTCGCCGGACGAGCAGCGCTCTTCTTCGGCCTCGTCCTCACCGTGATCGGCGTCCACAGCCTCTTCTACAACGCCTTCTTCGAGGACCCGATGGTCTGGGCCGCCCTCGGGCTTGCGGCGCTAACGGGCCGGCAGCACAAGCGCCCGCAGCCGCCGCAGCTCGACCGGCAGGTAGAACCCGAGCGCCAGCAGGAGCAGGGGGTAGACGGCCGTCAGCCCCAGAGCACCGGCGAGCGGGACATGGAGCGCCTTCCCGAGCACGGTTAGCCCAGCCGCCGCGGCGGCGACGATCGCCACGCGCCGCCACTGGTACGGCACCGGGAAGACCTGCTGCGCCCGCACGGTCATCCCGAGGAACATGACCGTGTAGGCCACGAGCGTCGCGATCGCCGCGCCCATCATCCCGTAGGGCGGGATCAGCGCAAAGTTGAGCCCGAGGTTGACCGCGGCGGCGATCCCCGTCACGACCCAGTTGAACTGCGTTCTCTTCGCGCGCCCGATCCCGATCGACATCACGTTGAACGCGATGAACGCCGTCGCGCCGAAGGCAAGTACCGGCACGACCCGCGAGCCGGGGTAGAAGGCGGGCGCTGTCAGCACGCGCACGATCCAGGGGGCGAGCAGCGACAGCGCGAGCGACACCCAGCACGAGAAGAAGAGCACGTAGGTGAGCACGAAGCTGTAGGTGCGCTTCGCCTCCTCGTCGTCCTTGACCGAGTAGGCGAAGGCCGGCCACGCGGTGCGCAGCGCGAGCAGCAGGAGCAGGATCGCCGTCGTGACGCGCACGCCGACCGAATAGAGCCCGACCTCGGCGGCGTTCTTGAGCTTCAGCAGCAGGAACCGGTCCATGAAGTCGACTGCCCAGAGCGCGAGCCCCGACGGCACAAGCGGCAGCCCGAAACGCTGCATCTGCCGAAAGAGACCGCGATCGAACTCGAGCCCGAGCTGGAACCGCCGGTAGCCGAGCAGGACGGCGTAGACGACGAGGGTGCCGGTGAAGTTGCCGACGATCACACCGAGCGCGCCTTTGTGCCAGACGACGACGAGCAGAATCGTCGCGCCGACGGTGATCACGACGTTCGCGAGCGTTGCGGCCACATACGAGACCGACCGCTCCTCGACCCGGAAAAGCGAGGTCAGCTGCTCGTAGTTCATCTGGGCCCAGAGGAGGACGAAGGCCGCTCGCACGAGGCTCGCGCGCGAGTGGTTGCCGAAGAGCGCTTCCGAGATTGGCCCCGCGAGCAGGATCCCAGCAACGAGGCCTGCAGTCGCGACCGTCATCGTGAACCAGAACGAGGTGCGCACGACGGTGACGCGGGCCGCGTCGTCGTCGGCGTCGAAGTAGAAGCGGAAGAACGCCATCGAGATGCCCGCCCGCAGGACGATCACGAGCACCACGGAGAGCGCGATCAGCGTGTCGACGGCGCCGAGGTCGCGGCGGCTCAGGTAGTGCGTGACCACCGGCAGCAGGAACAGGCCGATCAGGCGCGAGACGACCGCGCCCAGCCCGTAGATGGCCGAGTGCTTGCCGAGCCGCCAGAGCTGACGCGCGAGCATCGCCTCTAGTTTTGCCTAGACTCAAGCGTCGTGGCGCTGAGCGGGAAAAAGGTCTTCATGACGGGCGGGGCGGGCTTCATCGGCACGTCGCTCGCCCGGCGGCTCGTCGACGAGAACGAGATCGTGATCCTCGACAACCTGCACCGCGACTCGCTCACAGGCACCGAGCTCGCAGAGCATCCGAACCTGCGCCTCGTGCAGGGCGACGTCCTCGACCTGCCGCTCGTCCGTGAGCTGACCGAGCCCGCGACGCACGTCGTCCACATGGCCGCCATCGCGGGCGTCGACAAGGTGCTCGAGAGCCGTGTGCGCACGATGCGCGTCAACCTGATCGGCACGTACAACGTGCTCGAGGCAGCCGCCGAGGCCGACGGGATCGAACGGCTGGTCGACTTCTCGACGAGCGAGGTCTTCGGCACCCACGCGTACAAGGTCGAGGAGACGCACGTGACGACGCAGGGCTCCGTCGGCGAGGCGCGCTGGACGTACGCGGTCTCGAAGCTCGCGGGCGAGTACCTGGCCCACTCGTACTTCGACGAGTTCGGCCTGCCGGCGGTCTCGGTGCGGCCGTTCAATGTCTACGGCCCGGGGCAGGTCGGCAGCGGCGCGATCCACCACTTCACGGTGCGCGCGCTCGCCGGTGAGGAGCTAGTGATCCACGGCGACGGCGCGCAGATCCGCGCCTGGTGCTACGTCGACGACGTCGTCGAGGCGCTGCTGGCGATCCTCGAGCGCGACGAGGCGGTCGGGCAGGTCTTCAACGTCGGCAACCCGCGCTCGGTCGTGACCGTGTTCGACCTGGCCGCGCGAATTTGCCGCCTCGCCGGCTCGGAATCGGAGATCGTCTTCCGGCCGCTCCACTACACGGATGTCGAGATGCGGATCCCGAACGTCGACAAGGCGCTCAAGCTGCTCGACTGGGAGCCGCGGATCGACCTCGACGAGGGCCTCGCGCGCACGATCGGCTGGTACCGGGAGCGCCGTCCCGTCCAGAGTCTCGCTCCCAGCGCGTGAGGCTGGTTTTCATCGCGGCGGCGCTTGCCGTCGCGTTGGTGCCGGGGGCTTCAGCCCAACCTCCGAACGGTCGGTTTTCCTTCTTCGGGCCGGCGGTCATCAGCCCGAACGGGAACGGGATCAATGACGTGCTCCGAGTGCGGACGAGCGAGCCATCAGTGATCCACGTCTATCGCTGGGGTGGGCGCTTGCACGGCTGGCACGGCATCGCGGCGGGCTCAGTCGACTGGGCAGCACTCCACGACGGGAGCTATCAAGTAGCAAGTTGTTCCAAGGATCCGGGGCGGAAGCTCGCCCCGGTGATTCCGACGCGCGAGCAACGGCCCGGCGCGGCCGAGGCAACGGTTTCCCGCCCCCCGTGGCGGTGGTCCGGGTGCACGAATCCTCGCGTCGTCCGGGTCGAGCGGTTAGCCGCGTACGTCGACTCGGCGAAGAGCTACACGCCGGGCTCGCGGCCGCCGCTGGTGGTTTCCGCCGACCGCGGGCAGGCGACGACGAAGCTCGTCGAGAATTGCTCCGGTCGCGCCCACCCTGGCTCCGTCCTGCCGGGCCTCGCCTCCGGCCTCTACCACTACGACGTCACCGACCCCGCGGGCGACCGCTTCCGCGCGCCGGTGGTCGTCCGCAACGCGACGTTCCCGCTCGACCATCCGCCGCCGCATACCGCGCTTCTGGTCTGGCCGTACCTGACCTGGCGCGCATACAACGCCTACGACGCCGATCTGAACGGGATCCCGGACAGCTGGTACCAGTTCTGGCGCCAGCGGCGGGTCTCGCTCGTCGGGACGATCCTCCCCGGCGGCCAGGAGGACGACTACCAGGCGGCGCAACCGTTCTCGACTTGGCTCTGCTCACGCAGGCCTCGGGTCGAGAGCATCACCGACGTCGAGCTCCGCGACGTGCCGCTCAGCACCCTCCGCCGTTACGCAGCGATCGTCTTCCCCGGCCACAGCGAGTACTACGAGCCGGCCACCTATGACTTGCTGATGCGCTACCGCGACGGCGGCGGCAAGCTCGTCTTCCTGCAGGCGAACCCGTTCTACCGCCAGGTCCGCCTCGACCGCGACCACAACGCGATGGTGATGACCGACTTCGACGCGCGGGAGGGCCGCTCCGATTTCGCGCTCGCGGGGGTTGGCTACGACGGCTGCTGCTTCCCGCGCTCGCGGGCCCGGCCGTACGTGGCGGCGATCGGTGCCGACTTCGCGCGCGTCCGCTGGCTGTTTCGGGGCACAGGGATCGGGCCGGGCCAGACCTTCGGCTACGCGGGCTCGGAGAGCGATCGCATCGACCCAGAGCTGACTCCGCGCGACCACGTGGTCGCGGCCCGCGCGATCGTCGCCGGGAAGCGCGGCGTGATCAACGCAGCGCTCGTCTGGACGCATGCGGGGCGGGGCGAGACCTTCGCGACCGGTAACTACGACTTCCTGCGCATGCGCAGGTCACTGACGTGGACGCTTCTCGACAACGTCTGGCGCAAGCTCGTCGGCTAGCCGCCTGCGCCGCCGTGGCGCTGCTGGCCGGCTGCGGCTCGTCGTCCGCACCGCCGAAGAACGGCGAGAGCCTGCGCCTCGCGCTGCCGCTCGTGCCGCGCACCCTCGACCCGGCGATGGCCGCGGACCTGCCCTCGCTCAACGTCGCGCACGAGCTCTACGCAGGGCTGACGCGGTTCTCGAAGGACGGCGTCGTCCCCGACCTCGCAGAGTGGTGGGAGATCACGCAGGGCGGGCTCGTCTGGACCTTCCACCTCCGGCCGAGCCTGCGCTGGAGCGACGACCGGCCGATCACGGCGGATGACTTCCGCCGCGCGTGGCTGCGCGCGCTCGACCCCGCGACGGGAGCGCCCCTGGCCGGGCCCGACCTCGGGATCATTCGTGGAGCGCGCGGCTACCACGCGACCGGCAAGGGTGAGATCGGCGTCAAGGCCCTGGACCGCCAGACGCTGCGCGTGACGTTGCAGCACCCGGTGCCGTGGCTCGACCAGCTCGTGGCGTACCCGATCGCGTTCCCGGTCCCGGCTCGCGGAGCTGCCTTCAGCGGCCCCTTCCGGCTCGCGCTGCGGAGGCCCACGCGGCTCGTGCTCGAGCGCAACTTCAACTACTGGGACATGAGCGCCGTCAAGCCGAGCCGGCTCGTCCTGACAACCTCGACCCAGGACGTCGACGCCGTGCTGCCGCGCGGGCTGTCACCGCCCGGGCTGCCGTGGATCGACACCGCGGGGCCGACCCCGAAGGGCTCGATCGAGCTTCCGACGCTCGCGACCGGCTTGCTCTGGTTCGTCACGCGCGGGACGCCGCTGGCCGATCCGAATGCGCGGCTGCACGCGGCGTGGGCGCTGACCCACCTGAACCTTGGCTCCGCGCCCGCACCGCTGATTCCGCCGGAGATGCCCGGAGCCTCGTTCGTCAACTCGCACCGTCCGGTGCAGCTGCAGGAAGCCCCGCATCCCGTGCGCCTGACGCTCGCCTGGGCGCAGGAGGACCTCGGAGCCTCCCGCGTCGCCGAGCGGCTGCGCCAGAGCGCGTCCCAGCTCAGCGGCCTCCAGATCCACCTGGCGTTTCGCCCCGTGCCGTCACTCCGCGAGCTGCTCGCGCTCGCAGGTCCGCCCCCGCGCACGGGGGTCGACCTCGTGCTGCTCGGCTGGAGCTCGAAGATCCTCGACGCCTACAACCTGCTCGACGTCTTTCCCTGCGGGAGCGCGTTCAACGTCGCCCGCTGGTGCGACCCAAGCTACGACGCGCTGATGGCGAAAGCCGTGCGCACGCTCGACGACCGGCAGCGCTGGCGGATCGAGCGCCGCATCGTGGAGAAGCTCCACGAGGCGGTTCCCGCGATTCCGGTCTACACCGCGACCGACCACTTCTCGCTGCGGCCGGGCGTGCACGGGCTCTCGTGGTCGCCGGTGGGGCTCTACGAGCTGATGGGCATGACCCGCTCGTAGATGTCGAGCACCTGCCGCGCGACTTTCGTGTGCGCGTGGACGTGCTCGACGTATTCGCGGCTCCGCCGGCCGAGCTCCGGTAGCGACTCGCGGACCTCGACGAGCCCGGCCAGGACGTCCTCGACCGTCTGCTCGGTGGCGCGCATGAGCGGGAGCTCGAGCCCGAAGGCCTCCTCGGTCTCGGCGGCGGCTTGGTCGTCCAGGTGGACGACGACGGGCTTCGCGAGCGCCATCGACTCGATCGCCAGCATTCCGTACCAGCCGATCCGGAGCTGGTCGATGACGACGTCCGCGGCGGCGTAGCGGAGGCGGGCCTCGCGGTTCGGGACGCCTTCGATCAGGTCGAGCTCGATCGGCACACCGCGTGAGCGGAGCGACTCGATTGCCGCGAGGACGGCATCGGTGCCTTTGACCGCGCGCTTGCTGGGCGCGTGCGCGACGCGGAGCGTCTCGCTCGGCTCCGTGGGCGCGGGCTGCCAGTCTTGGAGCACGATCGCCGGTGGGACGACGTCGTACTCGGGCCAGCGGCCGCTCGGGGCCAGGCGCCGCGTCAGGTAGCTGCCGACGATCACGGCGCCAGCGGCCCGCAGATAGCGCACATCCGAGGCGGGGCGGCCGCGCAGGTCGGAGCCCCACGACTGGAAGACGATCCCCTTCCGCAGCGCGCGCACCGCGGGGAGGTTCAGCTTGCGCGGCAGCAGCGTCAAGCCGGCATGGAAGTGGAAGACGTCGAAGCGCGGCAGCGCCCACAGGAACGCGCGCAGCTGCTTCGGCAGGTTGGACGGGATGCTGCTCTTGCGGCTCGTGTCGCGCAGTTGGAGGTTGACGTCGAAGCCCCGCTCGAACGGGCGCTCGTTGAAGACGAGTAGCGTGCTCTCGACGCCGAGCTCGCGCAGCCCCTGCGAGATCGCGCCGGGGCCGCCGGCGATGTTCACCGGGGAGTGAAGGACTCTCACACGAGCTGTTCGGCGGCGATCTCGACGACGAGCGCCTCGAGGGCGCGTTCGGTGCGCGCGTCGAGCTCGGTCTCGTCGCCGGCTGTGAGCAGAAGGTAGCCGAGCCGCTCGGCGCCGGAGGTGAGCGGCGGCAGCACCATCCCCTCCTGCCAGTAGAAGCCGGCCTCGTGCACGCCGTCGAGCTCGAGCGCAGGCGCTGCGTCCAGGCGGGTGATCGGCCCCGGCTGGGCGACGACGAAGCGCACCTGGCCGCAGGGGGCGGTCGGCTCGCCCGGGTCGAAGTCGGCTCGCGACAACTCGCCCAGCGCCCAGAGCACGTTGGCCCTGATCGCGTCGAACCCGGTCACGAGCTTGGCCAGCTCCGCATCCTTGCCGCCGCCGAGGCGGGCGCCGACCTCGATCGTCCACGGGCGGCCGTTCTCGACGCGGACCTGCACGTACGACGGCCCGCTCTCGATTCCGACCGCGCGGCTCGTCGCGTCGGCGAGCCGGAACAACTCTCGCTCGCCGTCGGGCGGGAGGTTCGACGGGTAGCGGTGCGCGATGCAGACGCCGAGCGGCGGCGGCGGGTGAAGGCGGCGGCGCGTGACACTCATCGGGAAGTACTCGCCGTCGAGCAGGAAGCCGTTGACGGTGTACTCGTCGCCCGAGACGTAGCGCTCGAGCACCGCGGCGCCGGCGCGCGAGGCGGCGAGGGCGCGCTCGACGGCCGCCTGCAACTCCTCCGCGCTGCGGATCTCGGTCACGCCGCGCTGGCCCGAGCCGTCGACGGGCTTGACGACGGCAGGCACGCCCACCTCGCCGAGCGCCTGCCTCGCCTCGTCCAGGTTCGAGAGCTCGCGGCCGGGCGGTGAGTCGACCCCCGCCTCTTCGAAGGCGGCGCGCATCTTCCGCTTGTCCGCGACGATCTCCGCGGTGCGCACGGGAAGGCCCGGGAGGCCGAGGCGCTCGGCGAGCCGCGCGGTCGGGAGGACCGCCTGGTCGGAGCCCATCGTCGCCACGGCAACCGGCTCGATGCCGAGCTGAGCGAGCTCGGCGAGGACGCCGTCGACGTCGGCGAAGCTGCGGACGATCCGGTGGTCCGCCTCGGCGAAGAGCGGCGCCGTCTCGGCCCCGTCGATCACGCAGACGGCGTGTCCGAGCGCGCGCGCCTGCCTCAGCAGCCCGAGCTGTGACCGCGAGCCGCCTGCGAGGACGAACGCCTGCGGCACTAGATGGCTGCCGCCGCCTGCCACGACTCGAGCGTCAGGCGCAGGCCTTCCTCGAGGCCGATCTCGGGCCGCCAGCCGAGCGCGTGCAGGCGGTCGACATCGACTCGCGGCACGACTCGTCCCGGCGGCGGGTCGTGCTCCTCGACGAGCTCGGGCGAAGCGCTTGCCAGCTCGCATGCGAGGCGCGCGGCCTCCGTCAGCGCGACGGCGGGCTGATCGGACGCGATGTCGAAGATCCCGTCTTCGCCGCTCTCGAGCACGAGCCGGATCGCCCGGGTGGCGTCGCCGATCCAGAGCCACGACCGCCTCTCGCCGCGGAAGGCAGGGACGGGCTCGCCCATCGCCGCCTGTCGCAGCATCGTCGGGAGCGCGCCCATGCTTCCGGGCCCGTAAGGGTTCGCGAGGCGCAGGATGACGAGGCCTTGCGGCGCGTACTGCCGTGCCGCGTGCTCGCCCCAGAGCTTGGTCAGCCCATACAGGCTCGCAGGCTCGCCGACGTCCGCGGTCGAGACGTACACGAGGCGGGCGCCGTGCCGGGCCGCGGCCTGCGCCACGAAGACGGTGGCAAGCACGTTGGAGCGGAGTGCGAGAAGCGGCTCGTCCTCACAGCGGGCGATGCCGATGCGCGCTGCGGAATGCACGACCAGGTCGGGCTGGGCCTCGGCGATCGCCTGCTCGGCGACCCCTTCGTCTGCGAGGTCGCCGTCGCGGCGCTCGAGCGGGTGGACCTCGTAAGCTCGCCCACCGTGACGCAGCTCCTCCACGAGCGCGCGCCCGACGAAGCCCGAGGCTCCAGTGACCAGGACTCTCATCGCGGCCGAGTCTACTGGCGAGTCTGCGCGCTCCTGGCGGCGGGGCTGCTGGCCGGCGGCTGCCACGATTCGCGGCGTCCGGGGCCGCAGCCGCGGCCGAAACCGCTACCGAAGCTCTCGTTCCGCGCGCTCGACGCGGAGCAGCAGCGGCTCGTCCGCGACTACCAGCCGGTGAGCCGGGCGCTGACCGCCTACGAGGAGGCCTACCGGGAGTGGCGGTCGCGCCGGATCGGCGCTGCGGCGCTTGCCCCGCACGTGCGCTTCCTCGAGCGCATCGTGGCTCGCTCGCTCCGACGGATGCGCCGCGACCCGGCGACCGGCGCGGACGCCGGTGCGAAGGCTCTGCTCGTGGCCGCGCTCGAGGCCCGCCACCGGGCGCTTCGGCTGCCCCCGGCGAGCGCGGCGTACCGCCGCGACTGGAACCGCTCGGTCGTCGACGCCCGCCGCGCGCTGACGCTGCTGCAGGACCTCCGCGACCGCGCCCGCCTGATCCCGCTCCCAGAAGACGCAATCTCGTGACGGTGGCTGCCGCCGGTGGGGAGGACTTGACACACGTTGTGAGTTAGTGATAACTTACACCACGATGGTTGGAACTGAGCGGAAAACAGCGGAAGTCCGGCGCGAGGAGATCCTCGCGGCGGGGCTCGAGGAGTTCGGAGAGCACGGGCTCCACGGAACGTCGACCGACTCGATCGCGCGGCGGGCCGGCGTCTCGCAGCCGTACCTCTTCCGCCTCTTCGGCACGAAGAAGCAGCTCTACGTCGAGGTCGTCAGGCGCTGCCTGCGCGAGACGCTCGAGCTCTTCCAGGAAGCCTCCGCCGGCAAGCGCGGCGAGGAAGCCCTCGACGCGATCGGCAAGGCGTACGTCGAGCTGCTCAACAACCGCACCCGCCTCCGCGCCCAGATGCAGGCGTACGCCGACTGCGACGACCCCGAGGTCCGCGCGGTCGTCCGCGAGGGCTACGGCGCGCTCGTCGAGTACGTCGAGCGCATCTCCGGCGCGGACGCCGACCGGGTCCGCGACTTCTTCGCCTTCGGAATGCTCCTCAACGTCTTCGCCTCGATGGATCTTCTGAACCAGGACGCGCCCTGGGCGAAGCGCCTCCTCGAGGCCAGCCTGCCGCCGCAATGACCCGTGCATTTTTTTCCTCAGGAAGTAAGTGAGTGATAACTACCAACAGGAAGGAGCGGAGATGAGCTCTCGCACCGCCACAATCTGGACGTTCGCGATCACTTCGGTCGCGCTCTTCATGACGACGCTCGACAACCTCGTCGTCACGACGGCCCTCCCGGTGATCCGGCGCGACCTCCACGCGGGCCTTAGCGGCCTCGAGTGGACCGTCAACGCCTACACCCTGACCTTCGCGGTGCTGCTCATCACCGGCGCCGCGCTCGGCGACCGCTTCGGCCGGCGCCGCCTGTTCGTCATCGGCCTCGGAATCTTCACGCTCGCCTCCGCGGCGGCCGCGCTCGCGCCGTCGATCGATGTCCTGATCGCCGCCCGCGCGGTGCAGGGCCTCGGCGGAGCTATTGTCACGCCGCTGACGCTGACGATCCTGAGCTCGGCGGTCCCGGCCAATCGCCGCGGCCTCGTCCTTGGCGCGTGGGGCGGGATCAGCGGCCTCGCCGTCGCGATCGGCCCGCTCGTCGGCGGAGCCGTGGTCGAGGGCATCTCGTGGCAGTGGATCTTCTGGCTCAACGTGCCGATCGGGCTCGCGCTGATCCCGCTCGCCGCAATGCGCCTGCGCGAGAGCCGCGGCCCGAACGACTCGCTCGACCTCCCGGGCCTGGGGCTCGCGAGCGCCGGCCTGCTCGGGATCGTCTGGGGCCTCGTCCGCGGCAACCAGGTCGGCTGGGCGAGCCCTGAGATCGTGAGCGCGCTCGCCGGCGGCGCGATCGTGCTCGCGTTGTTCGTGCTCTGGGAGCTCCGCGCGACGGCGCCGATGCTGCCGCTGCGCTTCTTCCGCAACCGCACGTTCACCGCGGCGAACGTGGCCTCGCTCCTGATGTTCTTCGGGATGTTCGGCTCGATCTTCTTGCTCGCGCAGTTCTTCCAGACGGTGCAGGGCTACTCGCCGCTCGATGCCGGGCTGCGGATCCTGCCGTGGACGGCGATGCCGATCTTCGTCGCTCCGCTGGCCGGCGCTCTCTCCGACCGGATCGGCGGTCGCCCGCTGATGGCGACCGGGCTCGCGCTCCAAGCCACGGGCCTGGCCTGGATCGCGGCCGTGGGATCGCCGACCGTCGCCTATTCGGCGCTCGTCGTACCCTTCGTCCTGTCCGGCATCGGGATGGCGCTCTACTTCGCGCCGGTCGCAAATGTCGTCCTGTCGTCCGTCCGGCCGGAGGAAGAGGGCCAGGCGTCCGGAGCCAACAACGCGATCCGCGAGCTGGGCGGTGTTTTCGGCGTGGCCGTGCTCGCCTCGGTGTTCGCGCACTACGGCGGCTACGGGAGCGGCGAGACGTTCGTCAACGGCCTCGGTCCGGCGCTCTACGCAGGGGCAGGAGTCGTTGCGCTCGGTGCGCTCGCGGCGCTCGGCATCAAGCGCGTACGCCGGCCGCAGGAGGCTTACGAGGCCGTTCCGGAGGCTGCCTAGCGCTTCAAGAGGGCGTAGCCCTCACGCAGGAACGGCGTTCGATCGACGAGGGCGCGGATCTCGTTCGCGGGATGCGTGCCCTCTTCGGTCACGATGCAGTCGAGCAGGTCGACCGGGGTTAACTCGCACTCGCCCTCCGCCGGGGGGTCGGCGGGCGCGAGCTTGATGACTTCGCAGGCCACGATCGTCGGCACGTGGTGCTCGGCCGCGGCCTCGGCGAGCCGCCGCGTTCCCGCCTTGTTGCAGAGCGTGCCGTCGCGAAAGATCGTGTCCGCGCCGATCAGGAACAGCGACGCCCACTCGAGCTGCTTCGGCGCGTCCTCGTCCTCGACGAGCTCGACCTCGAGCCCGGCCTCGCGGAGCTCCTCGGAGAAGGCACGCCCCTCGTCCCGGGGCGACGAGACCGTGCAGATCACGCGGGCCGGCGGCGTGTGCTGCAGCGCCTCCCGCACCGTCGCCGAGGCCGAGTGCGTGAGGACGACAGCGTCCTTCAGCCGCTCCTGGAGCTGGATCGCGATCGATGCCCCGGCGCGCCGCCGCCCTTCGGTGAGGGCCTGCGCCTCCTCGCGGACGAGCTGACGCAGATGTTCAGGCTCGAGCTGGGCCTGCCGGTTCGCAGCTGCGAGCAGCCTGCCGACCGCGCCCGCGACGGCGCCGACGCCGGGCCGGCTCGCCGCCAGCTCCCGGCCGGCTTCGAGCAGCCTCGCCAGCAGCTCCTCGCCGCTGGCCGCATCTTCCTCGGCGATCTCGACGAGCGCCTCGACCGCACGGCGAGCCATCCAGCTGCCGCCGTGATTCCGGGCCCGGCGCAGCTCCTCGACCCGCTCCCCCAGGATCGTGGCCACGGAGGCATTCTTCCAGAAGGGCGCCATCTTGCGCTCTCGCGACAATCAAGACGGTGGAGCGCTTGCTCGTACTCGGGGCCGGCGCGGGACAGCTCGGCCTGCTCGCGGCTGCGCGCGCCCGCGGACTGTTCGTGATCGCCGTCGACCGCGACCCGCGTGCGCCCGGTTTCCAGTTCGCCGACCGGCGGGCGATCGTGTCTGTCGACGACGAGCCGGTCGTCGAGCGCCTCGCCGAGGCGGAGCGCGTCGACGGCGTGATCGCGCCCGGAGCCGACTGGCCCGTCGGCGCAGCGGCGCGGATCGCGTCCAAGCTCGGCCTGCCCCACCCGATCTCCCCGCAGACCGCGGTGCTCTCGGCCTCGAAGCTCCGGCAGCGGGAGCGCCTCGCGGAGGCGGGGATCCCGCAGACGCGCTGGCAGGTCGTTTCGCGGGCGGACGAGGCCGTCCAGGTGCCGTGCCTGGTGCGCCCGCCCGACCGGCAGGGCCGCCGCGCCCGCGCGCTCGTCCGCTCCTCGCGGGAGCTGCGCGGCGCGGTTCGGGCCGCGCTGCGCGCTTCGCGGATCGGTCTCTGCCTCGTCGAGGAGCTCGCCGAGCAGCCCGTCGTGACGGTGACCGCTTTCTCCCGCGACGGGGTCTTCCACCCGCTCGTGGTGACCGACCGCGCTCCGCTCGCGCACGTCTGGGAGAGCGAGCACGCCGACCTGGCCGCAGCCCTCGCCGGCCGCGCGGCCGAGGCGCTGGGTGTCTGCGAGGGGCCGAGCATCACGCAGATCGGAATCGGGAAAGACGGGCCGCTCGTGCTGGAGCTGGCGGCGCGGATCGGCGGCGGCCACGAGGCGGAGCTGTGCGACGCATCGCTCGGAGTCGACCTGCACGGGCTCGCGCTCGCCGCAGCGCTCGGGAAAGAGATTCCGGCGAAGCGGCTGCGGCCGAAGCACCGGGCCGGCGGCGCCTGCGTCCGTTTCCTCTCGGGCCAAGGCGAGCCCGACGGCCTCGCGCGGGCGCAAGCGGTGCCCGGTGTCGCGTGGGCACGCGTCTACGGCGGGTCCGAGCGGGCCGGCGCGGTGCTCGCGGTCGGCGCGAGCCGCGACGAGGCTCTGGAGCGGGCGACCCGCTCGGCCGAGTGCATACGCTTCAGCGCAGCTGATGCGCACGCTGTCTAAGCCCCAGAAACGCCTGCTCCGTCTCGTCGCAACCCTCGTCGTGACGGGGTTGTGCACCGCCTACGTCGTCTGGAAGATCGACATCTCGCGGACGGCGCATCTGCTCGCACACGCGAGCGTCGGCTACTTCCTCGGAGCGGTCGCGATCATGGTCATCTCGGTCTGGCCGATGGCCTGGCGCTGGCAGAAGCTGCTCGAGGCGCGCGGCATCGGTGACCGGCTGTCGTGGCTCGTGCGCGCGTACTTCGTCGCGTACACGGCAGGGCAGATCCTGCCGACGGCGGTCGGCGGCGATGCGGTGCGGATCTACGAGACGGCGAAGCGCCACACCGGCCGCGGGGGCGACGTCGCGGGCTCGGTGCTGCTGGAGCGCGCGCTCGGTGGCGCGGCGACGCTTTCCTTGGCTGCGGTCGGCTTCGTGCTCGCGGTCGGGAAATACGATGTGGGCGCCTACCTCTGGATCGAGCTCGCCTTCGTGATCGGGACGGTGGTCCTCGCCGTGGCGCTCTTCGCTCGCCGAGCGAGGCCGCTGCTCGCGAAGACCGTGCCGCTGCTCCGATTCGTCAGGCTCGACCGGCCGATCCGGGCCGCCTATGAGGGGATCCACTCGTACCGCGAGCATCCCCGCCTCCTCGGAGGGGTGTTCACGCTGACGCTCGCGGTGCAGTCCGTCCGCGTGCTGGCGATCTGGCTCGCGGGCAAGGCGGTCGACGTGAACCTCTCTCCCCGGCCGTACTACGTGATGGGCCCGCTGCTCTTCCTCGTCCTGCTGATGCCGTTCACGGTCAACGGGATCGCCGTGCGCGAGTCGTTCTTCGTCAGCTTCCTCGGCGGCTTGGGCGTGGACGCGGACAAGGCCTTCGCGACCGGCTTCCTCTTTTTCGCGGTCACC
>VAXM01000062.1 GCA_005883335.1 Actinomycetota bacterium
CCGGTCTCGAGGTGACGGTGCTGCCTGGGCCCTCCGCGGTGGAGACCGGACTCGTGGCGAGCGGGCTCGTCGGCGAGGAGGGCTACCAGTTCGTCGGCTACCTGCCGCGGGGCGAGGGGGCGCTGCTCGCGCTCGGCGAGGAGCTGGTGCGGCGGCCGTGGGCCGTGGTGGCATTCGAGTCCCCGCAGCGCCTGCCGGCATCGCTCGGTGTTCTCGCGCGCGCGATTCCGGATCGGCCGGCGGCGGTGTGCAGGGAGCTGACCAAGCGGTTCGAGGAAGTTGTCCGCGGCACTGTTTCCGACCTGGCTCGGCGGTTCGACGGTGCGGTGAAGGGTGAGATCACGCTCGTGCTCGGGCCGGACGCGGCGCCGGCCGGGCCGGACGAGCGCGCAGCGCAGGCGGCGGTTTCGGAGCTGCTGGACGCGGGCGTCCCGCGCCGTCAGGCGGCCGACGTCGTCGCGCGGCTCACCGGAGTGGCCCGCAACCGCCTCTACAGAGCATCGTTGTAGCCTGATTTGACAACTACAGCCGGCCCTGCTACGGTCATGGCGTTTGCATGCTTGACAACGGAGGTCTATCCAGATGCGTCTGCTCGTTGCCGCGGCTGCCGCCGCCCTGATCGTCCCGGCTCCGGCTCTCGGCTGGACCTGGCCGGTGGCAGGACCCGTGCTGATCGGGTTCTCCTTCGATCCCGCCCACCCGTACGCGGCAGGCCAGCACCGCGGGATCGACATCGGCGCCCCTGCCGGAGCTCCCGTCGGCGCGCCGGCCTCGGGAACGGTCTCGTTCGCGGGCAGCGTCCCCGGCGGCGGCAGGATCGTGACCATCCAGACCCCGGACGGCTACTCCGTCACGCTCGTGCACCTCGGGTCGTTCGGCGTGCGGCGCGGAGCCGCAGTGCGCGAGGGCGAACCTGTTGGGACCGTCGGCCCGAGCGGAGTGCCGGAGTTGGACATCCCTTACGTCTATCTGGGGATCCGGAGAGCCGGCGACGAGCAGGGCTACCTCGACCCGCTGCTCTTCCTGCCGGCTTCGAGCCCTGGCGCGGTCGAACCACCCGCCGACGGTGGGGAAGCCGTGCCTCCCGCGCCCGCGCCCGCACCTGTGCCGGCGGCGGCGCCGCCGGCCGCGTTGGCGCAATCCGCGCCGGCCGATGTCGGCCCGGTTCCGCCCGCGAGGCCGCGAGCACCCGTCCACACGACGCCACACGCGCGCGGTCGTTCTCGGGCCTTGCGGGCGGTTTCCCGGGACCGAGGGCGACCACCTCGCGCGCGCACTCCGCTCGCCACTCGGGCCGTGGGCGTGCCGCTCCAGACGCGCAGGCACGCTGAGACGCCTTCCCGAACGAATCTTCGGCGAGGCTCGCGTGCGCAGGCTCACTTGCCGACCCCGTCGCGTGGGCGAGCGCTGCCCTCGACGGCCGGGCCGGCGCGCGTGGTGACTCCGAGTGCATCCCGCGGCGCCCCGGGCGGCGGCCTGCCGCTCGACATGCTTGCCGCGACGCTCGGGCTCGCGCTCCTGTTGGGCTGCGCCTATGCCCTCCGGCGGCGCCTCGTTCGTCGCCGCGCGCGGGGCCTCCTGAAGGCCGTTCGTATCATTGACAGCGATGCGCTTCTACCTGACGACACCGATCTACTACGTGAACGCGACGCCTCACATCGGGCACGCGTACACGACGATTGCCGCGGACGTGCTGGTTCGTCACCACCAACAGCGGGGGGACGAGACCTTCTTCCTCACCGGCACCGACGAGCACGCATCCAAGGTCTACCGCGTCGCGGAGGAGCAGGGGCTCGACGCCAAGACGTACGTCGACCGCATCGTCGCCGAGCACTGGCGTGAGCTGCCCAGGCGGGTCAATGCTCAGTACGACTTCTTCATCCGGACGACCGACGAAGGCCACAAGCGGTTCGTCCAGGAGTTCCTGCAGCGCATCTACGACAGCGGCGACATCTACCAGGACATCTACGCCGGCCTGTACTGCGTCGGCTGCGAGGAGTTCAAGAGCGAGTCCGACCTCGTCGACGGACTGTGCCCCGAGCACGGGATCGCCCCCGAGTACATCGAGGAGAAGAACTACTTCTTCCGGCTTTCGGCGTACCAGGACCGTCTGCTCGCGCTCTACGACGAGCGTCCGGACTTCGTCCTGCCGCGCTTCCGCTACAACGAGGCGCGCAGCTTCATCGAGGGCGGTCTCACCGACTTCAGTGTCACCCGGGCCGGCCAGCCGTGGGGCGTGCCGATCCCCTGGGACGAGGAGCAGGTCACCTATGTCTGGGTAGATGCCCTCATCAACTACCTGAGCGCGCTCACGTACGCGCGAGAAGGCGAGGATCTTCGCGAGCAGTTCTGGCCCCATGTGCATCACCTGCTCGGCAAGGACATCCTCCGCTTCCACTGCGTCTACTGGCCGGCGCTGCTGCTCTCCGCGGGTTACGAGGTGCCGCAGCAGCTCTTCGTCCACGGCTACTTGCTGCTCGACGACCGCAAGATCTCGAAGTCGCTCGGGAACGTGATCGACCCGCTCGACCTCGTCGACGTCTACGGCAGCGACGCGGTGCGCTTCTGGGCGCTGCGGTCGGTCTCGTTCGGGCAGGACGGCAGCGCATCGGTCGACGCGTTGCATGAGCGCTACGAGCGCGAGCTCGCGAACGACCTCGGCAACCTGGTCTCGCGGACGACGGCGATGATCGCCCGCTACCTCGGCGGACGGATCGCCCCGGGGCCGCGCAACGAGGAGCTCGCGGCGCCTCTCGATGCGCTTCGCGACAAGCTCGTCACGCGGTTTGACGTATACGACCTGACCGGTGCGCTCGAGGACGTCTGGGAGGTCATTCGTCTGCTCAACCGTCACGTCGAGGCGACCGCGCCGTGGCAGCTCGCCAAGGACGAGTCCAAGGCGGACGAGCTTGCCGCGGTCCTGTACGACCTCGCTGACGGAGTGCGCGCGGTTGCCGTCGCACTCTCGCCGTACCTGCCGGAGACAGCGCCGAGGATCCTCGGCTGCCTGCGCCAGCCCGTCGATCTAGCGCTCGAGCAGGTCGCCTACGGCAAGACCGACGAGACGGACGGTATCGAGCCGGCTCAGCCGCTCTTCCCGCGCGTGGACCTGCCCACCGCTGCTGCGTGAGCCCGTGACGGACACGCACGCGCACCTCGACGCGTGCGCGGATCCGCCGGCAGAGCTCGTCGCGCGGGCCCGCGCGGCAGGGGTCGACCGGATCGTGGCAGTCGGCTCGGGTCTCGACTCGTGCCGCGCGACACTGGCGATCACGCACCAAGAGCAGGGAGTCTGGGCCGCGCTTGGCATCCACCCGCACCAGGCCGGCGAGGCCGACGCGGACGGCCTCGACGAGCTGCGCGAGCTCCTTGCCGACGAGCGTGCGGTCGCGGTCGGCGAGACGGGCCTGGACTTCTACCGCGACTACGCGCCGCGAGATCGCCAGCGGGTGCTTTTCACGCGCCAGCTCGAGCTCGCAGCCGAGCTCGGGAAGCCGGTGGTGGTCCACACCCGCGCGGCCGACGAGGAGACCGCGGCAGCGCTCGAGCGCTTCAACGGCACCGTCGTCCTGCACTGCTTCTCCAGCCCGGACCTGCTCTCGATCGCGCTCGAGCGCGACTACTACGTCTCGTTCGCGGGGAACGTCACGTACCCGAAGGCCGAGGAGCTCCGCGAGGCCGCCCGCCGGGTGCCCGCAGACCGTCTCCTAGTCGAGACCGACAGCCCCTACCTCAGCCCTCAGCCGCGCCGCGGCCGCCCGAATGAGCCGGCGAACGTCGTCCACACCGCGGGTGCGCTTGCCGAGGCGCGTGGGGAAGACCCGGCCGAGCTTGCTGCCCGCCTCGACGCGAACGCCGCGGCCGCGTTCTCGCTGCCGTGAGGCCGCCCGCGGCGAAGAAGGAGCTCGGGCAGCACTTCCTCGTCGACGAGAACATCCTCGGCGTCATCGGTCGCCTGGCCGAGCTCGGGCCGGAGGACGTCGTGCTCGAGGTCGGCCCTGGGCTCGGCGTCCTCACTGCCTATCTCGCCGACCGCGTCGCGCGCGTGCACGCAGTCGAGCTCGACCGCTCGCTCGAAGCTCAGCTCGCCGGACGCCTCGAAGGCCGCGAGAACGTCGAGCTCCACTTCGGCGACGCGCTCCGGCTCGACCTCGACGCGCTCGACCCGAAGCCGACCAAGCTCGTCTCGAACCTTCCCTACAACATCGCGACGCCGCTCGTCGCCGAGAGCCTTGACGGCCTGCCGAGGGTGGGGCTCTGGTGCGTGATGGTCCAGCGCGAGGTCGCCGACCGCTTCTTCGCCGAGCCCTCGACGAAGGCGTACGGTGCCGTCTCGGTCCTCGTCCAGCTCGCCACGGAACGGACCGGCTTCCATCCCGTCTCGCGCACGGTCTTCCGCCCACGCCCTAACGTCGACTCGGCGCTTGTCGCCTTCCGTCGCCGCGATGACACAACCTTCGGCTCCCAGGATGTCGCGCGCGTGAAGAAAGTTGTCACGGCGGCGTTCGCCCACCGGCGCAAGCGGCTCACCAACTCGGTCGAGCTCTCGGGCCTCGTCACGCGTCCCGAGGCCGAAGCGGCGCTTGCCGAGATCGGCCGCGACCCGAAGGTCAGAGCCGAGGAGCTCGCCCCGGCTGATTTCGTCGCGCTCGCGAACGCGCTCACGGGACAATGAACCGGTGCACGAGCTGAAGGTCGCAACCGAGCGCAAGACGCAGCTGCTCGACGTGACCGACCGCGTCCACGCCGCGCTCGAAGGCGCGGAGGGATCGCTGGTGACGCTCTTCGTCCCGCACACAACCGCGGGCGTCGTCGTCCAGGCGGCGGGGCCCGGGGCGTCGGCGGTCGCAACCGACATCGAATCGGCGCTGGAGCGGCTCGTCGACGAGACGTGGCCGTGGGAGCACGTCCACGAGGGCGACAGGAACCCGTGGTCGCACGTGCGGACGGCGCTCACCGCGTCGTCTGTCTCGATCCCGCTCGAGAACGGGCGCCTCGCGTTGGGTCGGCTCCAGGCCGTCTTCCTCGCCGAGTTCGACGGGCCCCGCGAGCGCACGCTGCTCCTGGCCGTCACGCGGTGAGACGCGCTCCCGCGACGGCGAAGCTCAATCTCGCGCTAGTCGTCGGGCCGCGCCGTGACGACGGACGTCACGAGGTGGCGACGGTCCTCCAGCGCCTCGACCTGGCCGACCGGATCGCGCTCGAGCCGGCGCCGAAGCTGCGCATCGTCGGCTTTCCGGAGGACACACTCGTCCGGCGAGCACTGGAGTCTCTGGCCGCAACCGCCGGGGTCGACCCCGAGTGGCAGGCAACGATCTGGAAGCGGATCCCGGTCGCCGCAGGCCTGGGCGGCGGCAGCTCGGACGCCGTGACCGCACTCCGGCTTGCGAATGAGACACTGGCCGAGCCGCTTTCGCCCTCGAAGCTTCAGGAGCTCGCGGCCGAGCTCGGCGCCGACCTTCCGTTCTTCCTCGTGCCCGGCCCGCAGCTCGGCAAGGGCGTCGGCGCCGACCTGACGCCGCTCGACCTACCCCAGGACTACTGGGTCGTGCTCCTCCTCCCGCAGGGCGCGAGCAAGACGTCCACCGGCGACGTCTACGCCGCGTTCGACGAGCGCGGCGGCGCCGACGGCTGGGAGCAACGGCGCGACGAGCTCGGCAGCGCGCTCGCGCAGATCCAGCGCCCGCGCGACCTCGCAGCAATGCCGCGGAACGACCTCGCATCCTCGCCCCTCGCCGAAGAGCTCCTGAGCCTGGGCGCGTTCAGAGCCGACGTGACAGGCGCCGGCCCGACCGTCTACGGGCTCTTCCATCACCGCCGCGAGGCCGCCGCCGCCGAGCGCGAGCTTCGCCGCCACGGCCGCACCTGGATCAGCGTTCCGACTTGGTACGGTTGACGCAATGGCGACCGACCAGCCGCTCCAGCCGACTGAGCCGCTCGAGCACAGGACGACCCGCGCGGGTCGTTGGCTGCGCGCCCGTCGCATCCGGGCCGCGCTCTGGATCGCCGTCGTCGAGGGGATCATCGTCGCGCTCCTGCACGATGTCTCCCGCTGGACGGTCGTCGCGGTCGCGATCCCGCTGCTCGCGCTCTACCTCTTCTGGGGCCGCACGGCCAGCTCGGACACGGTGCGCCAGCTCTCGTGGATCGCAGGCGCCTCGCAGGCGCTCGCGGTCATCGTCGTCATCTTCGCGTTCATCCTCAGCTGGCTGGCGCTCTTGCTTGCCGGCATCTTCGCTGCGATCGCGCTTCTGTTCTTGTTTTCCGACCGGGGCTAAGCTGCCGCCGATGGTGGGGCGTAGCCAAGTGGTAAGGCAGCGGGTTTTGGTCCCGCGATCCCAGGTTCGAATCCTGGCGCCCCAGTCCTGAGCTCTTTGGCGAACCCGAACCTCGCAGCCGTCGTCCTCGCCGCAGGGCTGGGCACCCGCATGCGGTCAGAGACTCCGAAGCACCTGCACCCCCTTCTGGGGCGGCGTCTCGTCGACTGGGTGATCGAGGCCGCGCGAGGGCTCGATCCCGATCCGCTCGTCGTGGTTACTTCGCCTGACCAGAGCGGAGCGTTCGATGGCGTCACTGTCGCCGTCCAGCAAGAGCCACGCGGGACCGGGGACGCGACGGCTGCCGCCCGCGAGGTGCTCGACGGCTTCGCGGGTGATGTCCTCGTCGTCAGCGGCGACGCGGCGGCGATCACCACCGAGATCCTGGGCCGGCTGCTCGAGACCCACCACAGCGAAGGCGCCGCCGCCACCGTCCTGTCCTTCGAGCGCGAGGAGCCGGGCACCTACGGCCGCGTCGTCCGGGCCGCCGAAGGGACCCTCCAGGCAATCGTCGAGGCGACCGATGCAAGTGACGAGGAGCTCGCGCTGAAGGAGATCAACTCGTCGATCTACGTCTTCGCGGCAGAGAAGCTCTGGCCCGCCCTGGAGCGGCTGCAGCCTGCGAACAAGCAGGGCGAGCTCTACCTCACGGACACCGTGCGCGATCTCGTCCAAGCCGGCGAGCGGGTCGCCGTCTACAAGGCCGACGACCAGGCCGAGGTCGGCGTCAACACCCGGGCCGAGCTCGCTTCGATCGCCGCCACCTTGCGCGACCGAATCAACCACGAGCACATGCTCGCGGGCGCGACGATCGTCGATCCGGCCACGACCTGGATCGAGCCGTCCGTCGAGCTCGAGCCGGACACGACGATTCATCCGTTCACGGTCCTGCAGGGTGAGACGAAGGTCGCCCGCGGCGCGCAGGTCGGCCCCCACGCGGTCGTCGTCGACTCCGAGGTCGGCCCCTCGGCGCTGGTCGGGCCGTTCTGTTACCTTCGCCCCGGTACGGTGCTGGAGGCCGGGGCCAAGGCGGGCGCCTTCGTGGAGATCAAGAACTCACGCATCGGGGAACGGACCAAGGTGCCGCATCAGTCCTACATCGGTGACGCAGAAGTCGGAGCGGACACGAATATCGCCGCGGGCAACATCACCGTGAACTTCCCCCACGAGGAGGGGAAGCCGAAGGGACGCACCAAGATCGGGCGCAACGTCAGGACCGGCGTCCACAATGCATTCGTTGCGCCGGTCGAGATTGGCGACGATGCTTGGATTGGGGCGGGATCGGTCATCACGGACGACGTCCCTCCGGAAGCCCTCGCGATCGCGCGTCAGCGCCAGGTCACGAAGGAAGGCCACGTCCGAAAGAAGCGCGAACAGGATGAGTGAGGCGACACTCCCCGGGCTCGAGACGGTCGAGCCTCCCGTCATGCCGGAGACCGAGCGGACACCGTGGATCGAGCGCGGCCCGCAGAAGCGGCTGATGCTGGTCGGCGGCCGCTCGAACCCCGCGCTGGCCGAGGCGATCGCCGAGAGGCTCGGGGTCATGCTCGGCGAGGTCGAGCTCAAGACCTTCGCGAACGGCGAGAGCTACGTCCGCTACTGCGAGTCGATCCGCGGCTGCGACGTCTTCATCGTCCAGTCCGGGAACGCGCCGGTGAACGACCATCTGGTCGAGTTGCTGATCATGATCCAGGCGGCGAAGCTCGCTTCGGCGAAGCGGATCACCGCCGTGATCCCGTGGTTCCCCTACTCGCGGCAGGACAAGAAGTCGGCGCCGCGCGAGCCGGTCACCGCGAAGCTCGTCGCCGACGCGCTCGAGAGCGCCGGTGTCGACCGCGTGGTCACGATGGACCTGCACGCGGGCCAGATCCAGGGCTTCTTCTCCATTCCGGTCGACCATATGACCGCCCTGCAGCTCTTCGCGCAGTACTACCGCGACAGGGGCCTGATGGGCGAGCAGATCGTCGCCGTCTCGCCCGATGTCGGGCGCGCGAAGTTCGCGCGGCGCTTCGGCAAGATGCTCGAGGCCGATCTCGCGATCCTGAACAAGACGCGGCCCGAGCACGACACCGCCGAGGTGACCGAGGTGATCGGCCACGTCGAGGGCAAGGTCGCGATCATGATCGACGACATGATCCTCACCGGCGGGACGCTGATCGCCGGCGCGAAGGCCCTGCGCGAGGCGGGCGCGACCGAGGTCTACGCCTGTGCGACGCACGGGCTCTTCCCGGGCGACGCGTTCGAGAAGATCGAGGCGAGCGAGCTGACGCAGGTGACGGTCACCGACACGGTGCCGATCGACCCGATCAACCGGCCCGACAACATCGACGTCCTGCCGGTCTCGGGCCTGCTGGCTGAGACGATCATGAACATCTTCGCCGACGACTCGGTCTCGGCGATCTTCGCGGGCGAGAACCAGCTCTTCTAGCCCACGCGACGGGGCGGCGGCGAGCCGTCAGCCCCACCGCCGCCCTTTTGGTCAGATCGGCTTACGGGGTCAGGGGATGGATCCCCCAGTCGCCGTTGAACTCGCTGATGTCGTCGGTGTGCGTCACCTGGAAGAGGCCGCTGCCGTCGGCGTTGACGGTGTAGAGGTCCCGCTGGCCGTCGTCCTGGTTTCGCCCGATAGCGATCTTCCGCCCATCCGGAGACCAGACCGGGTTGAAGCATCCGTAGGTCGCCGGATCCGAGAACGGGCCGCCGCATGGGCCCGCGATCGGGAGTTGCCGGAGGCCTGCGCCGTTGAAATGCACGACCCAGACGGAGCTGTGGTAGTCGCCGTTCGGGACGTGGGCCGAGAAGACGATGTCGTTGCGCTGCTGTGACCAGTTGCCGTTGCAGAAGTTGAAGTCCATCCCGTCGGGGGTGATCTGCTTCAGGCCGCTCCCGTCCAGCTTCACCGTGTAGAGCGCATAGGTCGTGTCGTTCGCGCGCGTGATCACGAGCCGGTGGCCGTCCGGCGAGTAGTCGCTGGGACAGTCGTCGCCGTTCGGTTCGTACGTCACCCGCTGCAGGTCGCCACCGTCGGACGAGCGGAGCGTGTAGACGCCGTTGAGGCTCGGATCCGTCTGGCCCTGGCCCTCGCAGGCCAGGCGGGCGCCGTCCGGTGACCACACCGTGCAGAAGAGCGCCAGGTCCGGGTAGAGGTCGAACGGCAGCCCGAAATACACCGAGCTCCCGTCGTCCACGTTGTACAGGAGCAGCTGCGGCGCGCCGAGTTGCGTGACGAGCACGATCCGCGTGCCGTCGGGCGACCACTGGCCGACCTCGCTGTTGTTGTAGGCGAGCTGCTCGTTCGTCCCGTCCGGATCGACCGTGTAGACCTGCTCCTCGCCGGTCCCGAGGTTGTCGCTGTTCGTGACGATCTTGCCGTTGAAGCCACGCGGCTTGGCCGACGCAGAGCCGGCCGTCACTGCGGTCACCGCGGCGATCGTCACGACGGCCACCAACAAAGTCGTGAGTCGTCGCATCTCTCCCCTCCTTGGTTGAGAAGGGCTGATGCCGCCGCACGCCGCAGATGCTCGCGCCTCGCTGCCCGAGGCGGTACCAACCGTTGCAAGCCGCACTAGCTTTCTACGAACCGGCGGAGAGTTCAAGGTAACGTCACCCACGGCACAGATGAGCACGCAGGCCACAGCAGAGCTCGACCGCGTCAGGATCGCGGAGCTGACCGAGCGCGAGCAGCGCCGGCTGGACGAGTCGACCCCGGGGTCGCAGGCGATGTTCGAGCGGGCACGCCGCGCGCTCGCCGGCGGGGTCGCTTCCGCCTATCAGGAGCGTCAGCCGTGGCCGATTTACCTCGAGCGTGGCGCGGGCTCGCGCGTCTGGGACGTCGACGGCAACGAGCGGATCGACTACCACAACGCCTTCGGCTCGATGCCGCAGGGCCATGCGCATCCGACGGCGTCGCCGTCGCCGAGGAGCTGACGCGGCGCTTCGGGATCCCGCGCTGGCGCTTCGTCAACTCCGGCTCGGAGGCGACGATGGACGCGATCCGGATTGCCCGCGCGCAGACCGGCCGCGACACGATCGTCAAGATCTTCGGCTCCTACCACGGCCACCACGACTACGCCATGGTCTCGATCGGCGTCCCGTACGACGAGATCGGCGACCGGGAGAACTACGCCTCGCTGCCGTACGGTGCGGGGATCCCGCAGTCCGTCGCCGATCTGACCGTGCCCGTCCCCTTCAACGACGCGGGCGCGATGGAGCGGCGGATCGAGCGCCTCATCGAGGAGGGCCGCCCCCCGGCCTGCGTGATCATGGAGCCGGCGATGATGAACCTCGGGGTTGTGCTCCCCGAGCCGGGCTACCTCGAAGCGGTCCGCGAGCTGACGAAGCGCCTCGGCGTCGTCCTGATCTTCGACGAGGTGAAGACGGGTCTCTGCATCGCGGCGGGCGGCGCGGTCGAGCGGTACGGCGTCATGCCTGACCTGATCACCCTCGCGAAGGCGCTCGGCGGGGGGCTCTCAGCCGGTGCGATCGGCGGCACCGAGGAAGCGTTTGAGGTCGTCGAGAGCGGCAAGGTCTACCAGGTGGGCACCTTCAACGGGAACCCGCTCGCGATGGCCGCCGCGCGGGCGAGCCTGACGGAAGTGCTCACGCCCGACGCATACGAGCACCTCGACTCGCTCGAGGAGCGCCTGCTGCGCGGTTGCCAGGACGTGATCGACAGGCACGGCCTGCCGGGCTACTCGGTGGGGATGGGCGCGAAGGGCTGCGTCACGTTCTCGCCCGAGCCGATCGTCGACTACGAGTCGTTCAAGGCCCATCAGGACGAGGCGCTGGCCGATCTCGCCTGGCTCTACAACATGAACCGTCGCATCTACATGACCCCGGGCCGCGAGGAGGAGTGGACGCTGACGGTCGCGCACACACCGGAGGACTGCGACGCCTTCGTCGCTTCCTTCGAGGAGATGGCAGCCGACCTGACCGCGTGACCTCCGAAGCGCGACTCGTTTCGGGACGCTTCGTCCACAGTTCGGTGATGCTTCCGTGATGGCGGCTGCCACCGCAATGCCGGAGAGACCGGACCATCGTCATAGTCCTGCAACGTTGCCGTTGCACTTTGGTGCGCGTGGCTGCCGCCAGGGCTTGGACGGTTGAGCGCTCGCCACCCGCTCGAGGGGTTCGGGGCGCAGTTCAACACGAACCTCTTCATCACGCGCGGCGGCACCGCCGGCGAGCCGCGGCCGCTGACGGCGCAGCAGCTGCGGGACCTGCAGGAGACGATCGACCGGCTTCAGCCCGGGTTCAGCCGCGTCCTCGTGCGCAGGGGCCTGCGCGCGGACACCGCGGCCGGAAGAGCGGCACCCGAATTCGTCGCGCTCGTGAAGACGATCGAACTGGCGCAGAATGCTGGAGCCGAGGTCAACCTGACGTTCTGGGGTCAGGGGCCGTACGCGATCCAGCGGCGGCTGCAGGCGCTGCGCTGGCCGAACCGGTCCTTCCGCGACTGGCCCGACCCGACGCGCCGCAAGTGGCCGCCGGAGCTGACCGACCCGCGTGGGATCACGCAGCCGCGCGTCCTGATGGAACGTTTCGCGGGCGTGCTGCACGAGATCCGGCGCCGGGGGCTCGACTGCGTCACCTCGGTCACGATCCAGAACGAGGTCAACGGCGCGGGCGTCGACATCGCCAAGCAGCGCGACCAGTACCTCTCGATGCGGCTCTACGAGCTGCTCTACCGGTTCCTCGACGCAGCGCTCAAGCACTTCGACGATCCGCTCAGCCCAGGGCAGACGATGCGCGACGCGCTCCGGTTCATCGCGGGTGACCTCGTCGAGCGGGGCAACTCGGCGCAGGACACGTGGCTCCGCTACCTGCACCGGAACATGGAGGTGCCGCGCCCGCAGTTCCCGAGCGTGCTCGACGGCTACTCGATCCACGTCTACTGGGAGCCAGGAGGCGGGGCGCAGGGGTTTCCGGCGAAGCCCGAGCGCCGGCTGTCGAACCTCCAGCGCACGGCTCGCACCCTCGGTCTCGCCGCGCCGCTGTACGTAGCCGAGTACGGCGTCCGCAGGGTCGGCGCGAGGCCCGAACCGGGCAGGCTCGGCGCCGTGCGGATCGAGGAGGCGCCGCTCGCCGCGTTCCAGCATGGGTGGTTCAACGCGATCGCCACGCAGCGCGGCTGCGCCGGGCTTTCGAAGTGGGTGCTCTATCGCACCGACCGGTCGGCGGGGTTCGGCGAGTGGGGGATGATCGGTCCGCCCGGCGCGCAGTTTCCCCGCTTCCCGACCTACCGCGTCACGCGGCTCTTCACGCACGTCGTCCCGCGCGGCTGGCTCGCGGACGGGCTGAGCCGCGTCGCCTCGAACGCGATCGCGAGCAGGTTCGTCGCGCCCGACCGCTCGGACGAATCGGTGATCGCGCTGAACAACGCGGCGCGCGCGCGGCAGGTGAAGCTCGAGGGCTTGCGCGAGAACCAGGACTACTTCGTGGTCGCCTGGAACCGGGACGGACACGGCTCGCTCGCGTCGCTGCCGCCGCTCAAATCCGACGCGACGGGCGCGGCGACGGTCAGCGTCCCCGCCCACGGCGTCATTGCGCTCTCGACGCGCAACCCGGCTCTCTGACAATCACATGCCAGCTGACGCAAGGACGGTGCCTTCCCGCGCCAGTCGTCGGCGCGGGTAGGCATCCGGTTAGAGCTCGCCGGGAGGAGCGAAGCGGTAGAAGACCTGGCCGATCTTGGCGAACAGGCCGGGCACGAAGTCCTCGAGCGCACGCGCGTTCTCGAGCCCGCCGGCGCTGACTGGGTCGTAGCCGGCGTCGCGGATCAGCTGCTCGGCCACCTCACGGGCCTCGTCGTCGGCCGCGTACAGGCAGCTCGGCCGGACCCGCTGCTCGCCGATCTGGTCGTAGACCGTTGCGAAGTTCGCGTTGAAGGCCTTCGCGACCGGGCCGTTCGTGTGCGCCTTCACCTCCTGGGCCAGCGACTCGTACTGCTCGTTCCGGCCTGCGAATGCGTTCGTGGCGTCGATCGCGGTCTTGCCCTCGACCCCCGTGACCTTGCCGAGGGCGTCCGAGATCGCTCCGGACGGCACCGCGACGAGGACGACGTCAGCATCGGAGGCATCGCCTCCATCACTGCCGAGGGTCGTGACGGTGTGGCCGGCATGCTCCCAGAGCTTCGCGAGGCCGCCGCCGATGTTTCCCTTGCCGATCGTTGTGATGTTCATGGCGCCTCCAACGACGGGCCTCGGCCGCCGTATTCCTCGGGTGCGCTAGGCGCGGCCGGGAACAGCGCTGGTCCTCCGGAATCGGGCGACGAGCGCGACGAGGATCACCGCGACGATCACGCCGATCACGAAGGCCAGCCAGCCGCCGGAGATCGCGGCCGCGACGATCATCGAAACGATCCCGATCGCAATGGTGAGGAGCCAGCCCATCGGGTCCCGCCCGGGATGGAACAGCCTGCCGAGTGCGCCGACGACCGCGCCGACGATGATGAACCAAATCCAGTGCATGGAGGCGCCGTTTCCGTCTGCGAGCGGCACGAAACCAGGATTGGCGCTCGGTCGCGGCGGGCACCCTGCTCGGCATGAAGCTCCTGCGCCGCGACCGCACCGAACCTACGCAGACCGACGAGTACCGCGACGAGCGCCCGCCCCCGGACGAGGCTCCGGAGCCGTTGCCCGAGCCTGACGAGCCGCGGCTTGCGGACCCCGGGCCGGTCGAGCTCTCCAAGCGCGACTACCTCGCGATCACCCGTCGGGCGATCAAGAAGTTCAACCGCGACCACATGACCAACATCGCGGCCGCGCTCGCGTACTACGCCTTTCTCGCCATCCCGTCGGCGCTGCTCGTCGCGGTCGGGACCTTCAGCCTCGTCGCGAGCCCGAGCACGGTCACGACCGTGATCGGCAAGCTGCACGGGATCGTCCCGGGCCAGGCGACGAGCCTGCTCGACAGCAGCCTGCGGAACATGGTCCACAACAAGAGCACGGGCATCACGGTGCTCAGCATCGGCGGCGCGCTCGCGTTCTGGTCGCTGACCGGCGCGATGCAGAACCTGATGTGGGCGCTCAACATCGCCTATGACCGCGACGAGGGCCGCGGCTTCGTCCGCCGGCGCATCACCGCTGTCTGGATGGTGCTCTTCGCGCTGATCGGATTCGCGCTCGCGTTCGGTGTGCTGGTGCTCGGCCCGCATCTGTCGACCTGGATCGGCAACGCGATCGGGGCCAAGACCGTCATCAAGATCGCGTGGTACATCGGCGAGTGGCCGCTGCTCGTCGGCGGCCTGCTGGTCGCGTTCGCGGGCTTCATGTACTACGGCCCGAATGTCAAGCACCCGCGCTGGCGCTTCCTCAGCTTCGGCTCGGTCGTCGCGATCGTGATCTGGCTGGTCGCCTCCGGTGCGTTCGCCTTCTACGTGAGCAAGTTCAGCTCGTACAACAAGACGTGGGGGTCGCTAGCGGCGGTCGTCGTGATGCTGACCTGGCTCTGGCTGAGCTCGGTGGCGTTACTCCTCGGCGCCGAGATCAACGCCGAGGCCGAGCGAAGCCGCGAGCTGCGGCGGGGCGAACCGGCCGAGATCGAGCTGCAGGCGCCGGCCAAAGTCTGACGCCTCCACTTGCCGCGTGCCACGGGCGGCGCGATAGTGAAGCGACATGTCCGAGCCGCCGAGTGGCACTGTCACGCTGCTCTTCACCGACGTCGAGGGCTCGACGAGGCTGCTCCAGCGAGCCGGGGACGCCTACGCGGGCCTGCTCGCCGACCACCGCCGGCTGCTCCGGGAGGTCTTCGCGCGGCACCGTGGCTTCGAGATGGACAGCGAGGGCGACGCGTTCTTCGTCGCGTTCGAGTCGGCCAACGACGCCGTTGCTGCGGCCGCGGACGCCCAGGCCGCACTCGCGCAGCACGACTGGCCTGACGGAAACGAGGTCCGGGTGCGGATCGGCCTCCACACCGGCGAGCCGCGCGCGGTCGACGGGCGCTACGTCGGGCTTGTCGTCCACGCGGCCGCGCGCATCATGGCCGCGGGGCACGGCGGCCAAGTGCTCGTGTCTCAATCGACGCGTCCGCTGCTCGACGACAGGTTCCAGCTGCGCGACCTCGGCGCGCACCGGCTCAAGGACCTCCCGGGCACGCAGCAGCTCTACCAGCTGCACGTCGAGGGGCAGCCGGCCGACTTTCCGCCGCTGAAGACGCTCGACCACCGTCCGACCAACCTGCCGATCGAGCCGAACGCGTTCATCGGGCGGACGCGCGAGCTGAAGGAAGCGTGGGCGCTGCTGACCAGGGCGGACGCGCGGCTGCTGACGCTCACCGGAACCGGCGGCGGGGGCAAGACGCGACTCGCGCTGCGCCTGGCGGCCGGAGCCGAGGAGCGGTTCCCGAACGGCATCTTCTTCGTCTCGCTTGCGCCGGTCCGGGACTGGGAGCTCGTCATCCCTTCGATCGCGCAGACGCTCGGCCTGCGAGAGCAGCCGGGGGAGACCCCGCTCGAGACGCTGACCGAGTACGTGCGCGACCGCCGGATCTTGCTGCTGCTCGACAACTTCGAGCAGGTTCTGCCGGCGGCTCCCGCGGTCGCGGGCTTGCTCGCGTCCGCCCCGGGCCTGAGGATGCTCGCGACCAGTAGGACGCCGCTGCGGCTCGCGGGCGAACGCACATACTCCGTGCCGCCGCTGGGCGAGTCGGAGTCCGTCAACCTCTTCGTCGAGCGCGCGCACGCCGCCGACGCGGACTTCGCCGTCACCGACGCCAACGCCCAGGACGTTGCCGAGATCTGCGCGCGACTGGACGGCCTACCGCTTGCGATCGAGCTCGCCGCCCCACGCGTCCGCGCACTCTCTCCGGCCGCGCTCCTGCGGCGACTCGACGACCGGCTCAAGCTTCTGACCGGCGGCGCCCACGACCTCGACGAGCGCCAGCGGACGCTCCGCGCCACGATCGAATGGAGCTACGAACTGCTTCCCGATTCCGAGCGGGCGCTGTTCGCCCAGCTCGGCGTCTTCCTCGGAGGCTGCCGTCAGGAAGCGGCGGAAGCACTCTGCAGTGCCGATCTCGACATCCTCGACGGCCTGCAGTCGCTGGTCGAGAACAGCCTCCTGCGGCGAAGGGCGGACTCCGACGGCGAGCCGCGCTTCTGGATGCTCGAGACGATCCGCGAATACGCGTTCGAGCTTCTCGAGCGGGAAGGCGACGCGGAGGAAGCGCGACGGCGCCACGCCGCGTACTTCGCCGAGACCGCGGAAGCCCTCGACGTCGAATCACGCACCGGCGAGCACTCCGCCGTTCTGGACCGCCTCGACGAGGAGCGAGGCAATCTCCGCGGCGCGCTCGACTGGGCCCGTGAACACGGGGACGCCGACCTGAGGCTGCGGCTGGCCAAGTCGCTCTGGGGGTTCTGGGCCGCGCGCGGGTACGTCACCGAGGGACGGGCCGTCCTCGTGGAAGCGCTCGTCGCGAGCAGCGAGCGGCCGGCGCGTGCCCTGCTCGGCTCGTGCATGCTGCGGCTTCTGGGCGGGGACACCGAGGGGCTCGCGCAAGACGTTGAGGAGGCCCTGCAGGCCGCCGAGGAGGTCGGCGACGACTTCAGCCTCGCGCAGGCCTGGAACCTGCTCGGCCGCATCCGGGGCAGCCTGAGAGGCGAGTTCGCCCAGGCCGAGAACGCCTGGCTGCAGGCGCTCACCTACGCGGAGCGCGGCGGCTTCGCGGCGGAACGGGCGGAGAGCATCGGCTGGCTCCTGATCAGCACGATCTTCGGGCCGCTGCCCGCGGAAGAGGGGATCGCACGTTGCAAGGAGTTCCTGGACGTCGCGGGAGACGACCCGACGATCCGTGCCTGGTGCTGCGTCGAGCGGTCGGTGCTGGAGGCGATGCGAGGCGATTTCGCGCTGGCGCGCGAGCTCCTGGCCGACGGCGCGCGGACGCTCTCCGAAGTCGGGCTCAGGGTCTGGGCGGCGAACACCGCCCAAGAGGCCTTCATGATCGAGAGCCTCGCCGGAAGCCCCGAGGCCGCGACGGGCGTCCTACTGAGCAGTTACGAGACCTTCGAGGAGATGGGCGAGCGAGGCTTTCGCTCAACGATCGCCGGCTTTCTCGCCGACGCGCTCTACGCGCAGGGCGAGTACGCCGAGAGCGCGCGGTTCAGCCGGACATGCGAGGAGGCGGCCGCTCCCGACGACGCGCTCTCGCAGATGCTCTGGCGGCGCTCACGGGCGAAGCTCCTCGCGCACGAGGGAGACCTCGAGCGGGGGGAGGCGCTCGCGCGCGAAGCAGTTCAACTCGGCGAGAAGACCGACTTCGAGAACGACCACGCGGACGCGCTGCTCGACCTGGCCGAGATCCTCGCGGTTCGCGGCCGGCGAGCGGAGGCGCTCACGGAGACCGAGGGGGCGGCGAGGCGCTACGAGCGCAAGGGGAACCTCCCCTCCCTCGAGCGGGCGCAGCAGCTCGCGCAAGAGTTGTCAGCGCCGCTTCCGTCGGGCTAGAGTCGCCTGCATGGCCCGCGAGATCCCTGATTACGTCGCCGAATATCTCCTCGAGAGGATGGTCAATCAGCTCCCCGACGAGGTGCTCGACGTGCTCGTCACACTCTCGCCGGAGCAGATCGAGGGTCTCGCGCGCGTGGGCAGGGCCTTCGACGAGGCCGGCCACGAGCGCCACCTCGTGACCTTCTCGGTCCACTGACGGCGAGCGTCCGCGTTCGGCGGGAGCTCGCGAGCGCGGTCGGGCCGTTGACAGCCGCCTGTACGGCCCTGATCGAGCACCCGCGGCTGCGCGAGCTTTGGCCCGAGTACCTGGTCCTACAGCACCAGATCATTCGGGCGACCGTTCCCCTGACCGAGGCGGCGCTCGAGCGCGCCCGGGAGCTGCCCGAGGCCGATCCGCTGCGCGAGCCCCTGGCGTCCTACCTCGACGAGCACGTCGACGAGGAGCTGCATCACGACGACGGCCTGCTGGACGATCTCGACAGCCTAGGCGTCAGCCGCGCCGACGCACTGGGCCGTTTTCCGTCCTCAAAGGTCGCGACCCTCGTCGGCGCGCAGTACTACTGGATCCACCACCACCATCCGGTGGCCTTCCTCGGCTATGTCGCGCTGATGGAGGGCTACCCGCCGACGCCGGAGCTGCTCGAGACGCTCGCCGCGAGGACCGGATACCCGATGGAGGCGTTCCGCACGTTCGCCCAGCACGCGGAGCTCGACCCGGGCCACCGCGATCACCTCGACCGGACGCTCGACGCCCTCCCGCTCAGCGACCGCGACGAGTCGGCGATCGTGGCCTCGGCGGCGACGACCGCGGCTCTCGCCGCAAAGGCGCTCCTAGAGATCCTGTGACGCTTGGCTACACTTCGCCGCCGTGGCCGGCGAGAGAGTCAAGCTGGAGGTTCAGGACCGCGAGAGCCGAGGCTCCGCGGAGTCGCGCCGCCTGCGCAAGCAGGGTCTGATCCCGGGCGTCCTCTACGGGCGCGGCAAGGATCCGCACGCCTTCTGCGTCACCGAGCGCGAGCTGCGCCGGGCGCTCACGGGCGACGCGGGCCTGCACGCGATCCTGGATGTCACGCTCGACGGGGACCAGGCGCGGCCGTCGATCCTCAAGTCGTACCAGCAGGATCCCGTCAAAGGGACGCTCACGCACGTCGACCTCCAGGAAGTGCGCCTCGACCAGGCGATCCAGGCGCGCGTCGTCGTCGAGCTGATCGGCGAGCCGGTCGGCGTCACCGAGGGCGGCGTGCTTTCGCAGGTCAACCGCGAGATCACCGTTGAGGCCCTGCCGATGGAGATCCCGGAGCACATCGACCTCGACGTCACAGGAATGGCGATCGGCGACACCCTGCGCCTGGTCGACCTGAGGCTGCAGGAGGGCGTCAAGTTCCTCGACGATCCCGAGGAGACGGTGCTCGCGACGGTCACCATGCCGACCAGGTTCGTCGAGCCCGAGCCCGAAGAGGTCGAGGGCGAGGAGGAGCTCGAGGAGGGCGAGGTGCCCGAGGGCGAGGAGGCACCGGAGGGCGCAGCCGACGAAGAGCCTGCCGAGCCGGGCGAGGACGCCGGGACCGGCGAAGAGGGCGAGCCCGGCACGACCGAGGGCTAGTTGCGCCTCTTCCGTCGGGGCGAGAGGGCCTCGACGCTGGATCTCCTCGTCGCAGGACTCGGCAACCCGGGCCGCGAGTACGAGCGCACGCGACACAACGCGGGCTGGGTCGTCCTCGACGAGCTGGCGCGGCGGCACGGCGGCTCCTGGCGCTCGAAGTTCTCCGGCTCGCTCGCGGAAGTCCGCGTCGACGGCTCGAAGCTCGCCCTGCTGAAGCCCGAGACGTACATGAACGAGTCCGGCCGCTCGGCGGCGGCGGCGGCGCGCTTCTTCAAGGTGCCCGCCGAGTCGCTGCTGGTCGTCCACGACGACGTCGACCTCGAGCCGGGCCGCCTCCAAGCACGGCGCGGCGGAGGGCTCGCCGGGCACAACGGCCTGCGCTCGCTCGCGCAGCACCTCGGGACGCAGGACTTCCTCCGGCTACGGATCGGAGTCGGCCGCCCCGGCCGCGGCGACCCGCGCCCGGTCAAGGACTGGGTCCTCTCGCCGTTCGCGCCGGAGGAGGACGCGGACCCGCTGGTCACTCGCGCGGCGGACGCCGTCGAGACGATCGTCCGCGAGGGCCTCGAAGCCGCTCAGCAGCGCTTCAACTAGGGACCCCGGAACGGCGTTAAGCCGTAGACCAAGCGTGAAGGTCGTGCTCGCCGTCCTCTCGGTTCTTGTGCTCGCGGGTGCTGGGACGGGCACGAGCGCCTTGCCACGCTGCGCGAAGGATCTTCCGCGACTAGGGAGCGGTCTTCCGCTTCCCGTCCTCATAACGACGGACTGTGCCCGGTTCCGGCTCGGCCCCGACGGAAAGACGAGTTACGAAGGTCGATGGGCGAGCCCGGTACCGCCGGTCGCCCGCGGCTACTGGATGGATTTCACCTGGTTCGGCTTCGAGCGTCACCACGTCGTGATCGGGCGTGCGATGCAGTGGCTCTGGCGCTCGCACGAGACGTATCGCGGCACGCACGCCGGGGATGTCGGCACCATTGCGCTCGGTCGCCGCGCCCTCGCCTTCAGCTACTTCGGCGGCCGGCGGCCGGGGCTCTACGTCGCGAGCTACGACGGGGCCGAGCATGCAGTCGCCCGTGGGGAGTGGCCCGTGGCCTTCATCGATGGCAAGCTCGTGACGCAGACCGAGCGGGGCGCAGTTGTCGTGCGCGGCCTGCACGGCTCTCGCCTGGGCGTGCTCGCCCGGCACGCGAGCGACGTCCAGGTCGACCGGCAGAGCCGGATCGTGCTCTTCCGAGCGAAAGGCGGGCTCTTCACCTATGACGGCCATCGTGTCCGCCACCTGGCTCGGCTACGCAACCTCGGTCTGACCGGCAAGTTCCTGACGATCGAGCCGCTGGGGCGGGTGGTCTCCCTGCACGACCAGCGGCGTCTCGTCGTCATCGATCACGACGGACGCGTAGTCGCCTCGACGCCGCTACCACGGAGGGCGAAGCGCGCAGACGGCGTCTCGAGCGCCGTCGTCGCGAACGAGGATGCGACGGCGGTTGCGTTTACGGCCACCAGCGGCAACACGGCGTACGGCTCCCGTGGCCGCGAGACGGTCTACGTTCTACGACTCGGCAAGCGCCGCGCGCTTCCGATGCTCTCGGAGAGGCTCGTCTTCAAGGTGTGCGAGCGCATGGCGGATCTGGCATGGCACGGCCGGAACCTCCTGTACTCCAACACCGAGTTGCGGGCCGCCGTGCTCGACGTCTCTGGCCGCCGCGCGCCTATCGAGCTCCACCGCCTGATAGCCCGGCTACCCGGCCTTCGCCGCGACGGCCGCTTCGACGTCGCCTGGGCCTAGCGGTTCCAGTCCGGGCAGCAGGCATCCCTGCGCAGAAACACGCGCTGCCCGTCGCTGATCTGCACGATCGAGAGGTGGACGACCTGGTCGTTGCCGCCGCTGCCGACTGCAAAGCGGCCGTCGCTGGACGCCTCGTCCGCGAAGTCGCCCAGCTTCCGCAGCCTGTGGGTCGTCGTGTCGACGACCGCGCCAAGCGTGCCCGAGTTCGTGCGCACGCCCGTGAGGATGTGCTCGTCGTCGAGCCACGCCAGCGGCTGCAGGCCGAAGAGGTCGTTGTTCGCGAGCTCGTCTGGTGCGCGGGCGATGACCGGTCGAACGTTCGAGCCGTCGTCGTCCATCGTCCAGATTCCCGGGGCCGAGCAGTCTGCGATCGTGGTGCCGGCCGGGAAGCGCGAGAACGCGATTCGAGAGTGCCCCCAGCGCGGGAACGCGCTGAGGCCGTCGTGCGTCAGCTGGCTCGGCTTCCCTCCCGAGAGCTTCACGGTGTAGAGATCGAACTGGTCTCCGCACGGCCCCTGTCCGGTGGCGACCGGAGCGCGCGAATAGACCAGCTCGTCGCCGCTCGGCGAGAAGTCGAAGCCGTACAGCGAGCCGCTTGCGATCACCCGCACGCGCCCTGAGCTCCGGTCGATCGCGTCCAGCTCGAGGACCGCGAGCAGCTTCGGCCTCGTGGCGATCAGCGTCTTGCCGTCGGGCGACCAGGCCTGAGGCTGGAGGCGGCGGGTGGTCAGGCGCCGCGCACGGGTGCCCGATGAGGACACCAGGTAGATCCCGCCCCGCCTGAGCACCGCGACGGTGCGCCCGTCCGGCGAGAGGACGGCGGCGGAGCCGCGACCGAGATTCCGAGGGTGGGCGCCGTTCGTATCGGCGATCCAGACACTCGCGCTGCTGGACTGCTCGCCGGCCAGGTAGACCAGGTGGCGCGCGACGGCGCTCGCGTGCGTGCCGCCGCAGCCCGCCGCGCACAGGAGCAGCGCCGCGGAGCCGGTCGCCCGAGCCCAGGTCACGACCACATGATCGCTAAAGCGGTGCTCGCGGGCTGCCGACCAAAGCTGTATGCGGACGGCTCCGAGGCGGATTTCGGGCTACGGCGCGTGGCGCGCGGCAGCGTTCTTCCCTGCGCTCGAAGGTCTGCGCGGGATCGCGGCGCTGCTCGTCGTCTTCCACCACAGTCGGTCGCACTGGCTCTGGGGCTGGCTCGAGGGCTGGAACGGCGTGACGCTCTTCTTCGTCCTCAGCGGCTTCCTGATCACGACGCTGGCCCTGCGCGAGGAGGACGCGCTCGGCGCGCTTCGCTGGCGCGCGTTCTTCGTGCGGCGCCTTTTCCGGATCGTGCCGGTCTACGTCGTCAGCCTCGCGCTGTACGTCGTCGCCGTGGGCG
>VAXM01000166.1 GCA_005883335.1 Actinomycetota bacterium
TTCTCCGCGAGGACGATGCGGACGCGGGCGGCGTACGGACAGCGCTCGGCGGTGTACAGCGTGGGCATCGGCGCGAGCCTACCCGCGGCCCGAGCCCTGGAGCCCCATCACCTCGGCGAGCTGCTCGAGGAGCTGGGGGGCGGGCGGAAGCTCGTCGGGGGAGGATGCGGTACGGGCGACCGCGCGGACGCTGGCCCGGTCTGCGCCGGTCAGCCGCGCGACGACCGTCGGGTTCGCCGCGAGCGCGATCACGTCGCCGGGCGGCAGAGCCCCGTAGTACTCGGGCACCGACTGGTACTCGTCGACGATGCTGCCCCGCTCGAAGAAGACGAACCGCACGACCCGGCCGTCCTCGACCGCGAGCGTGCAGACGACCGCTCCGGTCGCGTTCGAGAGCTCCGAGGCGAGGCGATCCCGGGCCTGCCGGTCCCGGTCGGTCAGCTCCGAGTAGACGACGACCCAGCCGTTCAGCGGCTCGGAGAGGCGTGCTCCGGTCCCGCCCAGCCTCGGCAGGTACTTCCCGACTGCGGCTTCGACGGCCGCCGAGTCGTCCGTCTGGATATGGATCGAGGCGTACGACTCGCCGGGCTCCGCAGCGCCGAGCCCTGCCTCCAACGACGCGGCCGGCACGGTCAGTCGCCGTGCGTAGTCGGTGAAGCCGAGGCGTTCCCAGGCCTTCTGCCCCACCTCGTTGGAGACGTCGACGTCGAGCGTGACGTGCTCGGCGCCGGCCGCAAGCGCGCGGGCGGCGAACTCGGCGACCAGAGCTTTCGCCACGCCCTGCCGCCGCCACTCGGTCCGGACGCAGGCGATGTTGAGGTGCGCGCGTCCGTGATGAGCCGGCCGGCCGAACGCGGTACCGATGATCTCACCATCCTCCTCGGCGACCAGCACGAGGTCGCCCTCGAGGAATTCGGCCGTGATCTCGGGCCGCGGCCACGGACGGTTCCAGTCCATCGAACGGAACAGCTCGAGCACGGCATCGTGGTCGGCCGGGGTCGCCTCGCGCACGTTCACGGCTCCAGCCTACGGTCCGAGTAGAGCGCGGCGAGGAGGTAGTGCGCGCTCAGGTTCTGGAACGGCTCGAGCCGCTCGCCGAAGGCACGCACGTCGCCGGCCTCCGGGTAGAACGCGGCCACAGCCTTTCGAACGCCGAGATCCCCTGCGGGCCAGGCGCGCGGCCTCGCCAGATGGCGCGCAAGGAACCAGTCGGCCGTCCACTCGCCCAGGCCGCGGATCGCGACTAGCCGCGCCTTGATCTCTTCGTCCGGGAGCTGCTCGAGCGCCGCGAAGTCGATCTTCTCCGCGGCGAGGCCCACGACGTACTCCGCCTTGCGGTGCGAGAAGCCGAGCTGGACGAGCTCGTCCGGGTCGGTGCGGCGCAGGCGCTGTGCGGTCGGGAACGAGTAGGCCTGACCGACGCGGCGGCCGAAGCGCTCAATCAGCCGGTTCCTGACCGAGAACGCCGCGTGCAGCGAGATCTGCTGCGCGGTGATCGACGTCACCAGCGACTCGAACGGATCGGGCGCCAGCGGCGGCCGCAGGCCGGCGAGCTCGCGGGTCAGGCGGGCGAGCACGGGCTCCGGGCCGGCCCACTCGTAGAACGAGCCGAGATCGAACTCCGTACCGAGCAGCTTTCGAACGACCGGCCGGGTCTCCGCGTCGAGCGGCTCGACGCGCACGCCGCCGCGCGCGGGCGAGATCCGGACCTCGCGCCGCCCCACGACGCGGCGCAGCGAGCCGTCGACCCAGAGGTTCGCGAGGTCCGGTCCGAACGCGCGGTAGCGCCCGGTCGAGAGCTCGAAGTCGTAGGGCTCTGGCAGGCGCAGGAGCGGCACTAGAGGCGCGACGCAAGCGCGCGAAAGTCCGTGAGCGGCTCGAAGGGCACGCCCTGGGCCGCAAGCCAGTCGGCGAGCCCATCCCTCGCGAAGACGCGGTCAGCCGCCAGCGCGACGCAGCGGTCCGAGTACCCGTCGCCCACGTAAACGACTTCTCCGTCCTCGGGAAGGTCCTGGCGCTTGCAAGGCTCCCCGCAAGTGCCGCAACGATGCTCGGCGCGGAAGAGCACCCGCCAGCCGTCAGGACGCGCGTCGAGTCGGTTCGCCCGGAGCTCGACCGCGTCGAGCACTCCCTCCCGTTCGAGCAGCGGCTCGATCGTCTCGTGGAAGCCGCTCGAGACGATCAGCGGCCGCCGCTCACGTGCAAGCTCAGCGAACCCGGGCCGGATCTTCGTGTTCTCGAGCAGCCACTCGATTACCTCCTCGAGCGGCGCCGTCACCGTCGCGAACTCCGCCGCGATCACCTCGTTCAGAGTCATCGTCTCCCCGAGCGCACCTTCGACCCGCGCGTAGATCCCCCGGTCGCCGAACTCCTCGAGGACGAGGTGGAGCGTGTCCACCTCGGTGACGGTGCCGTCCCAGTCCAGTACTAGAAGTGTGACGTTACGCCCGCCGGGTCTTCGTCCGCGCTGCCGGCCGCGGGCGCGCGCTCGTCGAGCCACGAGTAGGCGTACTCGCCGTCGTCGAGGCCCTTGGCGAGCTTCGTCAGCCGCAGCGGGTGGAACGTGTCGCACATCACCGCGAGCTCGTGCGTCTCGGTCTGGCCGATCGACTTCTCCGCCAGCCCCGGATGCGGCCCGTGCGGAATCCCGGACGGGTGCAGCGTCACCGACCCGACGTCGATCCCGCGCCGCGAGGAGAAGTTGCCCGAGACGTAATAGATCATCTCCTCGGAGTTCAGGTTCGAGTGGTGGTACGGGATCGGGATGGCCATCGGGTCGAAGTCGAGCTTGCGCGGGCAGAACGAGCAGATCACGAAGTTGCGCCCCTGGAAGGTCTGGTGCGAGGGCGGCGGCATGTGGATGCGGCCAGTGATCGGCTCGAAGTCGTGGATCGAGAACGTCCACGGGTAGACGAAGCCGTCCCAGCCGACGACGTCGAACGGGTGGTAGTCGAGGACGTACGTCTGGTAGCCGTCCCGCACTCGCACCTTCACCTTGAACTCGCCGGTGTCTCGGTGGGTGCGCAGGTCGGTCGGCGGGTGGATGTCGCGGTGGTAGAAGGGCGCGTGCTCGAGCAGCTGCCCGTACTCGTTGCGGTAGCGCCTCGGGATCTCGATCAGTCCCGGTGACTCGAAGACGACGTAGCGCTGGTCGCCCTCCGGCTGGAAGCGATACGTGGTGCCGCGCGGGACGACGATGTAGTCGCCCTCCTTGTACGGCACGTCGCCGAAGATCGTCTCGAGCGTTCCCGACCCCTCGTGGACGAAGATCACCTCGTCGCCCTCGCCGTTGCGGAAGTAGTAGTCCATCTCCGCGTCGGGCCGGCAGAGCGAGATCTCGACGCCGTCGTTCCACATCAGCAGGCGCCGCCCGTTGAGCGCAGCGCCGCCCGGTTCGCTTTCCATGGTCCGGAAGTGCCGGTGCGCGTGGCCGTCCGGGATCCACTCGTCACGCTTGATCGGCTCGAAATCGGCGACCTTGGTCACGCGGCACGGAGACGTGAGGTGGTAGAGGATCGACTC
>VAXM01000167.1 GCA_005883335.1 Actinomycetota bacterium
AGGCCTCGCCGATCGTCACCGTGTGGGGGGTCGGCTACAAGGTCGCTCCCGCGCGCGATGCGGCGGTGAGCGCCTAGGGTGCTCGCGTGCTGCGGTCGCTTCGCTTCCAGCTTCCGGCGCTCTTCCTGCTCGGCGTGGTCGTCGCGGGGCTCGTCTCGGCCGCGATCGCGCTCCGGCTCTTCCGCACGTACGCGCAGAACCGCGCGAGCGACCAGGCCTACCGTGAGGTCCTTCGCGAGGCCGCCGGCCTGACGAAGGTCTACTCGCAGCAGGCGGGTCGGCGCATCCTGCCGGCGAAGACGGCCCAGCTCGCGACGGGCGACCGGATCTTCTACGCGGGTCTTCCGCTGTTCCCGGGCCAGAAGGACGACTTCGGGAAGATCCCGCGCGCGATCCTTCCGAACCCACAGAAGCCGCCCAAGGCTCTCCTGCATCGATTCGAGTTCAGGCCGCCCGGGAGTAGCCAGACGTTGCTTGCGGTGGCGCGGCCGGTCAAGGTCGCCGGGCGTCAGATTTTCGGCACGATCCTGGTCGCAAAGCCGAGGACGGAGCTCAACCAGCGCTGGCTCGCGCTGATCGAGCGGCTCCTCTTGGCCTTCGCGGCGGGGGTCGGGGTCGCCGCGGGCTTCGCCGGTTACCTCTCGAGGCGGATCACGAGCCCGGTGCTCGCCCTCTCGCGGGCCGCCGACGAGATCGCCGGCGGGAACTACGACGTGGACGTGCCCAAGGTTCCGGGCGGCGGCGAGATCGGCCAGCTGGCCGGGCGCTTCCGCGAGATGGCGGCCCGGCTCGCGCAGGCGGAGCAGCTCGAGCGCAACTTCCTGATGTCGGTCTCGCACGAGCTGCGCACGCCCTTGACGGCGATCCGCGGCCACGTCGAGGCGCTGCGCGAGGGCGTCGTCACCGACGACGAGATGCGGACGGCTTCCCTGACGGTGATCGCGGCCGAGGCCGAGCGGCTCGAGCGCCTGGTCGGCGACGTGCTCGACCTCGCGAAGCTCGGCGCCCACCGCTTCACGGTGCTGCGCGAGGAGGTCGAGATGGAGCGGCTAGTCGAGCGCGCGTACGTCGCCTTCAGCGAGGAGGCGCGGCGGCGGGAGATCGACTACCGCCGGGTTGTCGTCGCGAAGCCCGTCATCGTCTCGGACGGCGACCGCGTACTCCAGATCATCTCGAATCTGCTCTCGAACGCCTTCCGGTGGACGCCGGACGGCGGGCGGATCGAGGTCGAGCTGAGCGCGACGGACGGAACCGTCTACGTCTCGGTCGACGACAGCGGCCCGGGGATCCCGGCCGTCGAGCGGGAGCGGATCTTCCGGCCGTTCTGGTCGCGCGACGGCGGCGGCACCGGGCTCGGCCTCGCGATCGCGCGCGAGCTCGCGGCCGCGCTGGGCGGCGGGATCCGGCTCGAGACGTCTTCCGAGAGCGGCAGCCGCTTCGAGCTCGTCCTCCCGACCCAGCCGAAGTAACTAACAGTCAGAATCCTGGGGATGGCCGCCCCCGCCCGCGAGGTCGTCGAGCTACCCCGCCGGCGCACGGCTCTCCGCGCCGCCGTGATTGCGCTGCGGCCGCGGCAGTGGTCGAAGAACCTGCTCGTCTTCGCCGGGATCGTCTTCGCGGCGAAGCTCGGCGACGCCGTCCGCTGGGGCGAGGCGCTCGCTGCCTTCGGCGCCTACTGCGCGCTCTCGAGCGCTGCCTACCTGGTCAACGACCTGCGCGACCGCGGGCACGACCGCCTCCATCCGGTCAAGCGCGAGCGGCCGGTCGCGCGCGGCGAGCTCTCGGTGGGCGGCGCCGTCGGCCTCGCCGCGCTGCTCGGGGCCGCCGCCCTCGCGATCACCGGCTGGCTCGGGTGGCCCTCACTCGGGCTTGCGGCCGGCTTCGCGGGCCTGCAGCTCGCGTACTCCTTCGGGGTCAAGCACGTCGTGCTCGTCGACGTGCTCGCGATCGGCGGACTGTTCGTGATCCGTGCCGCCGCCGGTGCCGAGGCAGTGGACGTGCGGATCTCTCCGTGGCTGCTGCTCTGCACGGCGCTGCTGGCGCTGTTCCTTGCGCTGGCCAAGCGTCGGGGAGAGCTCGTCCTTGTCGGCGCACGCGAGACTCCGGGCCGGCCCGTTCTGGAGGGCTATTCGCTCGAGCTCGTCGACCAGCTCGTCTCGGTCGTTGCCGCCTCGACGGTGATCGCGTACTCGCTCTACACCTTCACGGCGCGCGACTCGAAGGCGCTGATGGTGACGATTCCGTTCGTGATCTTCGGCGTCTTCCGCTACCTGCTGCTCGTCCACCGGGACGACCTCGGCGAGGAGCCCGAGCAGGTGCTGCTGACGGACATCCCGATCATCGTTGCCGTCGGGGGCTGGGTCGCGACCGCGGCCGTGATCCTCGCGCTGACCTGAAACGCGCGCTTTTCCTCGTCGTCGCGCTGGCGGTCGCCGTCGCGGTCGGGCTCGGCCTCTATGCGGACTTCGGGCGGCTGGGGAGCGAGCTGGGGAGCTTCCGCTGGGAGCTCTTCCCCGCCGCGGCCGGGCTGACCGCCCTGAACTACCTGATCCGCTTCTGGCGCTGGCAGCGCTACCTCGACCGCCTCGAGATCCGCGTGCCGGCGGGGCGGAGCCTCGCGATCTTCGTCGCCGGGCTGACGGGGACGATCACGCCCGCCAAGCTCGGCGAGGTCCTGAAGTGCGGGCTGTTGCGCCGTTCGTTCGGCGTGCCGGTGCGGCGCTCGGCTCCGGTGGTGCTCGCGGAGCGCGTCACGGATGCGACCGGGGTCGTCGTGCTCGCCGTCGCCGGAGGAGCCGGCTCGGATCGCTGGCCGCTGCTCGTCCTGGCGCTCGCCGGAGTCGCGCTGATCGTCGCGGTCGTGCGCAGCCCGCTGTTGGAGCGGTTCGCGGCGCTGGGCGAGGCGCCCGAGGCGGCGCGCGCGCTGCTCGGCACGCGGCTGCTCGTCGGCATGACAGCGGACTCGGCGGTCTCCTGGTTCTGCGAGTGCCTAGCCGCCTACGTCTGCGTCCGGGGGCTGCGCCTGCATCTCTCGCTCGCCGACACGATCGTCGTCTTCTCGCTGGGCAGCCTCGCGGGTGCGCTTTCGTTCCTGCCGGGCGGCCTCGGCGTCGCCGAGACGAGCATGACCGGGCTGATCCGCGTCCTCGGGGACGTTCCCAAAGCGGCAGCCGCTGCGGCGACGGTCCTGATCCGGCTTGCGACCCTCTGGTTCGCGGTCGCCTTGGGGCTGGTCGGTTTAGCGGTGGAAGAGCGCTTGGCCCGGACTCAGCCGGTCTCGGCGCGCCGCTCTTCGATCCGGTAAACGACCGCGCCCTCGCCCGACTGGAGGCTCTTCTCCAGCGAGCCGAGCCGCTCGTCCACCGATTTCC
>VAXM01000164.1 GCA_005883335.1 Actinomycetota bacterium
AGCAACTGGCTGCTGACGCCGGCGGCCGTGCTGCAGAACGGCGAGCACCTCGCCTTCTTCACCCGGACGTACAGCAATCCGGCCACCTATCCCGACCGGCTCCAGGTGCGGATGAGCACCAACGGCTACAGCACGAACGTCGGCACGACGGAGACTTCCGTGGGCGACTTCACGACGCTGCTGCTCGATATCAATCCGACCTACTCGACGACGGGCTACCCAGGAGACTGGACGCTGTACGACCTCACCGTCAGCGGCGTTCCGACGCCCCTGACCGGAAGGTTCGCGTTCCGGTACTTCGTCGAGAACGGTGGCCCGGACGGGGCCAACTCGGACTACATCGGGATCGACACCGTCTGCACCCCGCCGGCGGCTCCGCCTGCGCCACCACCACCTCCACCGCCGCCGGCCTTCCGGACCCTGAACGTCTTCAAGGGCGGGGCCGGAGCGGGGACGGTCACGAGCTCGCCGTCCGGGCTCACCTGCGGCCCGGTCTGTACGGCGCAGTTCAGCAACGGCACCTCGGTCACGCTCACGGAGACGCCGTCCTCGAGCTCGAAGTTCGGCGGCTGGTCGGGCGACTGCTCAGGCACCGCGTCAACGTGCGTGCTCTCCATGACCGCGGACCACTCGGTTACCGCGACCTTCGCCAAGAAACCGAAATGCAAGGTGCCGAAGGTCGTCGGGCTGAAGCTCGCCAAGGCGAAGGCGAAGATCAGGGGCGCCCACTGCGGCGTCGGCAAGATCAAGAAGAAGTTCTCGAGCCGCAAGAAGAAGGGCCGCGTCCTCGCGCAGAAGCCGAAGCCCGGCAAGACGCTCACGGGCGGCTCGAAGGTCAACCTGACCGTCGGCAAGGGGCCGAAGCACTAGAACACGTTGAGCTAGCGGGGCTCGACTGCTTCTGCGGTCAGCCCCGCTAGCGAGTCCAACACGACGTCGGCCTCGGCGAGGGCATACTCGCCGGGCGGGAAGTGCTCGTTCGGGATCGCGATCACGCGCATCCCGGCGGCTTTGGCGGCTCGGATGCCGTTGTGGGAGTCCTCGACCGCCACCGCCCGCCGCGGGTCGACGCCGAGCCGCCGCGCCGCCTCGAGATAGACATCCGGCGCGGGCTTGCCGCGGGCGACCTCCTCGGACGAGACCGTGGCCTGGAAGAGCGCCGCCACGCCCATCAGGTCGAGCGCGAGGTCGATCAGTTCCCGGTTGGAGGAGGAGGCGAGCCCGAGTGGCCAGCGGTCGGCGAGGCGTTCGACGGCTTCGCGGGCGCCCGGGATGACCGGCAGGCGCTCGCGGTAAAGGACTTCGACGCGGTGGACGACCTCGGCCGAGATCTCCTCGGGCGGGTCGGCCACTTCGAGCTGGTCGTGCACGTAGCGCGACCATTCGGGCGAGCTCATGCCCATCATGTCCCGCTGCGCGCGCTCGTGCCAGCGGCCGCCGCGCTTGCGGACGAATTCCTGGCGGGCAGCGTCCCAAACCTGTTCAGAGTCGAGCAGAAGACCGTCGAGGTCGAAGACGACGCCGTCGGTCACAAGGCGAGGTAGCCCTGGCCGTGGAAGACGAGCGGGCTCGTGGCCGGGCCGGCCTCGGCGCTCTCGACCTCGCCGACGAAAAAGGTGTGGTCGCCTGTCTCGTGCTCGGCAGTGGTGTGGCAGCGGAGCCAGCCGAGGGCGCCCTCGAGCTCCGGCGGCCCGGCGGTCGGGTGGAGCGGGATGCCCTGCCAGAGCGCGATCGGCGGCACGCCGCGGGCGAAGTGCTGCGCCAGCTGTTCCTGCCCGGCGGCTAGCAGGCTGACGGCGAAGACGCCGGCACTACGCAGCAGCTCGTGCAGCGCTGCATCGCGGCGGATCGCGGCGCCGACCAGCGGCGGCTCCAGCGAGAGCGAGACGAGCGAGGCAACGGTGAGCCCGGCGCGCTGGCCTTCGAGGTCGACGGTGACGACCGCGACGCCGGCCGGAAAGCGCCTCATCAGCGCGCGCAACTCCTCCCCCGCGAGCATGCCGCGATCATACGAGCGGCCCGGGGGAGGGAGGGCTAGCGCGTTACGTTAGGCGTGACACTTGTGCCAGCCGGCCCGCATTTCGGTCAGCTTGGCATTCATGTCGTGCTCGAGCGACACGTCGCTCGGGTTGCTCGGGTCGTACGGGTGCAGACCCGGCCCTTGCCACGTGACGTCAGGCGTGACGCCCGGCCCCGTCGCAGTCAGCCGGTACGTGTCGCCGATGCCGGGCCCGCGCTTCGCGTGCGGAGTCCCCCGCGGATGCGCGTATCCGTTGACGTACGGGTTGAACTTGTAGAAGCCGTAGCAGAACAGCCCCGGAGGCCCGCTCGAGACGAACGAGTTCTCGCGCGCCCAGCCCGGCCCGTAGATCGAATTGTGCGTGTCGAGATAGACGAGCCGCCCGTAGCCGTCCGTCGGCGCGCCGTACAGCGTGGTGCCGAACCCGCGCACGCCCCGGCCCTTGTACGTGTACCGCCCGAAGAGATGCTGGAAGCGGCCGCTGTAGACCCAGTCGGTGTAGGCCTCGAGCACCGCCAGCTGCCCCGACCAGTGAGAGAGGTGCAGCCACCACGTCCGCTGCGTCTTCATCCACGGCACGAAGCCGAGATCCGGCAGCGCGGTCTGCCAGCTCTGCAGCGCCCAGTACGAGCCGTCCGGTGCCTTGCACCCGGCCACGAACCACGCGAGCTCCGGCCCGTCGTACGGCTGGCACGCGTTCTTGAAGTGCTTCCAGATCAGCTTCCGCCAGGGGCCCCAGCCGCCCGAGTAGTCCAGCTTGAGCTTCACCTGCCGGGGGCCAGAAGGCGTCGCCGGCCGCGGGCGCGCGTTGATCGCGCCCCACGCCAGGAGATGGGTGACGCGGCGCCCGGCCTTGTACGTGATCAGCGCCTTCCCCTTCGAGTTCACCTGAAGCGTGATGTTCGAGGCGTTCCGCGCGATCAGCTGCGAGGCGCCGGCCGGAGCAGCGAGCACGACGGCGCACGCGAGCGCGCAGGCGAAAGTGGAAAGACGAAGCACGAGACCCAGCCGCATGACAAGGTACATCGGAAACAGCGCAATCGCGCTGAAGCGATCCGCCCCCTAGATCGGGGGAATTTGTCCTAAGACGCGAGTCGCTGCTCGGCGCCGGCCGCGTCTTCCCAGGAGAGGCTGAGGAACACGTCGACCACCGCCGGATCGAACTGCGTCCCCGCACCCTCGCGCAGCCTCCGGCACGCCTCGTCGACGCCGAGGCGCTTCCGGTACGGCCGGTCGGTGGTCATCGCGTGGAACGCGTCGCAGACGAAGATGATCCGCGACTCGATCGGAATCTCGTCGCCGGCCTTCCCGTCCGGATAACCGTCGCCGTCCCAGCGCTCGTGGCAGCTGCGAACGATGCCGCGGACCTCCGAGAGGCGGTCGATCGGCTCGAGGATCCGCTCGCCGAGCTCGGGGTGCAGCTCGATGATCTTTCGCTCCTCAGGCGTGAGCGGCCCGGGCTTGAGCAGGATGCTCGTCGGGACGCCGATCTTGCCGATGTCGTGGA
>VAXM01000165.1 GCA_005883335.1 Actinomycetota bacterium
CGGCGCCGCCGAGCTTCGGCGTCAGCCGGTTTGCGAGCGCGAGCACCTGCGGGCTGGAGCGGTAGTTCTCCTCGAGCCGCACGACGGTGGCGTGCGGGAAGCGCGTCGCGAGGCCGAGCAGCCACTCCGGCGAGGCACCCGTGAAGCCGTAGATCGACTGGTAGTCGTCGCCGACCGCGCACACCTCGTCCCCGCCGCCGAGCCAGAGCTCCAGAAGCGACTGCTGCAGCAGGTTGACGTCCTGGTACTCGTCGACCGTGAAGCAGCGGTAGCGCTCACGCACAGCGGCGACGGCCCATTCGTCCTGCTCGTACATCCGCACGGTCAGCTCGAGGAGGTCCTCGAAGTCGACGAGCCCTGACGAGGCCTTGCGCCGTTCGTAGTCGCGGAAGACACGCGCCATCAGGTCCGCGGGAATCGGCGGCTCGTGCTCGCCGAGGCCGGCGCGGTACCCGTCAGGAGTCAGGCGCCGGTTCTTCGCCCACTCGACCTCGGTGGCGAGGTCGCCCGCCGGCCGGAAGCGATACGGCCGCGGCAGCGAGTTCCCGATTTGCCGCAGGAGCAGCGCCTTCGTCGACAGGATCCGACCCGGCCGTTCGCCGCGCGAGCGAGTCAGCTGGGCCAGCGCCGCAGAGTGGAAGGTCCGCGCCTCGACACCTTCGACGCCCAGACGAGCCAGCCTCGCGCGCATCTCGGCAGCGGCCTTGTCCGTGAACGTGACCGCGAGGATCTCGTCGGAGCGGCACGCCCCTGAGGCGACCTGCCAGGCGATCCGCCGCGTGATCGTGGTCGTCTTCCCCGAGCCGGCGCCCGCGAGGATGCAGACCGGCCCGCGCACGGCCTCGGCCGCCCGCCGCTGCTCGGGGTTCAGCCCCTCGAGGATCGCTTCCACCGCGCCAACCTACCCGCGGGCGCGGACGGGTTAGATCAGCTTCTGTCCCGAAAGCGTGTCTTCTTCTTCCCAGCGCACGGGCTCGCGTAAGCCGGCCAGCTGCGGGGCGCGCATCATCGCCGAGAGCCGCGAGACGACCTCGAGCGTCTCTCCGTCGCGGACGAGCCGCTCGAGCACGGTGAGCTCCTCCTCGAGCCACTGCGAGTCGACGATCGGCCCGCTGACGCGCATGATCTTCGGGTGCGAGGTCGCCACCGCGGTCTCGCCCTCGCCCCAGAGCTCTTCGTGGAGCTTCTCACCGGGGCGCGCGCCGACGACGTCGATGTCGATGTCGCGCTCCGGCTCCTTGCCCGAGAGCCGGATCATCTGCATCGCGAGGTCGATGATCCGCACCGGCTCGCCCATGTCGAGCACGAACACGTCGCCACGGCCGCCGATCGCACCTGCCTGGACGACGAGCGACGCCGCCTCCTGGGTCGTCATGAAGAACCGCGTCATGTCCGGGTGCGTGACCGTCACAGGCCCGCCCTTCGCGATCTGCCGGCGGAAAATCGACACGACGCTTCCGGCAGAGCCGAGCACGTTGCCGAAGCGAACGGCAACGAAGCGCGTCGCGACGTCGTCGCGCGTGCCGTACGCCTCGACGATCCACTCGCAAACGGCCTTCGACTGGCCGTACAGTGCGGCAGGATTCAGAGCCTTGTCGGTCGAGACCAGGACGAAGCGGCGCGCGCCGAACTCCACGGCGATGTCCGCAACGGTGCGCGTTGCGAGGACGTTGTTTCGTACGCACTCGAGGGGGTTCGCCTCCATCAGCGGGACGTGCTTGTACGCGGCCGCGTGGAAGACGACCGCCGGCCGGTAGCGGTCGAAAACCTGTCGCATCTTCGTCCGGTTCTTGCAGTCGCCGAGCACCGGCACGCTGGCCGTGAAGCCTCGCTCGTCGACGAGCTCGCGCTCGATCTCGAACAGCGCCGTCTCGCCCTGGTCGACGAGCACGAGCCGCTGCGGCCCAAGCTTCGCGATCTGACGGCAGAGCTCAGAGCCGATCGAGCCGCCCGCGCCGGTGACGAGGACGGTCTGGTCGCGGACGTACGCGGCCGTCGCGCGCAGGTCGACCTCGACGGGCTCCCGGCCGAGCACGTCCTCTACCTGCACCGGGCGGATCTGGGCGGCCAGATCGCTGTCGCCGGTGATCAGCTCGTAGAGCCCGGGCAGCGTCTTGACCGGGACGTTGCCCTCGCGGGTGATGTTGACGACCCGCTGGCGGGCCTCACCCGAGGCGCCGGGGATCGCGATCAGGACCTCGTCCGGCCGGTTGTCTCGGAGGATGTGCGGCAGGTCGTCCGTGGTGCCGAGCACGCGGACTCCGTGGATGCGCAGGTTCTTCTTGCGGCGGTCGTCGTCGATCAGGCCGATCGGCGTGTAGCCGAGCTGGGGGTTGCGCTGGAGCTCGCGGATCACGAGCTGGCCCGCGTCGCCCGCGCCGACGACCAGCACCTCTTTGCCGCGCGCGACGATCCCCTTGGTCGGCCGCTCCATCAACGTGCGCGCGAGCAGCCGCGACCCAGCGATCAGCGCAAGCGTCAGCAGCACGTCGAGCGCCGCGATCCCGCGCGGGAGCTTCACGCTCGGCACCGGCGAGATCAGGTAGACGGCGACGTCGGCGAGGACGCTCGCGAGGGCGACGCCGTACGCGATCCGCCACATGTCGCGCGTCGAGACGTACCGCCACCAGCGGTCGTAGAAGCCGGCGAGGATGAAGACGGCCAGCTTGATCCCGATGACGACGAGGATCGAGCGGCGTAAGAGGGTCTCGTAGAAGACCGGCGGCCCGCTGTCGAAGCGGAGCTCGAAGGCGAGGTACCACGCGAGCGCGACCAGGCCGCCGTCGGCAACGAGCTGCCAGATGCGGTGGCGATTGATCGGAATCATGCGCGTACCGCCGCGGCCTCGCGGATCACGGACACGACGCGCTCCTGCGTCTCCGCCGGGATCCCTGCCCACATCGGCAGCGCCAGGTTCTCGCGCGCCGCGCGCTCGGTCTCCGGCAGCGAGCCCTCGTTCCAGCCCAGGTAGCGCATCGCCGGCTGCAGGTGGAGAGGCGTCACGTAGTAGGAGGCGTGCCCGATTTCGGCGGCGGCAAGCGCGTCGCACAGCCGGTCGCGCTCGGTCGAGCGGACGACGTACATGTGGTAGACGTGCCCCGGCTCGTCACCCGGTAACTCGCAGAGCTCGCCGAGACCGAGCTCCTCGTAGCGGGCAGCAGCTTCCCGGCGCGCGCCGTTCCAGCCGTCCAGCTCGCCGAGGAACAGCCGCAATACCG
>VAXM01000013.1:0-1071 GCA_005883335.1 Actinomycetota bacterium
CCTACCTCTCGGTGCACGAGGCGCTCCGGCACGCAGGCGTGCACCACGGCTGCACGGTGAACGTGCGCTGGTTCGACGCGGAGGGGATGTCCCTCGAGGAGGCGCAGGCGGAGCTCGAGAACGTGGACGGCGTGCTCGTCCCGGGCGGGTTCGGGTCGCGCGGCTGGGAGGGCAAGATCCTCGCCTGCCGCGTCGCCCGCGAACGCGGGATCCCGTATCTCGGAATCTGCCTCGGGATGCACGTCGCGGCCTCGGAGTTCGCGCGCAACGTCGCCGGGCTCGACGGCGCCAACTCGACGGAGATGGACCCGGAGACGCCGTATCCGGTGATCGACCTGCTGCCCGAGCAGAAGGAGATCGAGGATCTCGGCGGGACGATGCGGCTCGGCGCCCAGGCCGTCGAGCTCGCCGAGGGAACGCATGCGCTCGCGGCCTACAACGAGCTTGTCGTGCACGAGCGGCACCGTCACCGCTACGAGGTGAACAACCACTTCCGGCCGCTGCTCGTCGAGGCCGGGCTCGTCGTCTCGGGCACCTTCCAGGAAGGCCGGCTCGTGGAGATCGTCGAGCTGCGCGACCACCCCTGGTTCGTCGCGAGCCAGTTTCACCCGGAGTTCAAGTCCCGGCCGACGCGGCCGGCGCCGCTCTTCCGCGACTTCGTCGGCGCGGCGTTCGTGCGTGCACGCGAGCGCACAGGCGCTGCAGTCACGCGCGTTTAGACCTCTAGGATCTCGGCGTGCGACCCGGCTGGGCACCGGACGTCCTGTCGCTGTTCCTCGAACTGGCGGCGCTGCCGAGCCCGTCCGGCGAGGAGCGTGCCGTCGCCGACCGCGTGCTCGACTACCTGGGCGCGCTCGGGCTCGAGGCGGACGAAGACGACGCTGGCTCGCGGATTGGCTCGTCGATCGGGAACATCTTCTGCCGTCTGGCGGCGTCGAACGGCGGGGACGGCACGCCGGTCTTCCTCTGCGCCCATCTCGACACGGTGCCGCCCGAGGCGGCGATCGAGCCCGTTGTCGGCGAGGACGAGATCGTGCGCAACGCCGGCGGGACGATCCTCGGTGCCGACAA
>VAXM01000013.1:1088-38411 GCA_005883335.1 Actinomycetota bacterium
CGGGCGCACGCGGGCCTCGAGCTGCTGTTCACGCCGATGGAGGAGGTGGGGCTGCGTGGTGCGGCGGCGTTCGACGAGCAGCGCCTCGGCGCGCGCGTCGGCTACGTCTACGACCACGCGGGACCGGTCGGCGAGGTGATCCTCGGCGCGCCGCATCAACGCAAGCTCGACGTCCAGTTCCACGGCCGCGCGGCCCATGCGGGGATGTATCCCGAGGAAGGCCGCTCGGCGATCGCGGCAGCGGCGCGCGCGATCGCGGACCTGCGGCTCGGGCGCCTCGACGACGAGACGACGGCGAACGTCGGCGAGATCGAGGGCGGGACCGCGCGCAACGTCGTCCCGGAGCATTGCCGCTTTCTGGCGGAGGCCCGCAGCCACGACGAGCGCAAGCTCGCCGACGTCGTGCAGGAGATGCTCGAGACGGTGACCTTCGCCGCGACGCTGGCGGAATGCGAGGTCGAGACGCAGGTCGAAGGCTCGGCGCGCGGGTACCGCTTCCGCCGAGACGACCTGCCCGTCCGGATCGCCGCGGGCGCGCTCGAGCGCTCGGGGCGGGCGCCGAGCTACATCCTCTCCGGCGGCGGCGCGGACGCGAACGTCTTCAACGAGCGCGGCCTGCAATGTGTGAACCTCGCGAACGGGATGACCGACATCCACACGCCTGACGAGCGCATCGCGGTCGCGGATCTCGAGGCGATGGTCGATGTGACGCTGGCCCTGGTCGAGGTCGCCGCCGAGACCGGCGATGCCGCTTAGCCTCAGGCGCGGCCGCGTCACCGCGATCCTGGAAGAGCTCGACGGGCTCGTCCGGCTAGAGGTCGACGGCGATGCGTGCGTGGCCTACCCGGGGCTGACGGGGCCGGTCGCGGTCGACGACGACGTCCTCGTCAACGTGCAGGCGCGCGATCTCGCGCTGGGATCGGGAGGCTTCGACGTGCTCTACGCGAACCTCACCCGCGGGCTCGGCCTGTCCGCGACGGAGGGCGCCCACGTGATGAAGCTGCCGTACACGCCCTTGCAGGCGGCGGCCGTGCATGCGGAGGAGGGGGGTGGGCCGGCGGAGGAGCTCGGTGGCCTCCCGGTCGTCTGCTGCTCCCTGCACAGCCAGGTCGCGCCGGTCTGCGCCGGCCTCGGGCAAGAGCTTCGCATCGCCTACGTCCAGCTTCCCGGTGGGGCGCTGCCGCTACCGCTGTCCGACACCGTGCGGCTGCTGCGCGACCGCGGGCTGGTTGCGACCACCGTCTCGGTCGGCGCCTGCTTCGGCGGGGAGCAGGAGTGCGTCGGCGTCGCCTCCGCGCTCGCGTGGGCGGCCGGCGGCGGCTACGACGCGGTCGTCTGCGCGATCGGACCGGGGATCGTCGGCACGGGCTCGCGGCTCGGCCACGGAGGGCTCGCCGCAGCCGATGCTGCGAATGCGGCTTCGGCGCTGGGAGGCTCGCCGGTGCTGGCCGCGCGTGTCTCGAGCGCCGACGAGCGCGAGCGCCATCGCGGCGTGTCCCATCACACCGAGGCGGTGCTCGCCCTATGCACGGGGCGGGTCATCGTCGCGTGGCCGGCGGGCCACGAGGCTCCGGATTGGGTCGAGCCGCGGCAGGAGGTCGACGTAGAGGGCTGGGAAGAGGCCTGCGCCGGCCTCCCGCTCTCCCATATGGGCCGCGGGCCCGACGAGGAGCCGTGGTTCTTCGCCGCCGCCTTCGCCGCCGGCCGTCTCGCTCGGAGCCTGGTCGCCTGATGGAGACCCGGCGGCCCGGCCCGGTCGCCGGCCGCGGGACGTGGAACACCTTCGGCGGCGACGCGGGGGTGGCGCGAACCGCGGCGCACTTGGTCCTGTAGTTCGGTTCGCCCGGCCTCCTCCCCGAGGCGAGCGTAACGAGGAAAGGCGCACGTGTCTGTCACGGGACCGTGACGAAAATGCGCCAACGCGCCGCGCGGCGGGGCGATGCGAAACCGGGCGAACAAGCTAGGGTTTCTCGCCCCGATGAAGGTCGGCGTCGTCAAGGAAATCAAGTCGGACGAGTACCGCGTCGCGCTCACGCCTGCCGGTGCACGCGAGCTCGTCGAGCGCGGCCACGACGTCCTCGTCGAGCGCGGCGCAGGAGACGGGAGCTCGTTTCCCGACGACGCGTACGAGGTCGCAGGCGCGACGCTGGGCTCTGCGGACGAGGTCTGGGGTGACGCGGAGCTGCTGCTCAAGGTCAAGGAGCCGCTTCCGTCCGAGTACTCCCTGCTCCGGGACGGGCTCGTTCTCTTCACGTACCTGCACCTCGCCGCCAGCGAAGAGCTGACGCGCGCACTCGCAGAGAGCGGCGCCACCTGCGTCGCCTACGAGACCGTCGAGACGAACAACCACGCACTGCCGCTGCTCGCGCCGATGAGCGAGATCGCCGGACGCCTCTCCGCGCAGGCGGGTGCGTACTTCCTCGAGAAGCCGCTCGGCGGGCGCGGCCTGCTTCTCGGCGGCGTGCCCGGGGTTGCGCCCGGCCGCGTTCTCGTGATCGGCGGCGGGATCGTCGGCTACAACGCGGCGGTGATCGCGCTCGGGCTCGGAGCCAACGTCACCATCCTCGAGCGCTCGATCGACCGGATGCGACATCTCGACGAGATCCTCTCGGGGCGCGTCAGCCTCGTGATGTCCTCGACCCTCCAGGTCGAGGAGTCGATCGTCGAGGCGGATGTCGTCATCGGCGCGGTGCTGATTCCCGGAGCGATCGCTCCGAAGCTGATCACCCGCGGGATGGTCGCCGCGATGAAGGACGGCGCAGTCCTGTGTGACGTCGCGATCGACCAGGGCGGGTGCGCCGAGACGTCCAGGCCGACGACCCACAGCGATCCCGTATACGTCGTCGACGGCGTCACGCATTACTGCGTCGCAAATATGCCCGGCGCCGTCCCGGTGACCTCGACCAAGGCGCTGACCAACGTGACGCTGCCGTTCGCCGAGGAGATTGCGGGCTACGGCCTCGCGCAGGCGGTCGCCCGCGATCCGGCGCTCGCACGCGGCGTCAATGTGCTCGACGGCAAGATCACCTACGAAGCGGTCGCGGAGGCACACAACCTCGACTTCCAGCCGCTCGAAGACCTGCTGCCGCTGTCGCCGGTCTGAGGCTCAGGACTTCGGTTGCGCCTTGTTGCGGCCCGGGCTCAGTTTGACGACGACCCACGTCATCGCGGCCGCGAGGACGATCACGCACGCGGCGAAGACGATGAGACCGAGCAGCCCGAGGATGGCATCCACGACCAACCTAGAATAGCCCGGTGCCGCGTGCCTGCGTGATTGTGCTGGACGCCGTCGGTGCCGGGGCGCTGCCGGATGCCGCCGCGTACGGTGACGAGGGCTCGGACACGCTCGGCAACGTCGCCAGGGCGGTCGGTGGGCTCGACCTGCCCAACCTCGAGGCGCTCGGCTTGGGCAACGTTGAGCCGCTCGAGGGCTGCCCGCCGCAGCCGGGCGCGCCGGCGGTCGCCGGCCGGCTGCTCGAGCGCTCGAAGGGAAAGGACACGACGGCCGGGCACTGGGAGCTGATGGGCGTCGTCACGCCGACGCCGTTTCCCACCTATCCGCAGGGCTTTCCGCACGACGTGATCGACCCGTTCATGCACCGGACGGGCCGGGGCGTCCTCGGCAACAAGCCGGCGTCGGGGACCGAGATCATCCAGGAGCTCGGGGAGGAGCACCAGCGAACCGGGAAGTGGATCGTCTACACGTCCGCGGACTCGGTCTTCCAGATCGCGGCACACGAGGAGACGATCCCACTCGAGGAGCTCTACGCCGGCTGTCGCATCGCACGCGAGATCCTGAGCGGCAAGCACGCGGTCGGGCGCGTGATCGCACGGCCGTTCGTCGGCGAGCCGGGGAACTACGTCCGCACGCCGAACCGGCACGACTTCTCGCTCGAACCGCGGCGGCCGAACTACCTCACGCTAGTCCGCGAGGCGGGGAAGACGGTGTACGGCGTCGGCAAGATCGGCGACATCTTCGCCGGCCGCGACATCGACGACTCGCGTCCGACGAAGTCGAACGTCGAGGGGATCCAGCAAACGGAGACGCTGTTGCGGGAGATCGACGATGGGCTCGTCTTCACGAACCTCGTCGAGACGGACATGCTCTGGGGCCACCGCAACGACCCGGTCAACTTCCACCGCTGCCTGCAGGACTTCGACCGGCGGCTTCCCGACCTGCTCGATGCGCTGCGGCCCCAGGACCTTCTGATCCTCACCTCGGATCACGGCTGCGACCCGACCACGGCGTCCACGGATCACTCGCGCGAGCACGCGCTGCTGCTGGCCTACGTCCAGGGGAGGAATGCCGCCGGCCGCATCCACGAGGGTGAGTTCGCCGACGTCGGCGCAACCGTCAACACCTGGCTCGGCGGCAAGTCGCCGGGCAAGCAACTCCCGGGCGAAGCGATCGTCGAGTCGTGAAAGCCGATCCAGGGCCGGCGTGATCAGGCCGGTCGAGCTAATCGAGCGCAAGCGCGACGGAGGCGAGCTCACTCCGCACGAGCTCGAAGAGCTGATGCTGGGCTATGCCCGAGACGAGATCCCGGACTACCAGCTCGCCGCGTTCTGCATGGCGGTCTTCTTCCGCGGGCTCACGGGCGCCGAGACCTACGCGCTGATGGAGGCGATGATCAAGACCGGCGAGACGGTCGACTTGCGATCGGCGCTCGGCCGTAAGGTCGTCGACAAGCACTCGACCGGAGGCGTCGGCGACAAGACCTCGATCGCGGTCGGGCCGATCGTCGCAGCCTGCGGCGTCCCGTTCGCGAAGATGAGCGGGAGGGGTCTCGGCCACACCGGCGGCACGCTCGACAAGCTCGAGTCGATCCCGGGCTTCAGGATCGAGCTCTCGACGGAAGAGCTGATCGAACAGGTGAAGTCTGCCGGGATGGCGATCGTCGGTGCCACCGCCGACCTCGTGCCGGCTGACAAGCGCCTCTACGCGCTGCGCGACGTCACGGCGACCGTCGACAACTACTCCCTGATTGCCGCAAGCATCATGTCCAAGAAGATTGCGGGCGGGGCCGAGGCGATCGTGCTCGACGTGAAGGTCGGTGACGGCGCCTTCATGAAGTCGGAAGCCGACGCCCGGACGCTCGCCGAGACCATGCTCGAGCTCGGCCGCAACGCCGGCCGCGAAGTCGTCTGCCTGCTCACCGACATGGACCAGCCGCTCGGGCGCGCGGTCGGCAACGCGCTCGAAATCCGCGAGGCGATCGCGACCCTGCGGGGCGAGGGCCCGCCCGACTTCGTCGAGCTCGTGCTCGCCGCGAGCAGCCGGCTCTTGACGCTCTCGGATCTCGGCATCGACGAAGCCGAGTCCCGCGAGCGCGTCGAGCGCGCGCTCGCGGACGGGTCCGCGGTCGAGGCCTACGAGCGCTGGGTCCGCGCGCAGGGAGGTGACCCCGACGAGTCGGCCCTGCCTGCCGCGCCCGTCGTGAGCGGGCTCGCAGCCTCGCGGGCGGGGTACGTGGCGGAGCTCGGAGCGGTCCGCGTCGGCCAGGCCGCGCTGCACCTCGGAGCGGGGCGCCAGGCCAAGGACGACGAGATCGACCACGCCGTAGGCGTCTTGTGCCTTCGAAAGCGCGGGGACCGGGTTGCGCAGGGCGAGGCGCTCTGCGAGATCCACGCGCGAACGGAGGAGGCCGCCGCCGACGCGGCGCAGGAGCTGGAAAGCGCCTACGTCCTCGCCGACGAGCCTCCGCCCGAGTCGGCCGTCGTGATCGACGTCATCGCCTGAGCGAGGGCGACTGCCGCGCCCACGGCGCTACGCTGGCGGCCATGCCGGAGCTTCCCGAGGTCGAGACCGTCCGGGCACGACTCGAGCCCAAGCTCGTCGGCCGCCGTTTCGAGCACGTCGGGATCTTCGACCCACGCCTCACCCGGCCCGCCGATCCCGCCGGAGTGGCCGCCGAGCTCGAGGGCGAGCGGGTCGCCGCGCTCGATCGCCGCGGCAAGTATTTGATTGTCCGGTTCGAAAGCGGTCGCGTTCTCCTGATTCACCTCCGGATGACTGGACAGCTACTCCATGCGAACGGCGGTCGCCCTCCGGCCGGAGACGTCCATCGCCGCGCTGTTGTCAAGTTAGACGACGGCTCGGACGTCGTGTACCGGGACGTGCGCCGCTTCGGCACGTGGCAGCTCCTGGACGAGGACGACTTGCTGTCGTACCTCGCGCAGCGCATCGGCCGGGAACCGCTGGTGCGCTCGTTTACGAGCAAGCGGCTCGCGGAGGCGCTCGAAGGCCGGCGAGCTCCGCTCAAGTCCGCGCTCCTCGACCAGCGGCGGCTCGCGGGCGTCGGAAACATCTACGCCGACGAGGCGCTCTGGCGTGCGCGCTTGCACCCGCTCCGACCCGCCGGCGAGCTGAGCGCGGAGGAAATCGCGGCGCTTCACCGCGGAATCCGGGCTGCCTTGCGGGCCGGGATCGCACGCCAAGGCGCGACGCTCAGCAACTACCGGACTCCGGACGGAAGCCCGGGGCGGATGCAGGAGGAGTTCAGGGTCTACGGCCGCGAGGGCGAACCGTGCGAGCGTTGCGGGACGCCGATCGAGAAGATCCGCGCGGGCGGCCGCGGCACGTGGTACTGCCCGTCCTGCCAGCGCTGAGCCTCCCCGGCCACCCTGCGAAGACACTGCTTACGCGCCGTAGCGCTATCGGTTTCGAATGCGAAACGAGCGGACAGACCCACCCCTAGGGGAAATGGGGTCGATAACGAAAGGGCGGGGGCCAGCCCCGCCCTTCTCGTACCTCGAGCCGTGCGGGTTTCAGGCCGCGATCCGCTCGAGCTCGCCGCCGCGATCGAGCTGCCAGAGCTCGGTGTAGCCGCCGATCGGCCGGCCGTCGATGAGGATCTGCGGGACGGTCCAGCCGCCGGTCAGGTCGAGCAGGCGCTGGCGGAACGCCGGGTCGTCGTCGAGCGAGATCTCCTCGTACTCGAGCCCGCGTGCGTCCAGCAGCGCCTTGGCGCGGACGCAGTAGGCGCACCAGCGGGTCGTATACATCTGAATCCTCGGCATTACGAGTTCAAACGCAGAAAACGCCCCGGCGATTCCCGGCCTGGCCCGTCTCTACACTTGAGCCACGTGGCCGGCCGCTCGTACAAGACCGAGGCCGTGGTGCTGCGCTCCTTTCGTTTCGGCGAAGCGGATCGCGTGCTCCACCTCTACACGCGTGAGCGTGGTCGGATCGGCGCCGTCGCGAAAGGTGTCCGAAAGACGAAGTCGCGCTTCGGCGGGCGACTCGAGCCGCTCAGCCACGTCGAGCTCATGCTGCACCAGGGCGGCGGAGAGCTCCAGACGGTCACGGGAGCGGAGTTGGTCCGGTCGCACCGCGAGGCGCGTGAGGACTCGTACCGTCTCGGCGCCGGGCTCGTCGGCGCGGAGGCGATGCTGCGCCTGTTCCCCGAGCAGGAAGCGAACGAGCGGGCGTTCCGCGCGCTCGTGCGGTTCCTCGACCTCCTCGACGAGCTGAGTCCCGTCAAGCGCGCGACGGGCCTCGACCCGCTCGTGCTCTCTTTCCAGCTGAAGCTGCTCTGGCTGTCGGGATACCTGCCGCACGTGACGAGCTGTGCGGACTGCGGTGCCGAGACGGGCCTCGCCGGCTACTCGCCGACGGCCGGCGGAGCGGTCTGCGGGGCCTGCGCGAACGGTGCGCTGCCGCTCTCCCGCGACGGGCTGCTCGGAATCGAGGGGCTCCTCCAGCGGCCGCTCGCCGAAGCTTCCGACGCCGGCCTGACGGATCGCGGCGCTCGCGAGGCGCTCGGCGTGATCACCGCCTCGTACGAGTATCACGGGGGCTTCCGCCTTCGAACGCTGAGTGCCTAAGGCCGGTCGGACCGTGCCGTTAGGCTCAGCGCCGTGAACTTCCAGGAGATGATCCGCTCGCTCGAGGGGTATTGGGCGGAGCAGGGCTGCGTGCTCATGCAGCCGTACCACACGGAACTCGCAGCGGGCACGATGAATCCCGCGACCTTCCTGCGCTGCCTCGGGCCGAGCCCCTGGAAGACCGCCTACGTCGAGCCGGTGATCCGGCCGCTCGACGGACGGTACGGCGAGAACCCGTACCGCTTCCAGCACTACTTCCAGTACCAGGTGATCCTGAAGCCCGCACCCGAGGACGTGCTCGACCGGTACTTCGCCTCGCTCGAGGCGATCGGGATCGACCTGCAGCGCCACGACATCCGCCTCGTCGAGGACGACTGGGAGCAGGCGACCCTCGGCGCGTGGGGGCTCGGGTGGGAGGTCTGGTGCGACGGGATGGAGATCACGCAGTGGACGTACTTCCAGCAGCTCGGCGGGTTCGACGTCGAGCTCGTCCCGGCGGAGATGACTTATGGGCTCGAGCGCCTCGGCATGTTCCTGCAGGGGAAGTCGAGCGCGTTCGAGCTCGAGTGGGCGCCTGGGGTGACGTGGGGCGACGTGTACCGCGAGAGCGAGCGGGAGTGGTCGGCGTACAACTTCGAGCTCGCGCCGGTGGAGACGCTGTCGCGGCGGTTCGGGGAGGCCGAGGAGGAGTGCCGGCAGCTCGTCGAGCGCCGCCTGCCCCTTCCGGCTTACGACCAGGTGCTGAAGTGCTCCCACATGCTGAACCTGCTGGACGCCCGGGGAGCGCTGTCGGTGACCGAGCGGGCGGCGTACGTGGGGCGCGTCCGGACCCTGGCCCGCGAGGTCGCACGGCTCTATTTGGAGCAGGAGGGCGATGGCGACGCTGCTGGTTGAGATCGGCTGCGAGGAGCTTCCTGCACGCGCGTGCCGGGAAGCCGAGGCGCAGCTGCCGATGTTGGTCGAGCGGGAGCTCGGGGCTCGTCCGGACAGGGTCTTCGTGGGGCCCCGGCGGATTGCGGCCGTCCTGCTCGACGTTGCCGAGCGGACGCCTGACGAGTGGGTAAAGGGACCGCCGGAACAGCTTGCGGAGAAAGCGGCGGCCGGGTTCGCGAAGCGGCACGGCGTCGAGGTCGAGGCGCTCGTCGCGCGCGAGGGCTTCCTGGGCTTCGAGCGGCCCGGGCGGCCGCTTGCCGAGGCGCTGCCCGAGAAGGCCGACGCGATCGTTCGCGGCTTTGCGTTCTCGAAGTCGATGCGCTGGGACGACAGCGGGCTTCGCTTCTCCAGGCCGGTGCGGTGGACGCTGGTCAAGCTCGACGGGGAGACCGTCGTCGGCGCGTCGTCGTTCGGCCACCGCTTCGCGGAAGGCGCCGTCGAGATCCCGGTCGCGGGCGAGTACGAGGAGCGCCTCCGCTCGGCGCGCGTCGAGCCAGACGCCGAGGAGCGACGGCGACAGATCGTGTCTGGGCTCGACGCGATCGGGGGGTGGAGCGACCCGGCCGGCGTGCTCGAGGAGGTCGTGTACCTCGTCGAGAGCGTGACGGTGCTCGAGGGACGCTTCGACGAGCGCTTCCTCCAACTGCCGGAGCGCGTGGTCGTGACGGCGATGCAGTCGCACCAGCGCTACTTCCCCCTCGGAGGGAACCGGTTCGCGTTCGTCGCCAACGGCGGCGATCCGGACACGGTGCGGGCCGGTAACGAGGGGGTTCTCGCGGGGCGGCTCGACGACGCGAGCTTCACGTTCGAGCGCGACGTCGCGTCGGGCATCGAAAGGCTCGCCGAGCGGCTGGGCGGGATCACGTTCTTCGCGGGTGCGGGGTCGTTCGCGGACAAGTCCGAGCGGCTTCGCGATCTCGTCGCGAAGCTGGGCGGGGGAGAGGCGTCGCTCGAGGCGGCCCGGCTGGCGAAGGCCGACCAGGCATCCGAGCTCGTGCGCGAGTTTCCCGATCTCGAAGGTCACATCGGCGCCGAGTACGCGCGTCTCGCCGGCTACCCGGAGGCCGTCTGCGCCGCGGTCGACGAGCAGTACCTGCCGGATTCTGCGGGCGGGCCCCTGCCGCAGACCGAGGCCGGGAAGGTGCTCGCGGCGGCGGACAAGCTCGACACCCTTTCGGTGTCCTTCTCGCTCGGGCACCGGCCGACCGGCTCGCGGGATCCCTACGGGTCGCGGCGCGCGGCGATCGGGCTCTGCCGGTTGGCGCTGGAGGGCGGGCTGGTAATTCCTCGCGAGCTCATGCCCGAGGACGTGCGGGAGTTCGTCGAGGAGCGGCTCGAGGGTCTGGTCGACGTGCCCGTCGAGTACGTCCGGGCGGCGCGGGCCTCGGCGGCGCCCGACCTCGCGAGCGTTGGTCGTCTGGCGCAGACGCTGTACGCGGAGCGGGAGACGGCGTCGTTCGGCGGTGTCTACACGGCCTACGAGCGGGCGGACCGGCTGGCCGGTCGCGCGGCGGACGAGGCCGCGGAGCAGCTCGACCACTCGCTCTTGCGCGAGGATGCGGAGCGCGCGCTCGCCGAGGGGTTGGCGGCCGTCTCGGTCGACGGTGACGTGCGCAAGGCGCTCGAGTCGGGCGCGAAACTGGCGCCGCTCGTCGAGCGGTTCTTCGACGAGGTGCTCGTCATGGACGAGGACCCGGCCGTGCGCGCGAACCGGCTGAGGTTGCTGCTCGACGTTCGCGACACGCTCGGGCGGTTGGGGGACTTTTCGCAGATCCCGCGCTAGTCGCTCGCCGGCGGCCCGGCGAACGCAGCCCCTACTGAATGTTCACGCGCGCGCGTGTTACTGCGGGTCCCGACCCGCCCCCCTGCCATGGCGGTCAGCCTACCGCCGAGGTGCGCACGTGTCTGTCACGGATCTGTGACGAGTTCGTCAAATCTGGTGCACAGGCCCGAGCGACCGCATGACGCGCAATCGCCCGCGATCCCGCGGCTCCACCCCGGGTTACGCTCCGCGCGTGACGAAGCAGCCGGTCGAGCTCCACGTCATCTCGGACTCCACCGGCGAGACCGCGGTCCGGCTCGTCCACGCGCTCGAGGCGCAGTTCCCCGGCCAGGAGTTCGAAGAGATCCGCCATCCCCGCGTCGAGACCGTCGACGACCTGCAGCTCGCGCTCAACCGCGCGAAGGGTCGCCCCGCGGTGATTGTCTACACGCTCGTCCATCCAGAGCTCCGCGAGGCCGCGCGCGCCCTCTGCCGGCGCTACCGGCTCCATTACTGCGACCTCCTCGGCCATCCGATCGAGGCCGTAGCCAAGGTCGCCGGCGTCGCCGCCCAGATGACCCCGGGCGCGCGCGCGCCGCTCGACTCGACCTACTTCAAGCGCATCGCCGCGATCGAGTTCGCCGTCAAGTACGACGACGGCGTCGGCGCCGGCTTGCACGAGGCGGACATCATCCTCGTCGGCGTCTCCCGCACCTCGAAGACGCCGCTCTCGATGTACCTCGGGTACCTCGGTTACAGGACGGCGAACGTGCCGGTGGTGAAGGGCATCGAGCCTCCGTCGGCGCTCTTCCAGGTCGACCCGACGAAGATCGTCGGCCTCACAATCGACGCGGAGCGGCTGCACGAGATCCGCCGGCAGCGGGCGGCGCGGCTGGGCGGCAACCAGCGCGCGTACGCCGAGCTCGTCGAGATCTATGCCGAGCTCGAGCAGGCCGAGGCGATCCACCGCCGCCTCGGCTGCCCCGTGATCGAGATCTCGGACCTGTCGATCGAGGAGACCGCCGCTCGGGTGATCCGGCTGGTCGAGCGCCGCAGGGCCGAGACGAAAACGAAGGACGAAGCGCCCGTAGCGTGAGCAGGCCGAGAGCGCAAGTCCCGCTCTGGCGCTGGGCCCTCTGGTGGCTGATCCTCGTCGCCGCCCTGGGGATCTTCTACGTGGTGCTGACGCCCGTCTGGATGGGGCTGCGGGCGCTTGCCTGGCTGGCCGACTTCCGGGCGCGCCGGAGGCCCGGCTACCGCCCGCCGGTCGCCAGCTGACGGTGCGTGTCCGGCAGCGGCGTCAGGACCTGCTCGAGCCGGTCGCGGAGCTGCTCGTACGCGGGCGGCAGTGAGAGATGCTCGCCGAGCTCCTCGAGGGGCTCGTCGACGTCGAAGCCAGGGCCGACCGTCGCGATCTCGAACAAGACGCCGCTCGGCTCTCGGAAATAGATCGAGCGGAAATAGAAGCGGTCGATCACCGGCGTGGGGGAGGCACCCGCCTCGGCGACGCGTTTCTGCCAGGCCTCGTGGTCGTCCATCGGCGACGCCCAGGCGACGTGATGCACGGTGCCCGCGCCGCCGGCGCCGCGCTGGTCGGTGCGGTCGTAGCGGTAGAACGAGCCGCGCTGCTCGCCGCGGACCTCCCAGGTGGCCTCGCCGTCCGGCGAGAACTCGAGCGTCTGCTCCAGGAAGTGGCGGCTCTGCTCCGGGTCGAAGGTGTAGGCGCGGACGGAGTCGAATCCCTGCAGCGCGACCTCGCTCGGCACCTCCGGGTGGTCGGCGATCAGCGGCTGGTCGCTCGTCTCGACGAGCAGGAGCTCGTGCCCGAGGCCCTCGGGATCCGCAAACAGGAGCGAGGCGTCGCCGCGCTCGGTCGCGACACCCTCGGCGCGGAGGCGCTCCTCCCAAAAGGCGAGCGCGTCCTCCGAGGCGACGCGCCAGGCGATGCGGTGGACCATGCCGGCGCCCGCGGTGCCGCGCCGCGCGCCGGGATATTCGAAGAAGGTGATGTCGGCGCCCGGATCGCCCCGCTCGTCGCCGTAGAAGAGGTGGTAGACGGTCGGGTCATCCTGGTTGACGCTCTTCTTGACGAGCCGCAGGCCCAGGACGCGCGCGTAGAAGTCGACGTTGCCAGGCGCGTCCGCGGTGATCGCCGTGACGTGGTGGATCCCCTCGAGCTTCATCCCACGGAGGCTAGCGGATGCCTGCCGGGCTCCAGGCGGGATCGAGGACGCCCGAGAAGCGGCCGATCCGAGTCTCGCTGCCGCCGGTCGAGGGAATCGTCATCAGCCAAGGCGGGTGGCCCTGGCCGGCGAGGAGGAACCCGCTCGCGAAGGCGATTCGCGAGCCGTTCGGCGACCAGGTCGGGTGCTCGTCGTCGGCCTCGCTCGTGGTCAGGCGGGTCAGGCCGGTTCCGTCTGCGCCGACGACGTAGATCTCCCCGCTCGGCGGGCAGCCGTCGACCGGGCAGGCGGGGCCGTTGTGATCGGCAAAGGACACGAACGCGATCCGGCGTCCGTCCGGCGACCACGCGGGCGAGACGCCTCGGACCGGTTCCGGGCCAAGGGCGCGGAGCTGCGAGCCGTCGGCGTCGGCCAGGTAGAGCGTCGCCTCCTCGATCGGGAGCGAAGGATCGGCCAGGCGCGAGAAGGCGATCGTCTTGCCGTCGGGCGACCAGGCGGGGCTGATGTCGAGCCCGTCCGAGAGCAGGCGCGCCGCGTGCCGGCCCTGCCGGTCGATCGTGTAGAGGGACAGGGTCGCGCCGGTCAACCGGACGAAGGCGATCCGGCGGCCGTTCGGAGAGAGCGTCGGCATCGCGTCGTACGGCCCCTTGGTGAGCTGGCGCGCGAGGCCCCCGGCGGCGGGCACAGCGGCGAGCCGGTAGCGGTCGGCGCCCCAGTAGGTGAGATTCCGTTCGAAGACGATCCGCCGGCCGTTCGGCGACCAGACCGGGCCCGAGTCGCCGCCGAGCTGCTGGCGCGTCGGCGGGACCGTCAGGCGGCGCAGCCCGCGGCCGTCCGGCCGCGCGGTGTAGATGCTGCTGAGGTCGTCGCGCTCGAGGCCGAACGCGATCCGGCTGCTCGCGGCGCTGCCCGCGCCCTGCGCGCCTCCGACCAGGAGGACGGCGAACGCGGCGACGAGCAGGGGCCTCATCCGCTCGAGCTTACGCGGGCAGCGAGAGCGCGGATGTGGAGGAAGAGCGGGACGCGGCGCCAGCGAGGCGCCCCCTCGCTGTCCGAGGTGTCGGGAATCTCGCGCAGGCGTTCGACGACGAGCCCGGCCGCCTCGAGCGCCTGGAAGTAGTCCTCCAGCGGCCGGTGCGCGTCGAGGAACGTCATCCTGAGCCCGTCGCGCTCGACGGGGACTTCCTTCCGCGTCCGCTCGAAGTACGAGCCCTCGATCACGAACGGTGCGTCGTCCTGGCGCGAGGTGAATGCCCCAGCGGTGTTCAGCGGATGCACGATCGCGACGCAATAGCGGCCGCTGGGCCCGAGCACGCGCGCAGCCTCGCGAACCGCGCCGCCCAGGTCGTCCGTGTTCATCAGCGACATGAAGGAGACGACGAGATCTGCGGCCCCGCCCTCGAGCGGCAGCGCGGCCGCGTCGGCCTCGCGGACGTCGAGCTCGGGGTCTAGCTCGCGCGCGCACCGAACCATCGTCGGCGACCGGTCGACCGCCAGCACCGTGTGACCGAGCTGTTTGAGGTGTCGCGAGAGGCGGCCCTCGCCGCAGCCAACGTCCACCGTCAGCGACCCCGGCGGCGGCAGCAACTCGAGGAAACGGTCACGGTGGAAGAGCCAGTACGAGTCGTGTCCGGGCTCGCGGGCCCAGCGAACCCAGTCCTCCGCCTGCCGCTCCCAGAAGTCTCCGAGCTCCATTGCATTCGAGTCTAGGGCTCGTGCTGTGTGGGAAGATCTGCGCAATGCGAGGGAACGGACGCTTCGTCTACGACTTCGACGAGCCGTCCGGCGGAGGACGAGAGCTTCTCGGCGGCAAGGGCGTCGGCCTGGCCGAGATGACCCAGCTCGGAATCCCCGTGCCGGCCGGCTTCACGGTGACGACCGACGCGTGCCGCGAGTACATGCGAAACGGCAAGACGCTCCCGAGCGGGCTCGAGGAAGAGATCGCGAACCACCTCCACGCCCTCGAGGAGAAGACCGGCAAGCGCTTCGGCGACCCCGAGAACCCGCTGCTCGTCTCCGTCCGCTCCGGGGCCGCGATCTCGATGCCCGGGATGATGGACACGATCCTCAACCTCGGCCTCAACGACGAGGCCGTCGAAGGCCTGGCCGCCGGCACGGGCAACCGCCGCTTCGCCTACGACTCCTACCGCCGCCTGATCCAGATGTACGGCGAGGTGGTCGACGGGATCGACGCCGAGCGCTTCGAGCAGGCCCTGCGCGCCCTGAAGGAAGAGCGAAACGTCAAGCAGGACGTCGAGCTGACGGCCGACGACCTCGAGGAGCTCGTCCGCGGCTTCAAGCAGATCTACGAGGACGAGATCGGCCGGCCGTTCCCGCAGGACGCCGGCGAGCAGCTCAGCCGCGCGGTGCGGGCCGTGTTCGATTCGTGGGAGACGCCGCGCGCCCAGGTCTACCGCAGGGCAAATCGGATCGCGGACGACCTCGGCACCGCCGTCAACGTCGTCCAGATGGTCTTCGGGAACAAGGGCGCCAAGTCGGGAACCGGCGTCGCCTTCACCCGCGACCCGTCGACGGGCGAGCAGGGGCTCTACGGCGAGTTCCTCGCGGACGCGCAGGGCGAGGACGTGGTCGCGGGCATCCGCACGCCGGAGCGGCTGGAGGCGATGAAGCGCGACCTCGGCGACACCTTCGACGAGTTGCTCGGCACGATGCGCCGCCTCGAGGAGCATTACCGGGACGTCCAGGACATCGAGTTCACCGTTGAGGACGGCCGGCTCTACCTGCTCCAGACGCGCTCGGCCAAGCGCACGGCCACCGCCGCGCTGAAGGCCGCGGTCTCGATGGTCGACGAGAGCCTGATCACGCGAGAGGAGGCCGTCGCCCGAATCGATCCCGGCCAGCTCGACCAGCTGCTGCACCCGATGATCGACCCCGACGCGAAGGTCGAGGTCGCCGCGCGCGGCCTGAACGCAAGTCCCGGCGCCGCCTGCGGCAAGGTCGTCCTCGATGCGGATACCGCCGAGGAGCGCGGCAAGGCGGGCCAGGACGTGATCCTCGTCCGCTGGGAGACGACCCCGGACGACATCCACGGCCTGATCCAGGCCGCCGGGATCCTCACCGCGCACGGCGGCATGACCTCCCACGCGGCGGTGGTCGCCCGCGGGATGGGCAAGCCGTGCGTCGCGGGCTGCGAGGGCCTGACGATCAACATCGACGCAAGGACGCTCACGATCGGCGGCCAAAAGCTCTCCGAGGGCGACGTGATCACGATCGACGGCGGCACCGGCAGAGTGATCGTCGGCTCGGTCGATCTGGTGCCCCCGCAGATCAACGAGGACTTCGAGACGATCCTCGACTGGGCGGACGATCTCCGCCGCCTCAAGGTGCGCGCGAACGCCGACACCCCCGAGGACGCGGCCAAGGCGCGCGAGTTCGGCGCCCAGGGAATCGGGCTCTGCCGAACGGAGCACATGTTCATGGCCGAGGACCGGCTGCCGGTCGTGCGGGAGATGATCATGGCCTCGGGCGAGGACGAGCGGCGCGCCGCCCTCGACAGGCTGCTGCCGCACCAGCAAGGCGACTTCGAGGGGATCTTCGAGGCGATGGCAGGTCTGCCCGTCACGATCCGGCTGCTCGACCCGCCGCTGCACGAGTTCCTGCCGCCGCTCGAAGAGGCGAAGGACGAGCGCATGCGCGAGCGGATCCGCGCGCTGCAGGAGTCGAACCCGATGCTCGGCACGCGCGGCTGCCGCCTCGGGCTGCTCTGGCCCGAGATCTACGAGATGCAGGTGCGCGCGATCATCCGGGCGGCGGAGGCGGTCGAGAAGCGCACCGGGGAGGCGCCGCTCGTCGAGATCATGCATCCGCTCGTGGGCTTCGCCGAGGAGCTGCACCGGCTGCGCGCGATCACGCTCGCGACCGCGAACGAGGAGAGCGAGTCGGTGGAGTACCTCGTCGGGACGATGATCGAGCTCCCGCGCGCCTGCATCCGCGCCGACGAGATCGCCGAGCACGCGGACTTCTTCTCCTTCGGCACGAACGACCTCACGCAGACGGCGCTCGGCTTCTCGCGCGACGACGCTGAGGGCAAGTTCCTGACCCGCTACCTCGAGGACGGCGTGCTCGAGCGGAACCCGTTCGAGACGCTCGACCGGAGCGGGGTCGGCGACCTGATGCGGATCGCCGTTGAGAGGGGCCGAGGCGCCAAGGAAGGCATCAAGCTCGGCATCTGCGGCGAGCACGGCGGCGAGCCGGACTCGATCGCGTTCTGCCACGGCCTGGGACTCGACTACGTCAGCTGCTCGCCCTATCGTGTGCCGCTCGCCCGGCTGGCGGCTGCGCAGGCGGCGCTCAAGGAGTCGGGTGTGGAGGCCGTTAGCGCCGGTGGATAGCGGTTTGTAGACTGCGGCGCTCCGGGGGTCGACTACGAGAGGAGTTGAACGTGAGGCAGGCAGTTTGGTGTGCGTTGCTGGCGGCGGTGGTCGTCGTCCTCGCCGGTTGTGGCGGCGGCGGCGAGAAGAAGGGGGAGACCGAGCAGCCGAGCGCGGCTGTCAAGAGCGCGTGCAACGGCGCCGCGCTGGCCGGCAGCGAGAAGCTGAAGCTGCCGCCGAGCTTCCCGCAGATCGAGGCGGACAAGCTGACCTACACCGAGCAGTCGACTGAGGGCCCGACGAACGTCGTCGAGGGCTATTTCCACGGCGACGTCAAGGAGGCGCACAACGAGTTCAAGAAGGAGCTCGAGGGCGCCGGCTTCAAGATCCTCTTCGACGAGCTCGAGGAGCACGACTCCGAGGTTTCGTGGCAGGGCGAGGGGCGGACGGGACAGGTCGCGCTGCGCGAGGAGTGCGGCGAGAGCGACAAGACGTACGTCCACATCACGAACCGCCCGGCGTAACAGATCACCGCTGCGGGGGATGCTCCCGCGGCGCTTCGACTCCGATCATCAGGGTGACACCCGGAGGTGCCGCCCTGATGACCCCGGACCGCGAGAACCGACTGAAGACGATGACGGTGCTCTTTGCTGCCGTCGTCTCGCTGTTCCTCGTTCGCGGCGGGCATGCGACCTCTCACAGCGTCGCGCCCTGCACGATCAACGGGACGTCGGGCCCCGACATCCTCGTCGGGACCAAGGGCCGCGACGTGATCTGCGGGCTGGGCGGGAACGACGTCCTTGACGGCAACGCCGGCAACGACATCCTCCGCGGCGGGGACGGCAGGGACATCCTCAACGGCGGGAACGGCAACGACGTCCTCGCGGGCGGCCCGGGTAGCGACAAGCTGCAAGGAGACCGCGGCAGCGATCGGGTCTACGGCGGGTTCGGGAACGACGTCATCTTCGCGTGGGACGGGTTCGCGGACCGACTCGACGGTGGGCCAGGCGGGAACGACCACGCCTGGAAGGACATGCTCGACCACGCCACGCGGGTCGAGCGGTACGGCTAGGCGTAGCCGCGTACCTTGAGGTACGCGACGGCGATGCTCAGGAGGCCGACGCCGAGCACGCCGGCGATTCCCCAGAGGCCGAGCCGGCTGTAGGCGGCGTGGCCGCGGCCGAAGCTCGAGAGCACCAGTGTGCAGAGGATCCCGCCGATCAGCCCGCCGATGTGCCCGCCGATCGAGATGTTCGAGAGCACGAAGCTCAGGATCAGGTTGATCACGATCAGGCCGAGCGCCGAGCCGCCGAGCACGAAGTTGCGCTGCCGCTCCATCACGAGCGCCGCGCCGAGGATCCCGAAGATCGCGCCTGAGGCTCCGACCGTGGGCGTGTTCGGGTCGAGCACGAGCGCGCCCGCCGAGCCGGCCAGACCGGAGACGAGGTAGAGGAGGAGGAAGCGACCGCGGCCGAGCGCCGCCTCGACCGGAGCCCCTGCGAACCAGAGGAAGTACATGTTGAAGCCGATGTGGATCAGGCTCGCGTGGAGGAATGCTGCGGTGATCAGGCGCCACCAGTCGCCCTTCGCGACGAAGGGGCCGTAGAGGAGCCACTTGTCGAAGAGCGAGCCCCCGGGGCTGTTGAGGCCCGCTCCTTGGGCTGCGGTGACGACGTAGACGAGGACGTTGAGCCCGATCAGCGCCTTTGTCACGAGCGCGCCGGTGCCTTCGAAGGCCGTGCGGCGGGCTCCCGAGGTGACGCGCCGAACGCCCTGCGGCTTCCCGGAGTGCTCCGGGCAGCGCTGGCCGACCGGCGCGGGGGTCATGCACTCGGCGCAGATCGGGCGGCCGCACTCGGAGCACGAGACGTACGTCTCGCGGTTGGGGTGCCGGTAGCAGTACATCGGCGTGGACATTGGCGCCAAGCGTAGCCCCGCATGCGGCCGTGACACTTCCGTGACGGTGTCTGACACCGCGCCCGCGGAACCCCGAACGCCGCCTTCACGGAGGCAAGCCGTTCTCCGGTCGGCGCGACACACTTCCGTGACGAAGACGTGCGGGTTTCGTGTCGGTGTCTGGCACCGAGACTTGTAGCGTTGCGCCGTGCGCGTCCACGTCGCGTTCACGCCGGCCGAGGCGGCAGCTGCCCCGCTGGGAATCGTCGTCGACGTCATGCGGGCGACGTCCACGATCGCGCAGGCCCTCGCGTCCGGCTACCGCCGCGTTCTCTGCTGCAGCGAGATCGACGAGGCCCGACGGCTGCGCGCCGAGCTGGGCGACGAGGCGATCACGGGCGGCGAGCGCGAGGCCCAGATGATCGAGGGCTTCGACGCTGGCGCCTCCCCCCGCGAGTTCCAGGAGCCACGGGCCGAGACGTTGATCCTCTCGACGACCAACGGCACGCGAGCGGTCGTCGCGGCGGCGGCCTCCTGCGGCGAGGTCGTGCTCGGGTCGCTCCTCAACCTCGACGCAGTCGTTGCACACGCGCGGGCGCGCGGGGAGGACGCCGTCGTCCTCTGCGCCGGCTACAAGGACGTCTTCGCGATCGACGACGCGTACTGCGCCGGCCGGATCGTCACCCTGCTCGACGGCGACCGCAGCGACGCGGCCAAGGCGTCCGAGGTGATCGCGGCGCGCTTCCCGAACGCGATCGACGGCATCAACGCGCGCACCTACGGCCCGCCCGGCCTCGAGGAGGACATCGCGTGGTGCTCCCAGGTGAGCGTGCTCAACGTGGTGCCGCGCCTGTCGCGGATGCTCGAGCGGGCGGCCGAAGTCACGCTCTGACGCGCGCCACCAGTCCCTCTGCTGCAGCGCGAAGACTCACATTCGTCACATTTCGAGAGCAACTTCTCTTGACACGCGAACACCTGTTCGTGTAGAACACATGTTCGTGATCGCGTCCATCGTCATTCCCGGATTCGAGCTGCGAGCCGCGCTGCGGGAGCGGCCGCGCCTGCAGGCCGAGCCCGCGGCGCTGGCTCCGGAACCGGCAACCGAGGCACTGCTCGGGCCGGTAACCGCCACCGCCGAGGTCGCCGGCATCCGGCCGGGCATGCGTCTCGGGGAGGCGCTCGCGACCTGCCCGTCGCTGCAGCTAGTCGATCCCGATCCGGCCGCGGCGGAGGAGGCCTGGGAGCAGATCGTCCGCAGGCTCGAAGACGCGGGTATCGCCGTCGATCCGGCCGCGCCGGGCTGCGCGTACTTCGAGACGCGCGGGGTCGAGCGGCTCTACGGCGGCCTCGAGCCGGCGCTCAGGCGGGCGCTGAAGGCCGTCGGCCCGGGCTGGGACGCACGTATAGGCGCGGCGCGCAGGCGCTTCGCGGCGCTGGCAGCGGCAAACGTCGCGCGCTCCGGCCAGGTGCTGATCGTCTCCGACGAGCACACGCGGGAATTTCTCTCGCCGCTGCCGCTGACGCTGCTTCCGCTCGCAGCGGGGCAGCGCGAGGAGCTCCAGGAACTTGGAATCACGAAGCTCGGAGAGCTTGCCGGGCTTCCGGGTGGCGCCGTGGCCGAACGTCTGGGGCCGGACGGCCGGCGCGCCTGGGGCCTGGCGAGAGGGGGCTCGAGCCGCCGCGTCCGTGGAAGGAAGCCCGCCGCGGAATTGCTGGAGACGCTCGAGTTTCCCGAGGCGGTCGGAAACGAGCTGACGCTGAGACGCTCGCTCGGCGTTTTGCTGGACCGCCTGCTCGCTCGACCGGAGCGCGGCGGGCGGGCTCTGCGCAAGCTCGCACTCGCGGCGAGGCTCGTCGGCGGCGGTTCTTGGCGCCGAACGGTCACGCTGCGGGACGCGACCGCAGAGCCCGCCCGCCTGCGCGCCGCGCTGGGGTCGAAGCTCCTCGACCTGCCGGCGCCGGTCGTCGCGCTGACGCTGGAGGTCTTGATCCTGGCGGAGTCGGTGGGAAGCCAGCTCGAGCTCGTTCAGCCCGAAGGGGCCGAACTGCGTGCCCACCTGCGAGAAGGGCTGCGTCAGGTTCGCGCCGGAACCGGTTCCGGCTCCGTCTGCACCGTCGTCGAGGTCGCTCCGTGGTCACGCCTGCCGGAACAGAGAGCACTACTGGTTCCGCGCGACGACTGAACCAGCCGCAGCGGGCGTTGGTCGAGGCGCATGTCGACGGGTCGCCTCGCCGCGTGAATCGCTCGGCGGTCGCGCTCGTCCGCGAGGAGTGGCGCGTGGTCGATCGTTGGTGGACGGAGGAGCCGGTCAGCCGGCGGTACTTCGACGTCGTCCTCGCAGGCGGCGAGCACATGGTCGTCTTCCGCGACGAGGAGGTGGGCCGCTGGTTCAGCCAGAGGGGGTCGTGAGGGGCGTCAGTCTCTCGCGCGCAGGCGGTCGAGGAAGCCGGCAGGCGGCGCGTGGACGTTGAAGCAGCGGATGGGGTCGGCACCGGCGGGCCGGAAGCCGTGGACGCTGTTGCGCGGAGCGGCGAGGAAGTTGCCCGGACGCGCGATGTGCGACTCGTCGCCGACGCGGAACTCGACGTCGCCTTCGAGAACGTAGAACGCGTCCACGTGGTCGTGATGGGTATGCGGGTCGACACCCTCGAACTCGGGCTGAAACGTCATGTCGATCACCGAGAGCTGCGGGAGGTCGCAGAGGATCCGGTGGGTGCTCACGGCGCTACGAAGGATCTCGGCGTCCTCCGGCTTGGTGAAGACCGCCTCGGCAAGCGGCCGCCCGCCGTCGGGAGGAGGGTCGTGCTGGTCGAAGCTCGGATTCTTGCCGCGGATGTGGTCGCCGAAGCCGCTCGCGGGAGCGTGGAGGTTGAGGAAGATCGCGGGCGCGTCGCTCGAATTTCGGAAGGTGTGGACGACGTCGGGCGGTGCCGCAGCGAAAGTGCCCGGAGTCGCGCGGACCGGCCGGGGCTCGGGGCCGAGCGAGACTTCGATCTCGCCCTCGAGCACGTAGAAGGCGTCGGTGTGATGGTGATGGACGTGCGCGTCCGGCCCCTTCTCGCCGGGCGCGTAGCGGAACCACGTGATGATCACGTCGTCGAGCTCGGCGAGGATGCGGAGCGTCTTCTCCGGCCGGTCGACGACCGTCTCGCCCGCGCCGGGCGCTAGGAGCAGCGGGCGGTGTACGTCGAGCTCCATGCGCATTCAGCCTATTCGTTCCTGGACGGAGCCTCGCTCCCGGAGGAGCTCGCGGCCCAGGCAGCGGAGCTCGGCTACGAGGCGCTGGCGCTGACCGATCACGACGGGGTCTACGGCTCGCTCGAGTTTGCGCACGCGGCGAAGGCGTTCGGCGTGCGGCCGATCACCGGCTCCGAGGTGACGCTGTCGGACGGCTCCCACGTGACACTGCTCGTCGAGAGCAGCGTGGGCTACTCGAACCTCTGCCGCCTGCTGACCGCGGCTCATGCAGGGACGCGGCCGAAGGCGGGCGCCGAGCTGCTGCCTCCGGCCCTCGACGCGACGCTGCTCGCCGAGCTGAACGACGGGCTCGTCTGCCTCTCGGGCTGCGCTCGCCACGGGCTCGCCGTCCGCAACCCGAACGGTGCCGCCGAGCTCGCGCGCGCGTTCGGCAGGGAGCGCTTTTTCGTCGAGCTCCAGCGCCCGTACGAGCGCGGAGACGAACGCCGAAACGCGGCTCTGCGGGACCTCGCCGAGGCGCTCGGCGTCCTCACGGTCGCAACTGGCGATGCCCATGCCCATCATCTGAGGCGAACGGCGTTGCAGGACGTGCTGGTCGCGATCCACTGCCGCACCTCCCTCGACGGCTGCGAGGCGGAGCGGCGAGGGAACCGCGAGAGCGTCCTGCTCGCCCCCGAGCACGCTCCGGAGCGCTTCCCGCTCGACCGAGATGCCGTCGAACGGGCCGGCGAGCTCGCCGAGCGGCTCGAGTTCGACCTGACCGAGGATCTCGGCTACCGCTACCCCGACTTCTCGGACACCGGCGAGCCCGCGACCCAGCAGCTCCGGCGCGTGTGCGACCGAGCCTTCGCGGAGCGCTACGGCGGCGCAAACGGTCACAAACGGAAGGCGCGCAAGCGGCTCGACGAGGAGCTGGCGCTGATCGACGAGCTAGGCCTGGCGGGCTTCTTCCTGCTCCACTGGGAGGTGCTCGAGCTGGCGCGCGACTGCGCTCGCGAGGTGCGCGGCGACTCGGTTGCGCGGAACGTCCTCCCGCCCGGCCGCGGCCGGGGGAGCTCGGTCGGCTCGATCGTCTGCTACCTGACCGGGCTCTCGCACGTCGATCCCGTGCAGGCGGGCCTGCCGCTCGGGCGCTTCCTCAACCGCGAGCTCGTCTCGGTCCCCGACATCGACCTCGACTTTCCGCGCGACATCCGCGAGAAGCTGATCGTCGAGGTCTGCGAGCGGTACGGCCGGGAGCACTCGGCGCTCGTCGCGAGCTTCTCGACCTACCATGCGCGCGGCGCGATCCGGGACGTCGGCAAGGCGCTGGGGCTGCCGTTCGCCGAGCTCGAGCGGCTGGCGCGGCTGACGGACGGCAATCCCTACCGCGTCGGAGACGAGCTCGGGAGGCTGCCGGATGCGGAGACGAAGCTCGACTCGCCGCGCTGGCGGGCGTTCGTGGAGCTCTGCGGCGAGCTCGGCGGCCTGCCGCGGCACATCTCGCAGCATCCGGGTGGGATGGTCATCTCGACGCGGCCGCTCGTCGAGCTCGTCCCGGTGCAGCCGGCCGCGATGGCGGGCCGCCAGCTGTGCCAGTGGGACAAGGACTCGTGCTCCGACGCGGGCTTCCTCAAGATCGACCTGCTCGGCCTGGGGATGCTCTCGGCCGTCGAGGACTGCGTGGAGCAGATCGCGCGCGCGGCGGGCGAGACGATCGACCTCTCGCGCATCCCACTCGACGACCGCAAGGTCTTCGCGGAGATTCAGCAGGCCGACACGGTCGGCGTCTTCCAGATCGAAAGCCGCGCGCAGATGCAGTCGCTCCTGCGCACGCTGCCCGAGAACCTCGACGACCTCACGATCCAGGTCGCCCTCGTGCGCCCGGGTCCGATCCAGGGCGGCGCCGTTCACCCCTTCATCGAGAACCGGCAAAAGCTCCGCGAGGACCCCGGCTTCGTCCCGCCCTACGACCATCCGCTGCTGGAGGAGCCGCTGCGCGAGACGCTCGGGGTCGTCGTCTTCCAGGAGCAGGTGCTCGGTGTGGCCACGGCGCTCGCGGGATTCAGCGTGGGCGAGGCCGAGGGTCTGCGGCGCGCGATGAGCCGCAAGCGCAGCCGGGAGGCCGTCGAGGCGTTTCACGGGCGCTTCGTCGAGGGTGCGATCGGGCGCGGCGTCGATCGCGAGACGGCCGAAGCGGTCTTCCAGAAGCTGAACGGGTTCGCCGCATTCGGATTTCCCAAGTCACATGCGGCGGCGTTCGGCCTGCTCGCGTACCAGTCTGCGTGGCTGCGACATCACTATCCGCGCGAGTTTCTGTGCGCGCTCCTGAACGCGCAGCCGATGGGCTTCTACCCGCCGGCGTCGCTCGTGCGGGACGCGCAGCGGCGCGGAGTCGAGGTTCGCCCGCCCGACGTGAACCGCAGCGCGGCGAAGTGCGCGCTCGAGGGAGACGCGGTACGCATCGGACTGGAGTACGTGCGATCGCTCCGGGAGGAGGAGGCGGCTGCGGTGGTCGCTGTGCGCGAGCGGGGCCGGTCGTACTCCGGCGTGCGCGAGCTCGCGCAGAGGACGGCGCTTGACCGGGCACGGCTGGAGGCGCTGGTCGCGTCCGGCGCCTGCGATTCGTTCGACGGTGGCCGGCGGGTGCTTTTCTGGGAGCTCGGGCTGGTGCCGCGAACGCAGTCGGTGCCGGGGAGCGGTGGAGAGGAGCGACAGCTCGCACTCCCGCTCGACCCCACGGCGCCCGCACCGGCGCTGCGAGAGCAGACAGCGTGGGAGCGGATGCTCGCGGACTACCGGCTGACAAGTCTCTCCGTCGGCGTCCACCCACTCTCGCTGCTGCGGCCGCACCTGCCGAAGGGCACGCTCTCGAGCCGGGAGCTGGCGGAGAAGCCCTCCGGTGGGTCGGTCGCCGTCGCGGGAATGACGGTTGCGCGCCAGCGGCCGGCGACCGCGAACGGGGTTGTCTTCATGCTCCTCGAGGACGAGTTCGGCCAGGTCAACCTGATCGTCCCGCCGGTGGTGTACGAGCGGTTCCGTGCGCTCGTGCGTGCGGAGCCGCTGCTGCTCGCGCGCGGCAAGTTCGAGCGCCTCGGCCGGAACCGCAACGTCGTCGTGCGTGAGCTCGAGCCTCTCAGCCCACTCGCCCGGAGCTGCGCCGAAGAGGCAGACGTCTTCGGCTCGCTTCCGGCAGCCCACCACTTCGGCCATCGCTGAATGCGCCGAAAGAAGCCCACATCTTCCGAGCCCGAGCGCACCCCCACCCAACATGGGTGGGGTTACTTTCCCGCCTCCCTCGCGGTCGACGATACCGGGCTTCGGCGCACGCATGGGTGACGATTCTGCGCCGACAGCGTGCCGATTTCTCCACCGTCATCTCGGCCTCGGCGTCGGCGTGAGGGCAGAATCCGGACCGTGGAGCGAATCGACGGCTATGCCCCGATCCGCGAGTACGCGCTCGTGGGAGACGGCCGCACGACCGCACTGATCGCCCGTGACGGCGCAGTGGACTGGCTCTGTCTGCCGAACGTCGACTCGCCCTCGGTCTTCGCCCGCGTCCTGGACGCCGAGCGCGGCGGCTCGTTCCGCCTCGAGCCCGGCGTGCCCTACGAGGCCGAGCGCCGCTACCAGGACAACTCGAACGTGCTCGAGACGACTTTCACAACCGCGGAGGGCGTTGTGCGCGTGACCGATGCGATGACGCTCACCGACGACGACCGACTCTCGCCGCTGCGCGAGCTGTGCCGCAAGGTCGAGGCCCTGAGCGGGACGGTTCCGCTCCGCTGGTCGTTCGACCCGCGCTTCGGCTACGGCGAGCGGCGCACGGAGCTCGACCGTCGCGCGGGCCGGTGGTTCGCGCATTCGGGCACCGAGTGCGTGGCGCTCGGAGCCTGGAACGTGGGCGAGATCACGGCGAACGGCGCGACCGTCGGCGGCGAGCTGAGGCTCCGCGAGGGGGACAGCGCCCTGCTCGAGCTCTCGGCGGCACACAAGGAGCCGGCCGTCCTGCCCAGCCGCGACGACGTCGAGCGCCGCCTCGCCCAGACAGCACGCTTCTGGCCCCGCTGGGCCGGCCGGATCCGCTACGACGGTCCGTGGCGTGACGCCGTCGTGCGCAGCGTCCTGGCCCTGAAGCTGCTCGTCTACGCACCTTCGGGAGCGATGGTCGCGGCGCCGACGGCCTCGTTCCCGGAGTGGATCGGCGGCAGCCGGAACTGGGACTACCGCCTCACCTGGCTCCGGGACGCGAGCTGGGCGCTCGACGCGCTCATTCGCCTCGGCATTGACGACGAGGCGCACGCCTTCTTCTGGTGGTTCATGCACGCATCGCGCGTCACCCAGCCGCGCCTGCAGATCCTCTACAAGGTCGACGGCTCGGCCCATTCGAAGGAGCGTGAGCTCTCCGAGCTCGCCGGCTACCGCCGCTCGGCGCCGGTGCGGGTCGGCAACGGCGCGGCCGACCAGGTCCAGCTCGACGTCTACGGCTCCGTCCTCGACGCAATCTGGCTCTACGTGCAGGACGTGGGCCACGTGGACGGCGATACCGGCAAGGAGATCGCGAAGATCGCCGACTACGTGGCTGAGCACTGGCGCGAGCGCGACTCGGGGATCTGGGAGGTGCGCGCGGAGACGACGCACTTCACCCAGTCAAAGGCGCTCTGTTGGGTCGCGCTCGACCGGGCGTGCAAGCTCGCCGAGCGCGGGCTGATACCCGACCGCACCGACCGCTGGAGCGCGGCAGCCGACGAGATCCGTGCCTTCGTGGACAAGCAGAGCTGGGACGCGGAGCGCAACAGCTATGTGCGCGCCCCCGATCTCCGCGAGCTCGATGCGAGCCTGCTGACGATGGCGATCCTCTCTTACGACGATCCGGCCGGCGAGCGGCTGCGCGGAACGGTCGCGGCGGTCGAGCGCGAGCTCCGGCAGGGGCCGTTCGTCTACCGCTATCGAGGCGAGGACGGTGTCGGCGGGGAGGAAGGCGCGTTCCTCACTTGCTCCTTCTGGCTAGTCGACGCGCTCGCCCGCCAGGGCCGCCTCGACGACGCGCGCCGCCTGATGGACGAGCTCGTCGGGCTCGCCAACGACGTCGGCCTCTACTCGGAGGAGATCGATCCGAACAGCGCGGAATTCCTCGGCAACTTCCCCCAGGGCCTGACGCACCTCGCGCTCGTGAACGCGGCCCACTCCATCGAGGACGCTCAATGAGCCTCTGGGGCGCGCTCGCGGGCGGGGTGGTGGGCACGATCGTGCTCACGAGCGGCCTGCGGATCGCTCAGGAGCTCGGCTGGACACGGATGGACATCCCGCTTCTGCTTGGGACGGTCTTCACCGACGACCGCAGCCGCGCGAGCGTGATCGGGTACGCCGTCCACTTCGTCAACGGGCTCCTCTTCGCGGTCGGCTACTACGCGATCTTCCGGGCCGTGGATCACGCGGGCTGGATCTTCGGGGCGGTGCTGGGCGTCGTCCATGCGTCCTTCTCCGGCGGGGCGCTCGTGACGGTTTTGTTACCGGCGGTCCACCCGCGGATGGGGACACCGTGGTCGGACTCCGAGGAAACGCCGATCCTCGAGCCCCCGGGCTTCATGCTCGTCAACTACGGCCGTCGTACCGCGGTCTGGACGCTCCTCGTGCACGTCGCCTACGGCGCGATCGTCGGCGGCTTCGCGGCGCACCTGAGTTAGCGGTTCTGAGTTAGCGGTTCTCGATCTCGAGCGAGAAGCGCGGGAGACGCCTCGCGACCGCTCGGTTGAACTCCCTCTCGTACTGCTCGGCCGCTGACTCGCCAAGCGTCGATGCGAAGTTGTCTCGGAGGTCGGCGAGGAGCTCGGTGCCCGTCTCGACGAGGTCCTGGTAGTCGCCGAAGCGCTCCTCCGCGTCGTCGCGCGCGGCGCGGTCGTAGGTCGCCTCTGCCTCCTTGCATTCGCGGACGAGCTCGGCCTGCTCGCGCTCGAAGAGATCGAGCTGCCGCGAGATCACCTCGCCGAAGCGCTGCCGCCGGAGCATCGCTCCTTAGACTAGTGCGGCCGTTGCCGCTCCTCGTCCGCAGCTGGAACGTCTTCCACGGGAACGCGGTGCCGCCGGAGCGACGCGGCTTCCTCGAGGACATGATCCGGCTCGCGACGGGAGACGGCCCGGCGGCGCTCTGCCTGCAGGAGCTCCCGGTCTGGTCGCTGACCGAGCTCGAGGAGTGGAGCGGGATGCGCGCGTTCGGCGCCGTCGCCGCGCGGCCCCTGCTCGGCAGCGCCCGGCTCGGCGGCGCGATCACCGAGCTGAACCACGGGCTCCTGCGCTCGGCCCTCACCGGCCAGGCGAACGCGATCCTGCTCGGCCACGAGCTCCGGTCCCTGGGCAGCGACTCGATCGTCCTCAATCCCCGTGGCTTCCGCCGGGCCCAGGCGCGCGCGCTCGAGCTCGATCCGCGCGCGCGGCTTGCGTGGGCCAAAGAGCGTCGCGTCTGCCACGCCGTCCGCGCCGAGACGAACGGGCGCGTCGTCACGGTCGCGAACACGCACTGCTCCAGCGTCCCGGACCGGCGCTGCCAGAACGCGGAGCTCCTGCGCGCCGCGGTTTTCGCCGACGCGTTCGCTGAGCCCGACGACACCCTGATTCTCGCCGGCGACTTCAACACGGTGATCGGCGAGTCGACGACGCTCGAGCAGCTCGCGCGCCCCGATTGGGGCTTCTCGGAGCCGATCCCGGGCCTCGACCAGGTGCTCGTGCGAGGCGCGAAGGCCTCGCGCCCGCAGCGGTGGCCCGACGAGCGGCGGCGCCTCGCCGGGCGGCTCCTCTCCGATCATGCGCCCGTGGAGGCGACGATCGAATGACCCTCGACGAGGCGCGCGCCGAGTTCCCGGTCCTCGAGCGCCTCGCGTACCTGAACGCGGGCACGAACGGGCCGCTCGCGCGCGCGACGATCGAGGCAATGGCCGCCCAGGACCGGTTCGACCTCGAGGAGGGCCGCGGCGGCCCGGCCTACTTCGAGCGGGCGCTCGCGCTGCGCGACGAGGTCAGGGCGAAGCTCGCCGCCGCGGTCGGCGTCCCCGTTGAGACCCTCTCCCTGGCGACCTCGACGACGAACGGCTGCAACATCGTCCTCGCCGGGCTCGGCCTGACCGCCGATGACGAGATCGTCACGACCGACGGTGAGCATTTCGGCCTGCTCGGCGCGCTCGCGGTCTCGCCTGCCCGTGTGCGCGTGGCGAAGGTGCGGGAGCTCCCGCCCGAGGACGCGTTGGACGTTCTCCTCCGCGAGGTCACGCCCCGCACGCGCCTGCTCGCGCTCTCGCAGGTTTGCTGGATGAGCGGCAACCGCTTCCCGGCCGCCGGGCTGAAGGAGGCGACCGGCCTGCCGGTGCTGGTCGACGGCGCCCAGTCGGCCGGCGCGATCGCCGTCGACGCGTCGCGGTTCGACTTCTATGCGTTCTCATGCCAGAAGTGGCTCTGCGGGCCGGATGGGACGGGAGGCCTCGTCGTCGCCGACCCCGAGCGGCTCGGGATCGGGGCGCCGAGCTACTTCTCGCAGGAGAGCTACGAGCCGGAGGGCGAGTTCGTCGCGAAGCCCGGAGCGGCGCGCTTCGACCCGGGCTGGACGCCGCCGCCGTCGCTGGCCGGCCTCAGCGCGGCCCTCGACCTGGCACCGGACGGCCGGTTCGACCGCGCGGCGCAGATGGCCGCCCGCTGCAGGGAGCTGCTCGCCGAGCGCTTCGACGTGGTAACCGCACCGGACCAGGCGACGCTCCTCAGCTTCCGCGTCGAGGGCGACTCCGCAGAGCTCGTGAAAGGGCTGTACGAGAACGGCGTCGTCGTTCGTGACGTCCCGACGCTCGGCTGGATCCGCATCTCGTGCGGCTGGTGGACGAGCGAGGAGGACCTAGCCCGTCTGCTGGGCGCTCTCTGAGGTCCGCAGGCCGAGGTCCGCGGCGATCGGCCGCATCGCTGCGATCACGAACGCGATGTGCTCGTCGAGCTCCACGCCGAGCGCCTCGGCTCCCTCGTAGACGTCGTCGCGGTTCACCCCGGCCGCGAACGACGGCTGCTTCAGCTTCTTCCGCACCGACTTCGGCTCGAGCGTGTCGATCCCGTCCGGCCGGACGAGCCCGCACGCGTGGATGAACCCGCAGAGCTCGTCGCAGGCAAACAGCGTCCGCTTCAGGAGCGTGTCGCGCGGCAGGCCGAGGTGCGATGCGTGCGAGAGGACGCCCTCGACGACCTCCTCGGGCCACCCTTCCTCGCGCAGGATCGGCGCGCCCTCCTGCGGGTGCTGGTCGAGGGTGGGGTGGATCTCGTAGTCGAAGTCGTGCAACAGCGCCGTCGTCCGCCAGAGCGCTTCGTCCTCGCCGAACTTGGCGGCGTACGCGCCGACCGCGGCCTCCACGGCGAGCGCGTGGCGCCGGAGCGCCTCGCTCTTCGTGTACTGCGTCAGGGTCTCCCAGGCGCGCTCGCGGGTCGGCTCCAAGGCCGAGCTAGGATAGCCGTCTCGCATGGCCCAGACGGTCGTCACAGGAGCCCTCGCCGAGTCGTTCGTGATCGAGGGCGGGCAGCCGCTGAACGGCACGGTGCGGGCGGCCGGAAACAAGAACGGCGCGCTGCCGCTCCTGGCCGCGTGCCTGCTGACCGACGAGCCCGTCGTGCTCCACAACGTGCCCCGGATCCGCGACGTGGAGACGATGACGGCCCTCATCGCAGACCTCGGCGCGGACGTCGAGTGGACGGGCGCGAACGACGTTCGCATTCATGCGGCGAGCCGCTCCTCGCACGAGCTCGACCCGGAGCTCTCGAGGCGCATCCGCGCGTCCTTCCTCCTGGCCGGGCCGCTACTCGCGCGCGAGGGCCGCGCGAGCGTTCCGCCGCCCGGCGGCGACGTGATCGGGCGCCGCCGCCTCGACCCGCACATCCACGCCTTCGCGGAGCTCGGTGCGGAGATCGACATCACGGGCGTCCGCTTCGACCTGCGCACGGCGGGGCTCCGCGGGAAGCACATCTTCCTCGACGAAGCGAGCGTCATGGCGACCGAGAACACGGTGATGGCCGCGGCCCTGGCGCCCGGCGAGACGGTGATCGGCAACGCGGCCTGCGAGCCGCACATCCAGGACCTCTGCCGCTTCCTCGTTTCGCTAGGCGCCGAGATCGAGGGGATCGAGTCGAACGTCCTGCGCGTCCGGGGCGTCGAGAGCCTCTCGGGCGGCGAGTGGCGGGTGGGCCCGGAGCACATCGAGGTCGGCAGCTTCGTCGGCCTCGCCGCTGTGACCGGAGGCGACATCACGATCGAGGACGTCGAGCCAAAGGATCTGAAGTCGATCCTGCCGACCTTCGAGCGTCTCGGCGTCCACGTCGAGATCGACGGCTCCACCCTGCGCGTGCCGCCGAACCAGAAGCTGGAGGTCCGGGACGATCTCGGCGGCCAGATCCCGAAAATCGAAGACGGCCCGTGGCCTGCCTTCCCTGCCGACCTGACTTCGATCGCCGTGATCGTCGCGACCCAGGCGCGGGGCGAGGTGCTGATCTTCGAGAAGATGTTCGAGAGCCGGCTCTTCTTCGTCGACAAGCTGGTGTCGATGGGCGCGCGGATCATCCTGTGCGACCCGCACCGAGCGGTGGTGAGCGGGCCCGCGAGGCTCGTCGGCCAGCAGATGTCGAGCCCGGACATCCGCGCCGGGATGGCGATGCTGCTCGCAGCTCTCTGCGCCGAGGGCACCTCGACGATCGGCAACGTCGGCGAGATCGACCGCGGCTACGAGCGGATCGACGAGCGTCTGCGCTCGCTGGGCGCGCGGATCGAGCGCGTAGAGGCGTGATCATCGACGAGACGGTCGTCGCGGCCGTCTCGCCTCACCCGGCCGTCGAGCGGATCGAGCTCGTGGGCTCGCGGGCAGAGGGGCGGGCGACGAGGTGGTCCGACTGGGACTTCGGCGTCCGGGCCCGCGACTTCCCGGCGATCGCTGAGGCGCTTCCGGGGCTGCTGGCGCCGCTGGAGGCGCTGGTGGAGCAGTGGGACCGCCTGAGCGAGCACCAGTGCTGGATGCTGATCCTGCGCGGGCCGGTGAAGGTCGACCTGATCTTCGCCGAGGAGCCGCACGAAAAGGAGCCGCCCTGGGAGCCGGGCCCCGACACCCTCGGTGGGATCGACGACCACTTCTGGGACTGGATGCTGTGGCTTCGCAGCAAGGAGGCGGGCGGCAAGGACGACGTCGTGGCGGCGGAGCTCGAGAAGCTGTCCGGCCATCTGCTCGCCCCGCTGGGCGTGGAGGCGCCTCCGGCGTCGATCGCCGAGGGGGTCTCCGCCTATCGCAAGGCGCGGGATCGCGCGGAGCAACGGTTCGGGGTCCGCGTGAGCCGCGAGCTCGAGAGCGCGGTCGCACCGGCGCTCTAGGTACCCTGGCCGACCATGGCTCGGACGGGTCAGGCCGACGAGGCTGGACGGCTGCACGCGCGCGTCGACGTCGCGGGGAGCGGCGAGGCCAGCGTCGCCACGGGGGTGCCCGTGCTCGATCACCTGATCGGCCTGGTGGCGCAGTACGGGTCGTTCGACATCGCGCTCGAGATCGCTCCTGGCGAGGCGGAAGCCGAGATCGCCGCGGCGGGCCGCGCGCTGGGCCAGGCGCTCGAGGGCGCACCGCGCTCGAGCGGTTCGCGGGGTCACGGTTCGGCGGTGGTGCCCGCCGACGAGGCGCTTGCGCACGTGGCCGTCGAGGCGTCCGGGCGGCCGCTCGTCGTCTCGAACGTCGAGCTCAGCGACGCTCGAGTCGCCGGCCTCGGGCGCGACGTCATCGGAACGTTCCTGCACGAGCTCGCGGAGGGAGCGGGCCTGACGATCCACGTGCGGCTGATCGAGGGGTCGGACCCGGAGCACGTCCTCGAGGCGATTTTCAAAGCGCTCGGGGTTGCGCTCGCGCAGAGCTGCCGGCCGCGCCGGCGGGAGGAGACGTGATGTCAGAGAAGGCTGTGGTGCGGACTGAGGCGGCCCCGGCCCCGTTTCAGGGCGCGCCCTACTCGCAGGCCATTCGCGCCGGCGGCTTCGTGTTCGTATCCGGCCAGTTGGCGTTGCGGCCCGATCACGCCGAGATCGTCGGCGAGACGATCCAGGAGCAGACCGAGCAGGTGTTCGCGAATCTGCGCGCGATTCTCGAAGAGGCGGGGACGGGGCTCGCCCGGCTGGTCAAGACGACGGTCTATCTGGCCGACCTCGGCGACTTCGCCGGGATGAACGAGGTCTACGCGCGGCACGTCGGCGACCAGCCGCCCGCGCGGGCGACGATCGAGGTCTCGGCGCTGCCCTCGGGCGCCAAGGTCGAGATCGAGGCGATCGCGACCACCTAGCGGTCCGAAGGCGCCGACTCGGCGGCGCCGACCATGGAGGCCGGGCCGGCTGTGCCGGTGCGGCCGTCCAACGCACCGTGTTGGCGGAAATTCAAAGGCCTCGGACTGCGGAGCCGCCTCTTATACGGTTCGCCCGGCCTCCTCCCCGAGGCGAGCGTAACGAGGAAACTCAGACGTGTCTGTCACGGAACCGTGACGAATTCGTGCCGCTTTCCGGGCCTGGTGTGCGGGCCCGGCGGAGGGCAGAGGCACAATTAGGCCATGCGGGCCGAGACCGTCATCGCGACCCACGGCAACACCGACTTCGACGCGTTCGCGGCGATGCTGGCCGCGCGACGCCTCTACCCGGGCTCGGTCGCTTGTCTCGCGGGCTCGCTGAACCGCAACGTGCGCGAGTTCTACCGCCTCCACGCCGACGAGCTCAGGCTTGCAGAGGCCTCGCGGCTCGAGCTCGACGCGATCCGCAGGCTCGTCGTCGTCGAGACCACGCACGCGAGCCGGCTCGGCGAGCTGGAACCGGTCGCACTCGATCCGACGGTCGAGAAGGTCGTCTTCGACCACCATGCCGCCGAGCCGCCCGAGTGGGCCGGTTCCGAGCACACCGTCGTCTCCGAGGACGGGGCGCTCACGACCACGCTCGTCGGCGTCCTCGCGGAGCGCGAGCTCGCGGTCACCCCGCTCGAGGCGACGGCCTTCGCGCTCGGCATTCACGAGGACACCGGCTCGCTCACGTACCCGACCGCGACCCAGCGCGACGCCGAGGCGCTCGCGTGGTGCCTCCGCCACGGAGCGCGGCAGGAGCTGCTCGCGCAGTTCCTGCACACGCCGCTGACCGAGCCGGAGAGGGAGCTGCTGGCGGCGATCATCGAGGCGCTCGAGCGCCGCGAGGTGGCGGGCGTCGAGGTGCTCGTAGCGCCCCTCAGCTGGCCCCGTTACGTCGACGGGGTCTCCAACCTCGCCCACAAGGTCGTCGATCTGACCGACACCAAGGCGCTCGTGCTGCTCGTCGAGATGGACGAGCGGGTCTTCTGCGTCGCGCGCAGCCGGACGCCCGAGGTCGACGCGGCAGCGATTGCCCAGCTCCTCGGCGGCGGCGGCCATGCGCAGGCGGCCTCCGCGATCTTCAAGGGCAGCCTCGACGAGGCGGGCCGGGTGCTCGACGACGGGCTCCAGCAGGCCGCCCGTCGGCCGCTCCGGGCGGACGACCTGATGTCGAGCCCTGCGCGCACGGTGAGCCCGGACGAGACCGTCGCCCGCGCGCTCGTCGCCTGCCAGCGCTACGGCCAGAGCGGCATCCTCGTCGCCGAGGACGACCGCCTCGCCGGCGTCGTCGGACGCGAGGACCTCGACCGCGCCGTCGCGCACGGGCTTTCGCATGCGCCGGTCAAGGGGATCATGAGCACCCGGGTCGCGACCTGCGACGAGGAGACACCACTGGCGGAGCTCCAGAGGCTGCTGGCCGCCGGCGAGGACCGTGTGGCGGTCCTCCGAGGCGAGCAAATCGCCGGCGTCGTCACGCGCAGCGACCTGCTGCGCGCCCTTGGCGCGCCGACGATCCCGGCCGAGCGAGCCGGCCCGATGCTCACGGACGAGCTCGCGAAGCTCGAGCGCCTGCAACCCGTCTTCGAGGCCGTCGCAGCGGTCTCGGAGCCGTTCGAGGGCGTCTATCTCGTCGGCGGCACCGTCCGCGACATCCTGCTCGGCGAGCCGAGCTTCGACGTCGACATCGCGGTAGAGGGCGACGCGATCGCCCTCGCGCAGGCGCTGGCCGACGCGCTCGGCGGCCGCGTGCGCGCGCACGACAAGTTCGGCACGGCGGTCGTGATCTACGGCGAGAACGAGCGAGTCGACGTCGTCACCGCCCGCACCGAGTTCTACGACGCCCCGGCCGCGCTGCCGACCGTCGAGCACGCGTCGATCCGCGAGGACCTCTTCCGCCGCGACTTCACGATCAACGCGATGGCGGTGTCGCTGAAGGGCGCAGACCTCGGTCGGCTCGTCGATCCGTTCGGCGGCCGCCGCGACCTCGAGGCGAAGACGATCCGCGTCCTCCACAACCTGTCGTTCATCGACGACCCGACCCGCATTTTCCGGGCGATCCGCTACGAGAATCGCTACGGCTTCCGTATGGACGATCACACGCTGCGCCTGGCACGCGGGACGATCGAGATGGGGCTCGTCGGCGATCTCTCATCCGCTCGGCTGCGCGACGAGCTCGAGGCGCTGCTCGAGGAGGGCGAGATCGAGCACTCGATCCTTCGCCTCGCCGAGCTGGGTGCCGCGAGCGCCGTCCACCCGCACCTCGCTGCCGACGAGGAGACGGTCGCGCTGCTCCGCCGCCTCCGCGAGCTCCGCGACCGCTACGAGCTCGACATTCCGTCGTGGCGGCTCGGCTTCGCCGCGGTCGCGCGGAACCTGCCTCCGGACGAGGTCTACGAATGGCTCAAGCGGCTGAAGGTCCGCCGCCGCGACGCGGAGCAGATCGCAGCCGCCGTCACGGTCGGCCCTCGGCTCGTCGAGCGTCTGCAGGAAGGCGCAGAGCCGGCCGAGGTCGTGGCGCTCGCGGAGCCCTACGCGCCCGACGCGCCGCTGTTCGCGCACGCCTTCGCCGACCTCGAGCCGCTGCACGCGTACTTCGAGCGGTTCCGCGACGTGAAACTCGAGGTCAGCGGCGCCGACCTCGCCGAGCTCGGCCTGGAGGAATCGCCGCGAGTGGGGGAGATTCTCGCCGAGCTGCGCCGCCGCAAGCTGAACGGCGAGCTCGACGGGCGCGACTCCGAGCTCGCTGCCGCCCGGGAGCTGATCGCGCAGTGATCCGCTGGGATGCGCCCGGCCCCTACGCGGTCGGGTTCACGAACCGAATCGGCGGGGTCAGCGGCGGTGCCTACGAGTCGCTCAACCTGGGCGCACTGACCGAGGACGAGCCGGAGAACGTGACCGAGAACCGGCGCCGCGCCTGCGCGTCGATCGGCGCGAGCGCACAACGGGCGACGATGGCCTGGCAGCATCACAGCGCCGAGGTGACGCGTGCGGAGCCGCGAGGAATCGTCACGCCAGGGACCGTCTTCGACCGCTGCGACGGCCTCTGGACCGACGAGCCCGGCCAGGCGATGATGCTTCTGACCGCCGACTGCCTTCCGGTCGCGATCGCGCGGGCCAACGGGGCGAAGCCGGCTCTCGCGGTCCTGCACGTCGGCTGGCGCGGCCTCCTGGCCGGGATCGTGGCGGCCGGAGCCGACGCCCTGGCAGGCGGCCGCCTCGCGGCTGCGATTGGTCCCGGGATCGGCCCGTGCTGCTACGAGGTCGGAGACGAGGTCGCCGAGCCGTTTCGCGCGGCCTACGGCGACGTCGTGCGCGACGGGCGCCTCGACCTCTGGAGCGCGGCCGAGCGCGCCCTCCGCGCGGCCGGCTGCGAGAAGGTCGAGCGAACCGACCTCTGCACGTACTGCCATCCCGATCTCTTTTTCTCCCATCGCCGCGACAAGGGCCGCACGGGCCGGCAGGGCATCGTTGCCTATATCGCCTGAGACCGTCCGCGAGAACTACGCGCGGATCAAGGCAGAGCTCGGCCCGAAGGTGACGATCGTCGCGGCGACCAAGTACGTCGACGTCGAGGAGCTGGCGGCGCTCGCAGAGGCCGGGATCGAGGTCGTCGGCGAGAACCGCGCCCAGGACCTCGAGGTGAAGCACGCGCGCCACGGCGACGCCTTCCGCTGGCACTTCATCGGCCATCTCCAGAGTCGCAAGGCGAAGACCGTCAACGACATCTGCGAGCTCTGCCACTCGCTCGCGAGCGAGTCGGCCGCCCGCCGCCTCACGATCCCGGCCCTCGTCGAGGTCAATCTCTCCGGCGAGGAGACGAAGTCCGGGATCGCCGAGAATGAGCTGGAG
>VAXM01000101.1 GCA_005883335.1 Actinomycetota bacterium
CGCCTCGTCGACGCTCGTCGCGGAGAGGCCGAGCACGAGACCGGCTTCGAGCGCACGCTCGGCACCGGCGTCCTCGCGACCGAGATGCACTCCATCGGCGTCGAGCCGGATCGCGGCCTCCACGTCGTCGTTCACGACAAACGTCGCAGGTAGCTCGCGGAAGGGCCGCCCGGTTTCGACGAGTTCCTCCGTGGTCGCACCCTTGCGCCGGAGTTGCACGACGGTCGCGCCGCTGGCGACCGCGACCTTCGCCGTCTCGAGGTCCTCGACGATCGCGTGCAGCCTCACTCGACCTTGGCGCGGGCGTCGAGCGTGTCCGGGTCGAGAGCCGCGAGCGCGTCGTACAAGGCGACGTGGAACGACCCGGGCCCGCGCGCGCCCGCGGCCGCGTCCTCGGCGGCGACGCCGAACGCGACCAGCGCCTCGGCCGCCGCTTCCAGCGGCGCCTCGGGGCGAACAGCGAGGAAGCAGCCGGTCATCGCGGTCGCCATGCAGCCCGTCCCCGTGACCGTGCCGAGCAGCTCGTGCCCGTTTGCGATCGCGCAGCCTCGCTGGCCGTCGGAAACGTGGTCGACCGGGCCGGTCACGGCGGCCACGCACCCCAGCGCCCGCGCAGCGACCTCGGCCAGCTCGGGGCCGGCGGCGGCGCCGACCGACTCGACGCCCCGGATCTCCGCCTCCTGACCGGCGAGCGTCGCGACCTCGGCGGCGTTGCTGCGCACGACCGCGATCTCGAGCTCGTCGAGCAGCCGCCGAGCGGTCTCCGTTCGATAGCGGGTCGCGCCGGCACCGACCGGGTCGAGGACCACCGGCACTCGGGCCCGGTTGGCCGCAGCGCCGGCTAGCAGCATCCCGTGGATCCAGGGCTCCGAGAGCGTGCCGATGTTGAGCACAAGCGCGCCGGCGGCGGAGGCCATCTCCTCGACCTCCTGCGGCGCGTGAGCCATCACGGGCAACGCACCGAGCGCGAGCGTCGCGTTCGCCGTCTCGTTCATGACCACGTAATTCGTGATCTGGTGGACGAGCGGCTTGCGCTCGCGGATCGTCCGCAGGTCGGCCCCTGTCCGCAGGCTCATGCCGCGCCCCTCAGGCCGATGACGTCGACCGGACCCTCGCCCGCGCCGAGATCGGCCAGGCCCTGCGCCACGGCCCGCGAAGCAGCCCGCGCGGCTCCGCGGGCGGCGGCCTCCAGGCTCTCACCGCGGGCGAGGAGCGCGGCAAGCGTCGCGGAGTGCGTGCAGCCGGCGCCGTGCGTGGCTTGGATGCGGTGCCGCACGACCGGGATCTCGACGTGCTCTTCGCCGTCGAAGAGGTGGTCGACCGGCTCGTCGCCGTGGCCGCCGGTGACGATCGCCGCGCGGGCGCCGAGCGCGTACAGCCGCTCGGCCAGCTCGTAGGGGGTGCCTTCCCCGGCGAGCGCGTGCGCCTCGGGCAGGTTCGGCGTGATGACGGTCGCGAGCGGGAAGAGCCGTTCGACGAGCGTCTCGACGGCGTCCTCCTGCAGCAGCCGGGCGCCCGAGCTCGCTACGAGGACCGGATCGACGACGAGCGGCACCGGATGCTCTTCGAGGAAATCGGCCACGGTCTCGATCAGCGGCGCCGAGAAGAGCATCCCCGTCTTGGCCGCGTCGACGCCGAGGTCGTCGAAGACCGCCTCGAGCTGCGCGCGCACGAAATCGGGGGGCACCTCGTGCACCCCCGTGACCCCGGTCGTGTTCTGCGCGGTCAGCGCGACGATCGCGCTCATCCCGTGGCAGCCCGCAGCCGCGAAGGCCTTCAGGTCGGCCTGGATCCCGGCACCGCCGCCGGAATCCGACCCGGCAATCGTCAAGCATCGTTGAATTGTCATTGGCTCCCTTCGCCGGTCCTAACCGGATCAGGTTCGACGGGTGTGATCTCAGCCCCGTAGGGCACCCCGGTCGGGCCAGGCTAGCATCGGCGCATGGGCGGAGCGCGCTACGACGACGTTGCGGCGTGGTACGACGCCGAGTTCGCGACGACCCACCTTGGGCTCTCGGCGCGCGAAGTCGTTCTCCGCTTGCTCGGCGAAGGACCGGGCCGGCTGCTCGACCTTGGGTGCGGCGGCGGGGCGCACGCCGTGGCCTTCGCCGAACGCGGGTGGACGGTGACCGGGGTCGACATCTCCAGCGCCCAGCTCGAGCTCGCCCGGGCTCGCGGGATCGAGGTGCTCGAGGTCGACGCGGCGGCGCTCCCGTTCGAGGACGAGAGCTTCGACACCGTCGTCTCGATGTTCACGCACACGGATGTCGACGACTTCGCCACGGTGATACACGAGACCGCTCGGGTGCTGCGCGCCGCAGGCCCGCTCGTTTATCTCGGCGTCCACCCCTGCTTCGTAGGGCCGCACGCCTTCGTGCACGACCGCGATGTCCCGGAGCTCTCCCCCGGCTACCGCGACACCTCGTACCGGACCGAGGCGCCCGGGATCTGGAGCGAGGGCATCCGCTCGAAGGTCGGCGCGACACATCTACCGCTCGGCCTCTTCCTCCAGACGTTCCTCGACGCGGGGCTCGTCCTCGAGCGCGTCGAGGAGCCCGAGGGCCGGGATTACCCACACGTCATCGCGCTGCGGGCGCGGCGATGAGCGTCACGACAGACTTCCTGCAAGGCGAGGAGCTTGCCTATCTCGGCACGGAGCCCGCACGTGACGCGCAGACGGCGCCGCTGCCTGACGAGCTCCACCCGCGCGTACACGAGGCGCTCGCAGCTCAGGGAATCGACCAGCTGTACACGCACCAGGCCGAGGCCTGGGAGGCGGCGGCCCGTGGGCGGCACCTGATCGTCACGACGGGCACCGCCAGCGGCAAGACGCTCGCATTCAACCTCCCAGTGCTGGACGCGCTCGCGCGCGAGCCCAAGCAGCGTGCGCTCTACCTGTACCCGACAAAGGCGCTCGCGCAGGACCAGCTGCGTTCCCTTAGTTCCTTCCGCCTGCCGCGCCTGCGCGCCGCGATCTACGACGGCGACACCGAGGCCGAGCGCCGCTGGCAGGTGCGCAAGTGGGCGAACGTGATCCTCTCGAACCCGGACATGCTCCACGTCGGCGTGCTGCCGCACCACGACCGCTGGGGCGACGTGCTCACGAACCTGGCGTACGTGATCGTCGACGAGGCGCACGTCTACCGCGGCGTCTTCGGCTCGCACGTCGCGAACGTCCTCCGGCGGCTGCGCCGGCTCGCGCGCGTGTACGGCGCCGAGCCGCAGTTCCTGATGGCCTCGGCGACGATCGCGAACCCCGGCGAGCTGGCCCGCTCGCTGACCGGAGCGGAGACGACCGTGATCGGCGCTGACGGCGCTCCACGGGCCGAGCGCACGGTCGCACTCTGGAACCCGCCGCTCACCGACGAGGAACTGGGCCTACGCGCGAGCCCGCTCGGCGAGGCGTCGCGGCTAATGGCCGACCTCGTCACGCGCGGCCTGCGCACGCTCTGCTTCGCCAAGAGCCGCCGCGCCGCGGAGCTGATCCACCGCTTCACCGCGGACCGCCTCGGCGACGACTCGCGGCTCTCGCCCTACCGCGCCGGCTACACCCCGGCGCAGCGGCGCGAGATCGAGCGGCGCTTGCTCGAGGGCGAGTTGCTCGGCGTCTCGGCGACGAACGCGCTCGAGCTCGGAATCGACATCGGCCTGCTGGACTGCGTTCTCTCGGTCGGCTTCCCGGGGACGGTCGCCTCGCTGCGGCAGCAGTGGGGACGGGCTGGGCGGCGCGGCCATGGCCTGGCGGTGCTCGTCGCAAGCGAGGACGCGCTCGACCAGTACTTCATGCGCGAGCCCGAGACGCTGCTCGAGCGTCGCGTCGAGGCGGCGATCCTCGACCACGAGAACCCGCGCGTCCTCGACGGGCACGTCCTGGCGGCCGCCTTCGAAGCGCCTCTCGACGACGCCGACCGCGAGCTGCTGGGCAATGCGGCACTCGAGCGCGCGGCGGTGCTGCCGGAGCTGCAGTTGACGAAGGCCGGCTACGTCTGGGCGGGTCGCGACTACCCGGCCGCGCGTGTGTCCCTCCGCTCGACGGGGCCGGAGGCCTTCACGATCGTCGAAGGCTCGACCGGCACGATGCTCGGGATCGTCGAGCAGGAGCGCGCCTACTCGACCGTGCACGAGGGCGCGGTCTACCTCCACCTCGGCGCGAGCTACCGCGTGCGCGAGCTCGACCTCAACGCACGCACCGCGGTCGTCGAGCCGTTCAAGGGCGACTACTACACCCAGGCGAAGAAAGAGACCTCGACGGCGATCATCGAGGCAGCCCGTGCGGGCCGCCACGCGGGAGTCGATCTTTCGTTCGGCCGCGTGGTCGTCACCGAGCAGGTCGTCGGCTACCAGAAGAAGTCGATCCAGACGCAGGAGAGCATCGAGCTGGTCGCGCTCGAGCTGCCTCAGACCGAGTTCGAGACCGAAGCGATCTGGTTCGTCCCGGAGCCGTGGATGCTGGAAGGAATCGAGCGGGAGCCGCGGCTGCTCGGCTCGCTGCATGCCGCCGAGCACTCCCTGATCGCGCTGCTCCCGCTCTGGGCGATGTGCGACCGCTGGGACATCGGCGGCCTCTCGACGAACCTCCACTTCCAGACCGGCGCGCCGACGATCTTCGTGTACGACGGCCACGCGGGCGGCGTCGGGATCACCGAGCGAGGCTTCGAGGCGTTCGAGGGCTGGGTCGAGGACACGGCGAAACTCCTCGACGGTTGCCCCTGCGACCACGGCTGCCCGTCCTGCGTTCAGAGCCCGAAGTGCGGCAATCTGAACGAGCCGCTCGACAAGGCGGGAGCCCTGCTGCTCCTCGGGCGGATGCTCGACCGAGCGTAAGATTTCGCTGTGGCGCTGCTGCTCGTCCTCTTGGCACTGCTCAGCTTCGGCGTGTTCGGAGCCGGCTCCAGCTCCACCGGCACGAGCGGCCCGACGAAGGCCCACTCGCCGCACCGCGTCAAGTGCACCGCCCGAATGAAGGCGCAGATGGGCGCGCAAGAGAGCCGCCGCCGCTGCGGCGGCCCTCCCGCGAACCCGTAACCGTTCTCCGCGCTACTCCTTGAACGGCGCGGTGTCGGTCCAGCCTTCCTTGACGAGCGACCAGAAGTCGACCGCAAGACGCTGCGTGACGTAGTCGTACGGCAGGTAGCCGTAGCCGTGGTCACCCCACGCCGAGCCCCACGAGTTGCGCACGGTCAGCGCTCCGATCGTGCTGGCACCGCTGGTCGTGTTCGTGATCCTGAGGTTGTCGTCGTAGCCGACCACGAGCATCGCGTGCCCGCCGATCACCCGATCGCCGGCCCCCGGGAACGGGATGCGTCCCGTCGTCGCGGCCTGCGAGATCGAGTTGTAGACGGTGAACCCGAAGATCGGCGGCAGTCCGCGGGCCAGGTTGGCCTTGATGCGCGCCAACCGCGTCGCCGGCGGCGTGCCGCTCGGGTCGAGGCGGTAGTACGAGATCGCCTTGTAGTTCCCCGCGAACGAGTAGCAGAACGACGACGGCTCGACGTCGAACGATGCGATCTGGTACGGCCAGTACTCCTCCGGCGGGACGCCGAAGAGCGCGAGCGCGCCCATCGTCGAGCGGAGGTACGCGCCCGTGTCGCCGGTCCAGTGGAGCAGGTCACGCGTCGCCTTGTAGAGGAAGAGCCTCGACGCGTCGATGAAGCGGCCGTGCGCTCGTCGCTCGAAGTACTCGACGAGCCCGACGGCGGCGTTCGCGGTGCACGAGCCCAGCGAGCCCTGGTTCTCGATCGGCGAGCAGTACTGCCGCAGGTCGACGGTGGCGGGAATCGAAACCGCCTCGGCATCCGCCGCGCCGATCTCCTCGAGCTGCGGCTTGATCGTCTCGCTCTCGGGGGTGTAATCCCGGAAATCCGGGAGGTCGCGCAGCCAGCCCAGGCCGAGCGGCTCGCCCTCCCCGATGATTGCCGGCCTGGCCCGGATCATCGGCATCAGCTGCTCGATGATCTCTTCGGTGGTGACGCCTACGGCCTCGACGTCGTTCGTCTCGATTGTTGCCATGTTGTGCCTCCTTCTTTCCCGGTCCTGCCTCGGATGGGATGGGACGGCGGAGGGCGTGGGCCTTCCCAGCGCCTAGCGCCGGGGATCGCCGCAGCAACACGTCTCGGAACAGGCGGCATGCGCTCCTCGTCGGTTGCCTCGGACTGACCCTGTCACCGTCGCCGCACCGTGTCAACGGGTGTCGATCGCGGCCGGTCCCGTTCGTCGTACCCTCGTAAGCGACCGAAGGAGGAGACGTGCAGTACGCGCTCTTGATCTACGGCTCCGGTGATGGCTGGGAGCAGCTCAGCCAGGAGGAGCGGGAAAAGCAGATGCACGAGTACATGGCGCTCGGCGAGAGGCCGGAGACGCGCGGCGGCGCCGACCTCGGCGAGCTCTCGAGCTCGACGACCGTCCGCGTCAACGACGGCGAGACCCTCACGACCGACGGGCCGTTCGCGGAGACGAAGGAGTATCTGGGCGGCTTCTACCTCGTCGAGTGCGCGAACATCGACGAGGCGATCGAGTTCGCCTCGAAGATCCCCGCAGCCCGGAACGGCGGAGCGATCGAGGTGCGGCCGGTGGTCGAGCACTGAGCGAGCTCGAGAGCGTCTTCCGCGCCGAGTGGGGGCGCGTGCTCGCGAGCCTGATCGGCGTCCTCGGCGACTTCGACCTCGCCGAGGACGCCCTTCAGGACGCCGTTGCGATCGCGCTCGAGCGGTGGCCGGTCACCGGGGCGCCCGAACGTCCAGGCGCCTGGCTGCTGACAACGGCGCGGAACCGGGCCATCGACCGGATTCGCCGCGACCGCACGCTGCGTGCGAAGACGGAGCTGCTCGCCGCTTTGGAGCCGGGCGAGCCGGAGGAGGAGAACGTGATCCCAGACGAACGGCTGAGCCTGATCTTCGCGTGCTGCCATCCGGCGCTCGCGACCGAGGCGCAGGTCGCGCTGACGCTTCGGTCTCTCGGCGGCCTGACGACCGAGGAGATTGCGCGCGCCTTCCTCGCCCCGGAGCCGACCATGGCCCAGCGGCTCGTTCGTGCGAAGCGGAAGATCCGTGACGCCGGCATCCCGTTCCGCGTCCCGCCGAACCACCTGCTGCCGGAGCGGCTGCGGGCGGTTCTGGCCGTCGTCTACCTGATCTTCAACGAGGGCTACGGGCCGCCGCCGCGCGGCGAGCTCTGCGAGGAGGCGATCCGGCTCGGGAAGATTCTCGCGGTGCTGATGCCGGACGAGCCGGAGGCGCACGGGCTGCTCGCGCTGATGCTGCTGCACGACGCGCGGCGGGAGGCTCGGATCGACGCAGACGGCGCGCTCGTGCTCCTCGAGGACCAGGACCGCTCGCTGTGGGACCGCGGACGGATCGAGGAGGGTCGCCGGGTGCTCGATCGCGCAATGCGACGTCGGCGGCCGGGCCCGTACCAGCTGCAGGCCGCGATCGCGTCGCTGCACTTCGAGGAGGAGACGGACTGGCCGCAAATCGAGGCGCTCTACGGTCGGCTGGCCGCGGTCGCTCCGTCGCCGATTGTCGAGCTGAACCGAGCGGTCGCGGTCGCGATGGCAGAGGGGCCCGAACGCGGGCTGCAGTTCATCGACGGGATCGAGGGGCTCGACGAGTACCGTCACCTGCATTCGGCGCGCGCCGACCTGCTCCGACGGCTCGGCCGCGCCGACGAGGCGGCCGAGGCCTACCGGCGGGCGCTTGAGCTCGCAACGCAGCCGGCAGAGCGCGCCTTCCTGGAAAGACGGCTGGCGGAAGTTACGCTGACCGCGTGAAGGTCGAACCGAAGCTCTACGGGAGCCAGTCGATGACGGGGCCGCTGCGCCGCGTTCTCGTGCGCGCGCCTCACGCGGAGGACCTGCACGGCTGGCAGAACTGCGGCTGGCGGGCCGAGCCGGATCCGGCCGTACTCGTGCGGGAGCACGAGGCGTTCTGCGGGATCCTCGAAGCTGCGGGCGCGGAAGTTGTTCTCGCGGAGTCTCCGGCCGAGGGCAACCCGGACGCGATCTACACCTACGACCCCGCCCTCGTGTCGGACGACGGCGCGCTGCTGCTGAACCCGGGCAAGGAGATCAGGCGCGCCGAGCCGACTTCGCTTGGCGAGGACCTCGAACGCGCCGGGGTACCGATCGCCGGCCGTCTCTCCGGAACGGAGTGGGCCGAGGGCGGCGATCTCTGCTGGCTCGACGCACGCACACTGCTCGCCGGCCGCGGCTATCGGACGAGCTCGGAGGGGATCTCGGCGGTCGAGCAGCTGCTGCCGGATGTCGAGGTGCTGGCCTTCGATCTCCCCAACTGGCGCGGCCGCGAGGAGGTCATGCACCTGATGTCGCTGCTCAGCCCCCTCGCGGACGACCTGGTCGTCGCCTATCCACCGCTCCTGCCCGTACGCCTGGCCGAACTGCTTGAGGAGCGAGGCATCGAGATCGTCCCGGTGCCGGACGAAGAGTTCGACTCGATGGGGGCGAACGTCCTCGCCCTGGCTCCGCGTGTCGCCCTCGCGGTGGACGGTAACCCGGAGACGAGGCGCCGACTGGAGACGGCAGGCGTGGAGGTGCTCGTCTACGAGGGCAGAGAGCTCTCGAAGGGCGACGGCGGCCCAACCTGCCTCACGCGCCCGCTGCTCCGCACGTAGGCCTCGCCCTGTGCCGGAGCTCTCGCACGCCGACGTCGAGGCGCTCGTCACGTCTCACACGGCGCGAATCCGCGAGCTGGTGTCCGAGGCCGAAACCTCGGTGTCCGGGAGCACGCTCCTAGGACGCTATGGCGGCCACGACGTCGACTTGGTCGTCCTCGTCCAGAACGTTGCCGACGCGGCGGATCGCCTCCGCAGCGCGTATCCGCCGCTCTACGAGGAGGATTGGCGAGACGACTGGGCGGCTTTCCGCCTGCCCGGGCCGCCGCAGCTGGACATCGTCCTCACAAAACCCGGGACGAAGGGCGATGCGCATCATCGCCGCGCCTGGGAGCTGATCCTCTCGGACGAAGCGCTGCAGGCCGAATACAAGCATCTCAAGGCGCGGGGAATGGACGCGGCGCAGAAGGCAGCCTTCTTCAAGCGCGTGGTCTCCATGCTCGGCGACTCACCGTAAGCGTCCCTCCTCAGATTTTCGGGGTCAGGTCTTGCATTCCGGCAACCCGGTGCGACCGACAGACGCGGTGCTCGATTGCAAGACCTGACCCCGGTTCGAGCGCTGGAACGAGTTTCGAGAATGGGCTCGCAAGTACGAAGCGGAACGGGAAACCAACGGGGCCTAGAGCGAGCTCAGCGCGAGTTCGACCGCTTCCTCCGGCGACGATGCGCGAGCGATGCCCTCGACCGCCAGACCCGGCTCGACGATGACCACCCGCCGCCCGAGACGCGAGGCGAAGCCGATCTCCGCAAGCGTGCCCCAGCTGCCGCCGACCGCGATCACGGCGTCGCCGGATGCGGCAACCGCCAGGTTGCGCGCGTGGCCCATCCCGGTCACGACCACGTGGTCGATCCACTCGTTCGCGTCCTCGCGGCGCTCGCTCGGCAGGATCCCGATCGTCGTTCCGCCCGCGGCCTTGGCCCCGCGTGACGCAGCGGCCATCACCTCGCCGCCTCCGCCCGTGACCACCGTGCAGCCGCGCTCGGCGAGCAGGCGACCGACTTCCTCGGCGCGGCCCTCGTGCTCGCGACCACTGCCGATCACTGCGACCTGAACCGCCGCCACCGCGCGATAGTAGAGCCGTGGCGGCACGGGAGGCACGAGGCGGGACGCTGGTCGTGGGCGGAGGCTTCGCCGGCGCCTACGTTGCGCGTCTGCTCGGCGAGCGCGGCGCGACGATCGTCAGCCCCGAGAACTTCATGCTCTTCACACCGTTGCTCCCCGAGGCCGCGTCGGGAACGCTCGAGCCTCGGCACGTCGTCGTCCCGCTGCGGCTCATGTGCCCGCACGCCGAACTCCTGCTCGGAAAGGCGGCGAGTCTCGACCCCGACAGCCATACCGTCCACGTGGACACGGGCGAGGAGCGCATCGACGTCCATTACGGAGACGTCGTGCTGGCGCTCGGCGCGATCTCTCGCACGCTGCCGATCCCCGGCCTGGCCGAGCACGGCCTCGGGTTCAAGTCGCTCGCCGACGCGATCCACCTTCGCAACCACGTCCTTCGGCGGCTAGAGGCAGCCGCGGCGACACACGACGAGGAGCACCGACGCCGCGAGCTCGGCTTCGTCTTCGTCGGCGCCGGCTATGCGGGGGTCGAGGCGTTCGCTGAGCTCTCCGACCTGGTTCGCGACGCGCTCCGCCACTACCCCGAGCTGAAAGGAGCCCCGCAGCGCTGGGTGCTCGTCGACGCGGCGCCCAAGATTCTCCCCGAGGTTCCGACCAGGCTCGGCGAGTACGCGGCCCGCCAGCTCACGCGCCGCGGCTTCGAGATTCACGTCGAGACGACGCTCGACTCAGTCGAGGAGCACGCCGCGACGCTCTCGAACGGCGAGCGGATCCCGGCGAGCACGCTGGTCTGGACGGCGGGCGTCAAGGCGAGCCCGCAGCTCGCGCAGCTCGGCTTGCCGCTCGACGAGCGCGGGCGCGTTCGAACCGACGCCACGCTACGCGTAGAAGGCCACGAGCGCGTCTGGGCGCTCGGCGACTGCGCGCGCGTCCCGAACCAGGCGAGCGCCGAGCCGGACCCACCGACCTCGCAGCACGCACTGCGCCAGGCCCGGCGGCTCGCGAAGAACCTCCGCGGCGACCCGCAGCCGTACCGCTACCGGATGCTCGGGCAGGTCGCCACGCTCGGACGCTACAAGGGAATTGCAGACGTGATGGGTGTGCTCCTGACCGGCTTCCCCGGCTGGTTCGTCACCCGGAGCTACCACCTCTACCAGCTGCCCCTGTTCTCACGGAAGCTGCGGGTCGTGGTCGACTGGACCGTCTCACTCTTCTTCCGCCGCGACATCGCCGAGCTCGGCATGCTCGGCCACCCGCAGAGGCTCGGCGATGGATAGCCACGTCGAAAGGGCCTACGCATTCCTCGATCGCGCCGACATGGCCGGCGAGCGCACGGAGAGCTCTTCGGTCGGCACGGCCGTCTTCGACGACAACCTGCCGCGGCGCCTGGACTCCAACTTCCTGCGGGTCGAACGCGAGACCGATCCCGAGACGGTCCGTGAAGAGGCCGAGCGACTCGGACGGCGGATGGTCTTCGTCCCGGACCCGGAGCTCGGCGAGCGGGTGGTTCCGTACTTCAAGGAGCGCGGCTGGCGGATCAATCGGGTGGTCGTCATGGCGCAGCTGCGGGAACCCGAGCGCACGGGCGATCTCAGCCTCGTCACGGAAGTGGAGGAGCCGGCGCTGCGCGCCGCGCGGCATCAGGTCGTCACGGGCCAGCCCTGGGCAAGCCCGGAGATCATGGCGCAGCTCTTCGCGGGGAAGGAGTTGATCGGCCGCCGAGTGCAGGCGCGCTTCTTCGCAGTAGTCGTCGACGGGGAGGTCGTCAGCTACACCGACCTCTACCAGGACGGCACCGAGGCGCAGGTCGAGGACGTCGGCACGCTGCACGAACACCGCGGGCGCGGCTACGCAAGCGCCGTGGTGCTGGCCGCAATCGCCGAGGCGCGGAAGCACGGCGCGGAGTTCGTCTTCCTCGTCGCCGACTACGAGGATTGGCCAAAGGAGCTCTACCGGCGGCTCGGCTTCGACGAGCTGGGGTACTACGTCAAGTTCATCGCCCCGCACACGTAAGTTTCCGGAATGGCCGCGGCCCTGGCCGTTCGCGGCCTCGCGAAGCGCTACGGCTCGGTCGAGGCGCTCGCCGGGGTCGATCTCGAGGTTCGCGAGGGCGAGCTGGTCGGGCTGCTCGGCCCCAACGGCGCCGGAAAGTCGACTCTCGTCAAGATCGCCTGCGGCCTCGTCCGCGCGTCCCGCGGCTCGGCCGAGATCTGCGGGCTGGCCGCCGGCTCGCGCGAGGCGCGCCGGTCGGTGGGCTACCTCGCGGAGCTCTTCCGGTTCCCGGGCTGGTACTCCGCCGACGAGGTGCTGCAGCTCCACCAGCAGCTGACCGCATCGACCGGCGGCGCGAACGAGCGGCACGAGCTGCTACGGCTGGTCGGCCTGGCCGACGCACGGGGCCGCCGCGTGGAGGAGATGTCGAAGGGCATGCAACAGCGGCTCGGCGTCGCGCAGGCGCTGATCGGCTCGCCGCCACTCCTGCTCCTCGATGAGCCGACGAGCGCGCTCGATCCTGTTGGTCGCCGCACCGTCCGCGAGCTGCTCGAGGAGCTTCGCAGCCGCGGGATCTCCGTCCTGCTCAACTCACACCTGCTGAGCGAGATCGAGCTCGTTTGCGACCGGGTCGCGATCCTCCTGCGCGGGCGGCTCGTCGCCGAGGGCTCGCCTGCGGAGCTCGCGCGCTCCCGCGGGGTGGAGATCGAGACCGACGACGGCACCAGGCTCTTCGAGGGCGCCTCTCGCGAAGAGACGCCGCGGCTCGTCGGCGAGCTCGTTGCAGCCGGCCGCAAGGTCTACGGCGTCCGCGTCCTGACCTCGACGCTCGAGGAGACCTACCTCGAAGCAGTCGGAGGAGAGACCTCGTGAGCTCGGTGCTGACGATCGCGGGTTACGGGCTCCGCGAAGCGCTGCGGCGCAAAGTCTTCGCGGTCGTCTTGCTGCTGACCGTCGGCTTCCTCGTCCTCTTCTGGCTTGCCAACCACTTCCTCTTCCAGAACATCGCGAACATCTCGCCACCTGTCGGAAGTGGGATCGATGCGCGCGCCTTCGCCGGCGCGACCATCTTCGGGCTCTCGATGTTCGGGACGCTCTTCCTCGGCGTCGTGCTCGCGATCTTCCTCACGCTCGGCGTGGTGCGAGGCGATGCGGAGCGCGGCTTGCTCCAGCCGCTGATCGTCCGCCCGGTCGGGCGTGTGACGCTGCTCGTCGCCCGCTGGCTCGGCGCGGTCGCGGTCTGCGCGCCCTACGTGGGCGCCGTCTACGTCGCGACGATGCTGATCACCGGCCTGACCGGGCACTGGTGGCCGGACCACGTCGTCGTACCGGGCGTCGAGCTGGCCGCCGCGGTGGCGGTAGTCGCGGCGCTGTCGCTCCTCGGCTCGGTCTTCCTGACCTCGACCGCAAACGGGATCGCGGTCTTCATGATCTTCGGCGCCGGCCTCGTCGCCGGCCTCCTCGGGACGGTCGGTCACGAGCTCAGCTCGCACCAGCTCGAGCGAGCGGCCAAGATCGCGGCGTGGCTGCTGCCCTTCGAGGCGCTCTACCAGGACGGCCTGCGCCAGCTCACCTCCGACACCACCGGCCTCACCGGCTTCCTGCTCGAACTAGGCCCGTTCGGCGGCGCCTACACCGGCGGCAACTCGGTCCGCCTCTGGGCGGCCGCGTACCTCCTCCTCGTCATCGCCGTCGCAGCCTTCGGTTTCACGCGCCGCGACCTGTGACGCAAGTCCAACTGCGGCACCCTCGACCCGGCGAGTGACAGCTGCTCGAGCGGCTTTACGGCCGATGGAACCGTGAGCGCGCATCCGCGTTTCGTACGGATCGGGCTGCACGATCAGCTTCGCGACGAACTATGGCGCCGAAGGCCGAATCAGCAGTGCGGACGCTGAGGAACCCGTTTCTCGAGGGTTCGCTTCAACGTCAGCGGATCGACGTCGTACATCCCGGCGCGAACACGTACGCGGTTCTTCGCAAAGATCGAGTAATCGAGTCGCACCCGCGCGCGTCCGTCCTTCGTCCATCCGTGCCCAGTCGAGTCGCTCGCGCCGAAGATCCCGCGTACCTTGCCGTCCGCTATCGAGACGAAGTAGGCCGTCTGGCTCTCACATTCGCCTGACCACTGAGCGAGCAGCATCCGACCGTCGGGAGACCGAGACATATCTTCGGGGATCCAAAAGCCGATCGGCCGTGCGCCCTTCACCGGCTTCGGCGGGATGCCGTCCATTGCGATCCGCGCCGGCCCTGCGATCCGCTGGAGCCGTCCGCCGGCCCGTTGCCAGATCGTTGACGACCGGTTGCTCCCGCGGATCGGGTAGCCGCAGACAACGATGGTGGGGGATGCACTCGGCTGGCAGCGTCCGTACGAAGGGGTAGCTGCTCCGGCTGACGGTGCAACGCGGCTCCCGCCGCATCCGGCGACGAGCAGTGCCAGGGGTGCCAGCAACAACCAGCGCACGCGCAAATCGTGACGCAGACCGGTAAAGAACTACTGAAGCGCCTTGAGCGCTTTCGTCAGCGACTGGCGGGTCTTCAGCACGCCCTCGAACAGGTCGCCGTGGTCGGCGATCCGCTTTCGCACCACGTCCATTGTGAACGTGCCTGGGTCGAGCGACTCGTCGACCTCCTCCCAGCGCAGCGGCGTCGAGACCGGCGCGCCCTCTTTGGGGCGCACGGAGTAGACCGAGGCGATCGTCTTGCCCTCGCCGTTTTGGTTCGCATCGATCAACACACCACGACGCTTCGACTTCGTCCACTCGGTCGTGACGAGCCCGCGGTGAGTCGCCGCCAGCGCGCCCGCCACGATCTCCGCGAACTGGCGCGTGTCGTCGTAGGTGTGCCGCCGCTCCACTGGGACGAGCACGTGGATGCCGTCGGCCCCGCTCGTCTTGCAGAACGAGACGAGCCCGAGCGCGTCGAGGGCCTCCTTCACTAAAAGCGCAACCTGGACGGTCTCGCGGAAGCCGACGTCCGGTGACGGATCGAGGTCGAAGAGCACGAAGTCCGGCCGGTCGAGCTTGTCGACCCTCGAGTACCACGTGTTGAGGTCGATGCAGGCCATGTTCACCATCCAGAGCAGCGAGAGCTCGTCGTTCACGAGCGGCGCGTCGATGCGCCGCCGCCGGCGCGGCGTCTCGCGAGTCGAGACCTCGATGTTCAGCGTCTGGATCCAGTCGGGCATCCCCTGCGGCTTGTCCTTCTGGAAGAAGAACTTTCCCTGCCAGCCGTCGGGGTAGCGCTTCATCGTGAACGGCCGGTCGCGGATGTGCGGCACGACCACCGCGGCGACGTCGCGGTAGTAGGCGAGGAGGTCGCCCTTCGTGATCCCCTCCTCCGGCCAGAAGGGCTTGTCGAGGTTCGAGAGGCGCAGCACGCGGTTGCCCTTGCGGATCACGTCCGGGATCGAGGTCGGCACCTCGCCCGGTAGCTCGCGGTGCACCTCCCGTGCGTCCTTGTCCTCACGCAGCGCGAGGTAGGCGGGCGCGCGCAGCCGGCCGTCGTGGGTCCACTCGGCGAACTCGACTTCGGCGACCAGCTTCGGCTCGACCCAGACGACATCCCCCTTGCGAACGCGAGGCATCTTCGGCGGCTCGGCGAACGGCGCGTCCTTGCGCTCGAGCGGGCGCAGCTTCTTCAGGAGCTCCTCGATCTCCGCGTCGTCGAAGCCGGTGCCGACGTTGCCGACGTACTCGAGACCGTCGTCCCCGTAAGCGCCGAGCACGAGCGACCCGAACGACCACTCGCGCCTGCCCTTGCCCTTCGTGTAGCCGGCGATCACGAACTCCTGCTCGCCGTGCGTCTTGAACTTGAGCCAGTCGCGCGTGCGCTTGCCGGGCAGGTAGCGGGAGTCGAGGCGCTTGCCCATGATCCCCTCGAGGCGACGCTCCTTCGCGGCTTTCAGCAGCGCGCGCCCGTCATCGAACGACTCGGAGAACTTGACCGTGCGGTTGCGGCCGTCGAGGAGCTTCTGCAGCCGCGCCCGCCGCTCCGAAAGCGGTAGATCGATGACCGGCTCGCCCTCGACCTCGAGCAGGTCGAAGACGTAATAGACGATCGGGGTCCCCGGCTTTCCCTGCTGCATCGCGGAGAAGCTCGGCCGCCCCTCCTCGTCGAGCGCGCAGACCTCCCCGTCGAGGACTGCGTCGGGAGTCTTGAGCGCCTTCTCGAGCTCTTTCGCGACATTGGCGAAGCGCTGCGTGTAGTCCTGGTCCTTGCGGGTGCGCAGCTCGGCCTCGCCGCCGGCGACCCGGGCGATGATCCGGTAGCCGTCCCACTTGATCTCGAACTCCCAGCCTTCGCCGCGCGGCATGCTCTTCTCTTCCTCGAGCGTCGCCAGCATCGGCTTGTAGCTGGCGCGGCGGGCAGAGCCGGTTCCGTCCTCGCGCTTGCGCAGGATCAGCCAGTTCTTGGGATCGCCCGAGAGCTTTGCGGGCACGAGCGCCCAGGTCCCGTCGAGCTTCTCGCCGCGCAGCCGGACCGTCAGCCCGCCGTCGCGCTTCTCCTCGACGAGCTCATACGTGCCGGTGTCCCAGATCTCCACCATGCCCGCCCCGTACTGGCCCTTCGGGATCTCGCCCT
>VAXM01000168.1 GCA_005883335.1 Actinomycetota bacterium
TCGCGTCGACCGGCGCCGACTGCGGCGCGGCTCTCTCGGCTGCCGTCGGCGCGCTGTCGGGGCCGCTCCACGGCGGGGCGCCCGCGTACGTGAAGCCGATGCTCGAGGACGTCCAACGGATGGGCGATCCGGAGCGCTGGGTCCGCGAGGCACTCGCGAGCGGCAAGCGGATCATGGGCTTCGGCCACCGGATCTACCGCGCCGAGGACCCGCGCTCCCGGATCCTCAAGCGGACCGCCAAGGAGCTCGGCTCGCCGCAGGTCGAGATCGCGGAACAGCTCGAGCAGGTCGCACTGAAGGCGCTCCAGGAGCGGCATCCCGAGCGCGTGCTCGCGACGAACGTGGAGTACTACTCGGCGATCGTCCTCGACGTGGCCGAGATCCCGCCGCCGCTGGCGCCCGCGATGTTCGCGTGCTCGCGCGTCGCCGGCTGGTCGGCGCACATCCTCGAGCAGAAGCGGACCGGCCGGCTCTTCCGGCCCTCCGCGGAGTACGTCGGCCCGTCGGAGCGATCGCTGGCCTCGGTTTGACGCTCGCGGAGGCAGCCGCCCGCGCGGACGAGTTGGCAAAGGGCGGCAACGAGCGCGAGCTTGCCGACCTCCGTCGCGAGTGGGCTGACGAGATGGACTTCGCGGCGCGCTCGGCCGACTACCGCGAGCGGGCGGCGGCGTACCGGGCGATCGGCCAGTTCCGGTTCCGCCAGAAGACGGATCTCCTGCGGCGCGGGCTCGAGGACGAGAGCCCGGCCTGCCGCGGCTCGGCGCTGCTCTCGCTCGAGCTGCTCTCCCGCGACGCCCCGCGCGAGATCAACGCCGTGCGGCCGCTGCTGCACTCCCTGGCGAACGCCGACGACAACCCCGCGGTGCGACGCCTGGCCGTGATCGCGCTCCGCAACGGCTCGCCGCAGCGCGACACCGTCGTCCTGCTCCAGGGGATTGCCGAGGAGGAGTCGCTGGAGCGCGACCTGCGCGAGACGGCCGCCAAGGTCGCCGCAGGGCTGGAGAAGAAAGCGCGGGCTCGGTAGGCGACTAGCGACAGGCGCAGGCGCGGCCGCGGAGCTCGCGGCCGCACGACGGGCAGATCCGCCGCCGCTGGCGCCATTCGAGACCATTCTTCCGGAGCCCCGCGATCGACATCAGCAAGCCGGCCGCGGTTGTGGAGAGCAGGAGCACGGCCACGTGCGGATCGAGGCTCATAGCCTCTTGATTCCGCCTCGTCACTCGCTCGAAACGTCCAGACGGGCACACGGGCGAAGCCCGTGCACCCTCTATGTCGGCATCGCAAGCGACGCCTTAGTTGCGGCGCGCGTGCGGATGGCTGCGGAAATAGACATCGCGGCGGCGCCGGTCGCTCACGTGCGTGTAGAGCTCGGTCGTGGCCAGATCCGCGTGGCCGAGCATCTCCTGGACGCTGCGCAGGTCGGCCCCGCCCTCGAGGAGATGGGTTGCGAACGAGTGGCGCAGCAGGTGCGGGTGAACGCGCCCGGGCTCGAGCCCCGCGCGCTCGGCGAGGCGGCGGAGAATCAAGAAGGCCCCGGCGCGGGTCAGCGCGCCTCCCTGCGCGTTCAGGAAGAGCTCCGGGCGGTGGCGGCGGTCGAGATACGGGCGTCCGTGGGCCAGGTAGCGGCGCAGCGCGTCGATGGCGTGGCGGCCGACGGGAACGACCCGTTCCTTGCCGCCCTTCCCCGTGCAGGCGACGAGGCGCCGTTCCAGATCGATGTCCGTCTTGCCGAGACCGACCGCCTCGCTCACGCGTAGGCCCGCTCCGTAGAGCAGCTCGACGAGCGCGCGGTCGCGGAGGGAGCGCGGGGTGGTTCCCGGCGCGGCCTCGATCAGGCGCTGTGCCTCGGCCGCGGAAAGCGTTCGCGGCAGGCGGCGTCGGCGGCGCGGAAGCTCGAGGGCGGCCGCCGGGCTGTCCGTCCGCGCGCCGAGCAGGATCAGATGCCGGAAGAACGAGCGCACGGCGGCAACGCGGCGCGCGATCGTCGCGGGAGAGAGGCCGGCCGCTCGTAGCTCGGCGAGCCAGCGCTCGAGGTCCTCGGAGGTCGCCTTCGAAGGCGGGCCGCCCAGCCAGTCGCCGAGGGCCCGGAGATCGCGGCGGTATGCGTCGACGGTCTTCGGCGCGCGCCGCGCCGCGAGCAGCGCAAGGAAGCCCTCGACCTCGGGATCGGCAGCCGGATCGGCCCGCGGCGTGGCCATCGGACGTTCTTCCTTCGCCTCCGACGGCTGAACGCCTGCCGTTCTAGTGTTCGCTCATGCCCGAAGGGCCGGACGAGGCGGCCGCCCTCTACGACTCGGCCGCCGAGGAGCTCGAACAGGCCGCGAAGCACTGCCGGACGGCTGCGCGTCATTTCCGCGACCGCGAGATCCCCCGCGGCGCGGCGCACGCCTGGGCTGCATTCGGCCATATCCGCGCCGCGGAGGAGTCGCTCGACGCGCAGGCCCGGACGCACGCGGCCAAGTCAAACCCCTGAGGTCAGGAGCGCGGATGCGCCTTGTCGTAGACGCGACGGAGGCGGGCCGCGTCGACGTGGCTGTACATCTGCGTCGTCGAGAGCGAGCTGTGCCCGAGCAGCTCCTGGATCGTGCGCAGGTCGGCGCCGCCCTCGAGGAGGTGCGTCGCGAACGCGTGTCGGAGACGGTGTGGGTGCGGCAGCAGCCGGCGGAGGGTGCTCGTGTCGAGCCGGCGGCCGCGGGTGGAGAGGAAGAGCGCGTTCTCGGCCCCGCGCGCGAGCTCCGGACGCGCCTGCCGCAGGTAGACGGCGACGCGGTGCGACGCCTCCTCGCCGAGCGGCACGACCCGCTCCTTGTCGCCCTTGCCGCGGACGTGGACGAGCTCCTGCTCGAAGTCGACGTCGGCGAGGTCGAGGTCGACGGCTTCCTGGGAGCGGAGCCCCGCCGAGTAGACGAGCTCCACGAGCGCACGATTGCGGACGGCGAGCGGCGAGGAGCCGTCGAGCGCGGCGAGCTCGCCGTCGACCTCCTCCGGCCGCGGCGCGTCGGGCAGCCGGCGCGGGCGGCGCGGCGCGAACGAGGCGTCGGGAACGCGCTCGGGCCCGAGCGCGTGGCGCAGGAACGCGCGCACCGCGGCGAGCTTCCGGCCGATCGTCGTGGGCGCAAGCTTGCGTGGGCGTGCGCGCCCGAGCTCGGCCGCGTAGTCGGCGAGCACGCGCACGTCGACGTCGTCTCCGCTCGAGCCAGCACGCAAACTCACGCACGTCGACGCCGTAGGCGCGCCGCGTCGACTTCGAGAGAGCCGGGCTCGCCAGGAACCGATCCATCTCCCGCTTCACGGCGACGACTTCGCCGCCGAAGGCAAGACGCCTACGCCACTGCGGAGATGATCTCTGCGCTGAGGCTCGGGAACTTCTGCAGGAACTCGACGCGCTCGGCCTTGAAGCGCTCGACCAGCGCCGCGTACTCGTCCGCGCGGCCCTGCTGCTCGTAGAGCCGCCGCGGCTGCAGGATCTCCGCGTCGTCGATCCCCGGCACGGACGAGGCGACGAGGTAGCCGAAGTCGGGATCCCGCAGCCACTCGATCGTCCCCTCGGCGATTCCCTTCACGATTGCGGAGGAGTGCTTGATCCGCACCTTGCGCGAGCGCTCGTCGTCCTCGGGCCCGCCGACACGTCCGGTGTTCATGACGTAGACCTCGAGCGGGTGCTCCGCGAGCAGCTCGAGGAAGCGGTTGCCCTGGAGGTCGTGCAGCATCGGGAAGAAGGGGTTCGTCCCCGGCACGCGCATGAACTTGCCCGCCTCATCGGCGCCGCCGGCGCTCGTGCCCGTCGTCTCGCCGAGCATGAAGAAGGCCGCGGCCTGCGGGCCTTCGAGCTTCGCGACGGCGGGGACGATGTTCTCGTTCTTGTTCAGGATCAGGAGGAAGTGCGCCTCGTCGATCTCGTCGGCGGAGGCCGCCTCGATCACCGAGAACGGGAAGGTCGCGCGGCCGTTCGACGTGTAGTTCGTGTCGTAGAAGTCGACCTCGGCGCCGTGCTGAGAGACGTTCTCGAGGTAGGAGTCGGGCTGCGTGACGGCGCCGTAGATCGTCGGCTCGTCCTCGGGGTTGAGGCCGAAGGTCTTGGCGAAGCAGCCGTTCTCGGTCGCGTAGACGCGGCCGTTCGGCATCCACGCGACGAAGTCGTCCTGCACCGGCAGCGAGCCGTTCTGGCGCGTGAAGGTGGTCGTCGTCTTGCCGGTTCCGGAGAGGCCGACGATCAGGCCGACCCGCTTGCCGCGCTCGGTTGGGATGATCTTGCAGCCGGCGTGGAGCGGAATCCCGCCGCGGTCGTAGACGAGCTTGTTCCACATCCGCAGGCCGCCCTTCTTCGACTCGCCGAAGTAGTCCGAGTTGAGGACGCGCGTGACGCCCTGCTCGAGGTCGACGGCGATCAGGCGGTCGTCCGGGTAGCCGTCCGCCTTCAGGTTCGGCGTGTAGATGACGGTCAGTTCCGGCTCGAGCTCCTCATCGTCCGGCGAGAAGTAGAGCTGCTGCTGCATC